>CAIRTR010000091.1 GCA_903881565.1 Oligoflexia bacterium | reverse complement strand
TCTCTCACTCATGGCTCAGGTACTTGGCAATTCCTACGCCATTTCTGAAACTTAGAAATGGCGTAGGCTCGCTTTTCCACACAACAAGGGGGCAGTTTTTTAAAAGAACCCCAACTTCGTCTCACTATAACTGACGAGCAGGTTCTTCGTTTGCTGATAGTGATTCAAGATCACTTTATGGGTTTCTCGTCCCAGACCCGACTCTTTGTAACCCCCGAACGCCGCATGGGCCGCGTAATCATGGTAACAATTTGTCCAGACACGTCCCGCTTTAATGGCGCGTCCCATTCGATAAGCGACGTTTCCGTTACGACTCCACACTCCGGCGCCCAGGCCGTAAATGGTTTCGTTAGCAAGGGCTAAGGCCTCGGCTTCATCTTTGAAGGTCGTCACCGCAAGCACGGGCCCAAAAATCTCTTCTTGGAAAATCCGCATTTTGTTGTGGCCTTTAAACACGGTCGGTTGAATATAGTATCCATTGGCAAGATCGCCCCCCAGCTGCGCTTGCGCGCCGCCAATCAACACTTGCGCCCCTTCTTTTTTCCCTACCTCAAGATAGGAGGTGATTTTTGTCATTTGCTCTTTTGAAGCTTGCGCGCCCACCATCGTATCCGTATCCAGAGGATTGCCTTGCTTGATTGCCTTAATGCGAACCAGACAACGATCCATGAATTTATCGTAAATCGATTCATGAATTAATGCCCGCGAAGGACAGGTGCAAACTTCGCCTTGATTAAAAGCAAAAAGCACCAGGCCCTCAATCGCCTTATCCAAGAAGCCGTCATCCGCATCGCAAACATCTTTGAAGAAGATGTTTGGGGATTTTCCGCCTAATTCAAGAGTCGCGGGAATCAAACTATTGGCTGCCGCTTGCGCAACTAGTCGCCCCGTGGCTGTTGAACCGGTAAACGCAATTTTGGCAATTCGTTTGCTGTTTGCCAAGGGCATCCCAGCTTCGCGGCCAAATCCATTTACGATATTTAACACGCCCGCAGGTAAGAGATCGGCGATTAACTCCGCGAGGATCAAAATACTGATGGGAGTGGATTCGGCGGGCTTTAAGACCACACAGTTTCCTGCGCCCAGGGCCGGCGCTAATTTCCAAGCGGCCATCAAGATGGGAAAGTTCCAGGGAATAATCTGGCCAACCACCCCGAGAGGCTCATGATAGTGGTAAGCCACCGTGGTTTCATTTAGATCACTAAGACTTCCTTCTTGCGCGCGAACACAACCGGCAAAATAGCGAAAATGATCAACCGCCAGAGGGATGTCCGCCGCCAAAGTTTCACGAATGGGTTTCCCGTTATCGACGGTCTCGGCATAAGCGAGCAGTTCTAAATTGGCTTCGATCCGATCGGCAATTTTGAGTAAAACATTGGCACGCTCCGCAGGTGAGGTTTTCCCCCATGAGTCGGAGGCTTTGTGAGCCGCATCAAGCGCTAACTCAATATCCTCAGCGCCCGAGCGTGCCGCCTTTGTATAATTCTTGCCGTTAATGGGCGTGATCACATCAAAGTATTGTCCTTTTACGGGCGCAACGAATTTGCCACCAATAAAGTTATCATACTTGTCTTTGTACTTAATTTTTGCATCCGTAGAACCCGGTGCTCCATAAATCATAGAAACCTCCCTGTTATTCGTAATAATATCTAAAACGATTATCAAATGATCTAGGACTAATCTTGTTTCGTCAAGCAGTGAGAATTGCCTGTTTTATTCAACGGACAAAAAGCCTTAGCTCTGTCATATTTTTGTCCTCGGACTGAGGGGTGGATTTGAAGTTAAGTGAATTCGTTGAACTTGGATGACGTTTGACAGAAACCTGACCGAAAGGGTGGTGCCTTTTTTGGGCTCACTTTTGATTTCGATTTTTGCGTGATGCGATTCGAGAATTCCGTGACTGATCGACATCCCAAGCCCCATGCCTTTACCTACCTCCTTGGTAGTGAAGAACGGCTCAAAAACTTTTTTTAAAACCTCCTCACTCATGCCAATCCCGTTATCGGAGATTTCGACGAGCACATACTTGCCCTCGTCGGTAAGCTTGCTGGTGACCTTGAGTGTTTTGGTGTAGTGTCCATCGCAAGCTTTTTCCATCTCCTCCATCGCATCACGGCAGTTCGTGAGTGCGTTGATCCAAACTTGCTCCAATTGAAAAGGTTCACCGAGAACCAAAGGCAGCCCCAGGCCCAAATCTTTTGTTATCTCGATGCCGTTGATCCTGAGTTGCTCTGCCATAAGATTAAACGAAGCTTCAAGTGTTTCGTTGAGATTGAGTTCCTTGAAGTCGAGTTTTTCCTGTCGGGCAAACGCCCGGACATGAGAGATCACCTTGGTGCAGCGGGTGACCGAAGTCAGGATATCAGAGAACGCATTCTTAAGTTCTTCGTCGTTGAGAAGATTTTTTTCTTTTAATTTCTTAACCGTCTGGATCGCAAGTGTGATGCCAGCCAACGGTTGATTCATCTCATGGGCCATGCCCGCAGCCATCTCGCCCAAGGTGACGAGCTTCGCGGCCTGAAAGAGCCGCGCTTGCGAAATGGCGAGTTCCTTTTGATTTTGGATAATCGTTTCGAGTTGATTTTTGAGCTCGATCTTCTGCTGATAAATTTCGATGAAAACGCTCACTTTACTTTTGACTGCGTGGGGGTCGAGCGGCTTGAGGAGAAAATCCACCGCACCGCTCTCATAGCCCTTAAACGCGAATCTTTGCTCGACGGCGGCCGCAGTCACAAAAATGATCGGGATGTTCAACGTTCTTTTCGTCCCTCGCATAAGTTCTGCAAGCTCAAAGCCGTTCATCTCGGGCATATGGACATCGATGAGCGCTACGGCAAATTCATGCAGGACCATCAATTCTAGGGCTTCAGTTCCGGATTTAGCTTGGAAAATCTCGATGTCCTCGCGTCTCAGTAACCCCTCTAAGGCCAGCAGGTTGTTTTTCAGGTCATCGACGAGGAGGATCTTGACTTTGGCGCGGGTGGGGTCCGTGAGCATTTTTTCTGTTTCGGTCTGCATCAGTATCTCCATGAGTTTCTATTACTTCTTTTGAAAAATGCGATCCTCTTTGACAAAATAATCAAAGCTGTTTGCGTAGTTTGAAAACTGAATCGTCTCCTTGGCGCCCAAGCCTAGGAAACCTCTTCGGCAAAGTGACTCGTGAAAAAGGCCGTATGCCCGATTCTGAAGCTGGCGATCAAAATAGATGAGCACATTTCGGCACGAAATCAGATGCATCTCTGAAAACACCGCATCGGTGACCAGGCTATGATCCGCGAAGGTGATATTTTTTTTCAAAGCGGTATCGATACTCACCGAATCAGAAGCCGCCGTATAATAATCCGAAAGCGTGTGCTTGCCTCCGGACTTTTCGTAGTTGGGGGTGACTTGCTGTATCTCTTTTAACCCAAATAGCCCGAGAGCAGCCTTTTCAAGGCTTTTGGGGTTGATATCGGTAGCGTACAGCATCGTGCGCTCCAGTAACGCTTCTTCTTGAAGAAGGATCGCCAGCGAATATACCTCTTCACCCGTGCTGCAGCCGGCAACCCAGATCTTAAGCGAAGGAT
Organism: Oligoflexia bacterium; assembly: GCA_903881565.1. GTDB lineage: Bacteria > Bdellovibrionota > UBA1018 > UBA1018 > UBA1018 > CAIRTR01. Next base: position 11,271 of record CAIRTR010000091.1, on the reverse strand, counting down.
AGGTTTTCAACAGTGGGATTACCTTCTGCCGAAGTGCTAGAAAATAGGAGGGATCGCGAAACATCTCGCTCACAGGGATCGTAAGGTATTGAAGCAGATCGTTGAAGCACTCCGAATCATGAAGCACTTTTTCCTGGAGCAACAAGAGCGTTTGGCAATTCATCTGCCTCATCGCCTGAAACATCCGCCGCTTCATCGACGCAAGCGCGTAGTGGCGAAAATCATAGTCGTATTTGAGATTAATCGCCTCAAGCAAACGCTTGAGTTGGATCTCAAATTCCGGAGTGTGTGTCCGCTTCATGAGCGTTAATCTCTTCCCAGTTTTGGCATCCAGATCCGAAGAAGCGTGTGGAGCTGATGAAGATCGATGGGCTTGGCGAGGTAATCATCCGCGCCGGCTTCCATGCACAGCATTTGATCGCCCTTTGTCGCTTTAGCGGTCACCGCGATAATGGGCAGTTTGGTGAATCGTAATTGTTTTCTAATTTCCCGGGTCGCTTGATAGCCGTCCATCTCGGGCATCATGATATCCATGAGAACGAGATCGATTTGAGGAAATTCCTCAAGTTTTGTCAGCGCTTCCTTGCCGTTTCTCGCAACTTCGATGAGGGCACCTTTTTGCTCTAAGGCCGCGGTCAGCGCAAAAATGTTCCTAACATCGTCATCGACAATGAGAATCCTCCTGCCTTCGAAGAGGTCGTTGCGGTTTCGTACGGTGGTTAGAATTCTTTGTTTTTCGACCGAGAGCGTCGCCTCGCTGCGATGGAGGAAAAGGCTGACTTCATCCAGAAGTCTCTCAGGCGACTTGGCCTCTTTGATGATGATCGAGCGCGAATATTTCCGCAACCGGTCTTCTTCGTCCCGCGAAAGGGAACGCCCCGTATAAATAATGACAGGGGGGAGGGAAGCGGGTTCTTCTTGCGCCGTCATTTTTTCCAGCAGCTCTTCGCCTGACATATCCGGGAGTTTTAGATCAATCACGCAGCAGTCATAGACGGACTTTTTGAAGGCATCCAGAGCCTCGCGCGCCAGTCCAACCGCGGTGATCTCGATGTCTGAATCCGCGAGAAGTTTGACGATACTTTCTCTTTGAAGCTTATCGTCCTCGACAATCAAGACGCGTTTGAGTTTTTGGGAAAGTTTGGCTTCGATTTTGTTAAAGGCAGCCTTGAGCGCTTCGCGTTTAACGGGCTTAATAATATACCCGATCGCCCCCATCTGAAGGGCTTTGTCCTTATAGTCATGATAGTCATGCGCGGACACAACATGGACCGGGATGTGTCGGGTCGTCGGATCTTCTTTGAGATGATCCAGCACCATGAGCCCCGATTGATCGGGAAGCCTCATGTCGAGCAAGATCGCGTCGGGCCTTAGACTTTGAACCAGCGCAAGTCCCTCTTCGGCGTCTTGAGCGACGAGACACTTGTAGTGAAGTTCGTGGGCTAGCTCAAAAAGGATTTGGGCAAACTGCGGCTCATCTTCGATCACCAGAAAAGTGCGTCCAGGAGACGCCAAAGGTGATTTAAGCACGCCGCGATCATCTGCGAATGGCACGGGCTTGACTCGCGCTACTCGCGGGACAACCTGATCGGCGTTTGAAGACGAGATTGAAGTTGGAGAGGACGAATAGCCCTTCGGAGATGCCGCCGCGATGCGGGACTCGTCATAGGCTTCGGGTAAAAGCAGGGTGAAGCGGCTTCCTTCTCCGGGCACACTCTGGACCTCAACACTCCCTCCCAGAAGTCTGGCGAGATCTCGGGAGATTGAAAGCCCGAGGCCCGTGCCTCCGTATTTTCGGTTGGTCGTCCCGTCCGCTTGACGAAACGCTTCAAAGATCACTTCTTGCTGGGCTTTTTGGACGCCGATCCCGGTGTCGATCACTGCAAATGACAATCTCCCGTCTGAGCGCCGAGAGAGGTGCAGCGTGATCTGGCCTTTTTCCGTAAACTTAAACGCATTGGAAAGCAGATTCTTTAGGATTTGCTCCAATCGTTGACGATCCGTAGACATCGTTTCAGGCAATTCGGGGTCGGATTGAATTTGAAAGATGAGCTTTTTTTCCCTAGCTAAAGGTTGAAAAGTCTTCGCTAGGGTCTCTAAGACTTTGGCAAGAGACACGCTCTCGAGCCTCATCTCAAGTTTTCCAGCCTCCACTTTTGAGAGATCCAAAATGTCATTGATGAGGTTAAGCAGGTCATTGCCCGCAGACGAAATGGATTGGGCGTACTGGATCTGCTCGGCGGTCAAATTGCCGCCGGCGTTATCCGCGAGAAGCTTCGCCAGGATCAACGAACTATTCAACGGGGTCCGAAGTTCGTGGGACATATTGGCCAAGAACTCCGATTTGTATTTGCTTGATCTTTGAACTTCGGCGGAGCGCTCTTCAAGACGCGTTTGCGCTTTGTTCAGGGCTTCATTATTTATATTTAAAACGTCGCGTTGCTGTTCAAGCGCCTGAGTTTGCTCTTCAAGCTGTTCATTGGTTTGCTCAAGCTCCGATTGCTGACTTTTAAGTTTGGTCTGGTACACTTGAAGGGCGCGCGATTGCTCCTCAAGCTCGTCGTTGGTGGTTTTCATTTGTTCTTGCTGAGCTTGAAGTTCCTCTGCCAGTCCCTGAGATTTTTCAAGAAGCTCTTGCTGCTTTTTTCGGCTAATCGAAGTGTTGATCGCAATCCCGATATTCTCAGACACGTGCTCCAAAAAAGTCTTTTGGTGTTCGGAAAAAGAGGCTAAAGAAGCCAGTTCGATCACCCCATTGACTTCGCCCTCATAAAAAACAGGAGCCAAAAGAAGCGAGCGCGGCCTGGCCGACCAAGCCCTCTCCCAGGGCAATCGTCTTTTCGTTATCCTCATGTTTTGTGTAGGCATAACCGCTCACGCGCTTGAGCGTCTTTTCTTCGGTCACATAGTAAAAAGCGCCCATCTGGGCACTCAAGAACGGCGCAAGGTGACTCAGAACGCTTTGGCCTAAGCGCGCAACATCTTGTTCTCCTCGCATTTTGTCCGAGAGCGTGATTTGGCCTTCGCGGAGAAACTCAAGCTCGCGCGCCTTTTCTCTGAGGGCGGCTTCGCCGTGCTTTCTTTCCGTGATGTCTCGCTCGGTCGTGGCAATCCCCGTGAGGTTGCCTTTATCGTCGGTAAGCTTTGTATTGGTGAGCCAGACATCAATAATTCGACCGTCTTTGTGTTTTCTTTTGGTCTCCAAATTGGGCACTAACTCTCCGCGTTTTAGTGAGGCCAGGAATCCCCGGGCTTCTGCTTGATATTCGGTCGGAACGGTATCCACGATGTTCTTGCTCAGCGCTTCAGCTTCTGAATAGCCGTACATGATTTCGGCGCCCCGGTTCCAGGCCAAGATCTTGCCATCGAGATCCTGAAAAGTGATCGCATCATTGGAATCTTGAATGACCGTCGCCATTCGGCGAAACTTTTCTAGCGTTTTCGTTTGCGCGGTAATGTCGCGTTCGGTTGTGGCAAGCCCTGTTAACGTTCCTTTGTCATCCGTAAGTTTCGTATTGGTGAGCCAGACATCGATGATCCGGCCGTCTTTGTGTTTTCTTTTGGTCTCCAAATTGGGCAGTAATTCTCCCCTTTTTAGGGAGGCCAGAAAACCCCGTGCTTCTGCTTGATAATCAGGGGGAACCGTATCGACGATATTCATGCGAAGGGCTTCGGCTTGCGAATATCCGTAAATGATTTCCGCGCCCTTGTTCCAGGCCAGGATGTTGCCTTCCAAATCCTGGAAGGTGATCGCATCGTTGGAGTCTTCAATAACGGTCGCCATCCGACGAAACTTTTCTAACGATCCCATGCGCTCAGCAACTCTCTCAGGGCCCTTTGCCTTCTTTGTTTTCGTTAGATTCTTTGATTTTCCTAGAAGGAGAGTTGTTTTCCGTGTCATTTTTATACCTTTGGATTCTTCTGGGCCCGGCGTCGAAAATCGGCAAAACAGATGCGTGATCTTGTAGGGTATCAGAGTGCGGGATTTTCCCGGAACTATTATGGTTTAGGCGAAATCTCCTTAAAAAACATGCTCTCCGTAAACTGATCCCCCAGGGTGTGCTTGCGTTCTTCAAAATTTGTGTAGAAACAAGCAGAGATGGCTAGTCGCCCGAAATAACTTACTCATTCACCTTTTCAGGCACACGCTAAGGGAGCAGTTTATATTTGGCACCCGTGACCCGGGTTGCTGTATAGTGGCCTTATGAGGCGCTGGGATCATGAGCAACTCTTTTACTCTGGAGATCACTTCTTTTCGAGTCTGATTCATGCAATCGCCAACGCTCAGAGGTCGGTTGACCTCGAGATGTATATTTTTCGAAGTGACGCGCTCGGAGATAAAATTCTGGAAACCTTGGCCGCGGCCGCAAAGCGTGGCGTTCGCGTTCGCCTCATGATTGATGGCATGGGCTCTTCACAATGGCGGCCGGCGACGCTCAGACTTCTCCAGGACAAAGGGATTGAAGCTAAAATCTACCACCGCGTTTATTTTCTCTCTCCCCTTCGAAACCTGAATCGCCGCAATCACCGCAAAGTTTGCGTCGTGGACGAAAAAACCGCATTTGTGGGGGGCATGAATGTCGACGCGGTCTATTTGAAGACCCAGGAGGGGGATCAGGCCTGGCGCGATACCTCAGTGCTCGTCAAAGGTCATGACATTCAATTTTTAAAAAGCGCCTTTGAAAAGGCCTGGTTTCCGAAAATAAGGGCTGCGCGAGATCTTCGACTCAATGAGGTCGGCGGCGCTTATCTTCCTAGTTCTCTGATTCGTTTGAATGATTCGTGGCGGCGACGACGGGGAAACTATCTCGATCTGATTGATCGCATCGTCGGTGCCCGTCATCACGTATGGATCACCAGTCCCTATTTTGTGCCGGCCCGTTCATTGTTGCGGGCTCTTCGTTTTTCAAGCCAGTCGGGCGTCGATGTTCGGCTTCTGGTTCCCGCGAGAAATGACATATTTTTCATGCGCTGGGTGAATGGAGGGTTTTATTCCACCCTTCTCAAAATGGGCGTTAAAATTTATGAATACCTACCCAGCACACTTCATTCCAAGACCGTCATCATCGACAACTGGGCCACCGTAGGTTCCAGCAATCTCAATCATCGCAGCCTGATTCACGACCTCGAGGTCGATGTCACCCTGACCGATCCCTCCTCGATGCGCTCCCTGCACGACCATTTTCTGGACGACGTCAAGAAGTCGGCCCAGATCGAGGGAAAAACCTGGGGGCGCCGCTCACTCATGCTTCATGTACTAGAATGGCTCCTTTTAAAATTGAAGTACTGGCTGTGAAGGGGACGGATTCATGAAGCACTTGAAGATTCTGTCCTACAACATTCACAAGGGATTCAGCGCCAATAACCAGCAATTCGTGCTTCGAAAAATCAAACATTCGATCGAGGCTGTTCATGCGGATCTGGTCCTGCTGCAGGAGGTTCTCGGCCATCACGCAAAGCATGCGTCCAAGGTAAAGCAGTGGCCCACTACTTCACAGTTCGAGTTTTTAGGCGATAAACTCTGGCCACATTATGCTTACGGAAAAAACGCGGTCTACACATCGGGGCATCACGGCAATGCAATCCTGAGCAAATATCCGATCACATCCTGGGACAATCTCGATATTTCGATGAGCCGACTCGAACGCCGGGGACTGTTGCACGCCGTGATCGCTCTGCCCGGGAAAAGCGAATCCCTTCACGCCATCTGTCTGCATCTGGGGCTTTTTGAGTGGGACCGCCGCAAGCAGGTCGACCTGCTCTGCGATCGAATCAACAGCCTGGTGCCAAAAAACGCCCCTCTGATTATTGGAGGCGACTTCAATGACTGGCGGCAGAGAATTTCACCCACCCTGAAAAAAAGACTCGGCGTCGTCGAGGCTTTCCACCAAACCGACGGCATGCACGCCCGGACCTTTCCGGCATGGTTGCCGGTGTTGCGGCTTGACCGGATTTATTTGCGCGGTGTCGAGATTCTGAAAACCCGCGCGCTGACGGAAGCACCTTGGAGTGAACTCTCGGACCACGTGGCGATTTACACCGAAGTGGGCCTGCAGTGAAACGGGGCCCGTAATCGTGAGTGAACTTTTGAAAAAGATTCGCGAACTGCTCAGTTAACTCGAAACTGGAAAACTGATGATGAAGGTCGCCCCTTCTTGAGGCGCACTTTCGACCTCAACGCTTGCCTTGTGGGCTTCCAGAATTCCGAACGTGATCGACAATCCCAAGCCCGTGCCTTTACCCACGGGTTTGGTTGTGAAGAACGGCTCAAAAATCCTCATACGCACTTCTTCGCTCATGCCGGCACCGTTGTCGGAGATCTGAACGAGAATGCGCCCCGGCTCTTTTGCGGGTTTGGAGCTAATCTTGATACACTTTGCGTACACCCCAGCGGTGGCCTTTTCCTCAAGCGCGTCTCGGGCGTTGGAGATGATGTTGATCCAAACCTGTTGCAGCTGAAAAGGCTCACCCAGGATCGGGGGCAGATCCTTGCCAAGCTCAACCGTAACGTCGATCGCCCAAACCCTGAGCTGCTCCCCCATCAGGACCATTGCAGAGGTGATCGTTTCATTAAGATCAATGAGACTGTAAGTCGCGATATCCTGGCGCGCAAACTTACGGACGTTGGTGATCACTTTGCTTGCCCGATTAACCGAAGTCTGAATATCCGTAATCGCCATTTGAAGTTCGCTATCGGTAAGCACGTTTTTTTTCTTCATCTTCGTAATCGTCTGCGCGGCCAGGGAAATTCCTGCAAGCGGCTGATTGATTTCGTGGGCCATCCCGGCAGCCATCTCACCTAATGTCACGAGCTTGGCGGCGTGTTGAACTTTGCTTAGGACCTGCTCATCTTCTCTTTGCTTCGTGATATCCCAATTGGCGCCGACCACGCGCAAGGCCGCACCACTTGCATCGCGCTGAACTGTGGCAAGCGCTCTTATATGGCGAATGGAACCATTGGGCCAGACGACGCGAAACTCCGTATCGTATTCCTTCTTGCCTGCAATCACCGATTCGAATTCGGCATTGGCCGGCCCAATATCGTCAGGATGAACTGCCGAGGACCAGGCATCATAAGTTTGGCTAAATTTTCCCTTATCAATCCCATACATCGCAAACATCTGATCATCCCAAAACAGAGCATTGCTGGAAATATCGTAGTCCCACACGCCAATGCCCCCAGCGCGAAGCGCTAAGGTCAAGCGCGTGTTCAGATGCACAAGTTCCTGTTCCTTACGCTTCACTTCGGTAAGATCGCGCCACAAAACGTGAAGCATCCATTTGCCCTTATAAATCATCGGCGTAAGAGAAACCTCTACCAGAAAAACCTCACCATTAGGCCGCTTGTGAAGCCACTCAAAGCGCTGAAAGCCATACTCAAGGGCTGCCCGTAGGAGCGCATCGGCCTTTTCGGATGAAGCGCGTCCATCTGGCTGCAAAGGCGGTGACAAAGAAGAGGGGTGGGCCTCTAGAGCTTCAGATTTTTCTGAGATCCCCAGCATCTTCATCGCGGCTTGATTGCAATCCACAAACACGTCATTATACAGAAGCAGAATCGCATCCGGAGAGCAGTACATCACCTCTAAAAACTGCTTCTCACTTTTTTGGAGCGCCTCCTCCAGCAGTTTGCGCTCGGTGATATCCGTGTGAGAGACTACCACGCATTCATTCCCACTGCTTCCGCCTCGCCCGTCCAAGGGCGTGACATTCAAACTAAACCAACGTCTTTTGTTGGGAGAATCGCAAGGGTATTCGATACTGAAACTGGGCAGTCGGCCTTCGAGTACGGCGCGAATGCCCTTGCCGACGATCAAGGCACCGGCCTCATCGTTCTCCTTGTTTTCCGCAGGCTCCTCGGGCCCTCCCCCGCAAACCGCAAGGTAATTGGCGCCGACATCCGTGTTAGGCGTAGGTTTTCCGGGCTCAATCCCGTTTTCAATCGAAACCTCCGTCCAGCGTTTGTTCACGGCGATGATGTTGCCGTTGCGATCCAGCACGGCGATTTCGGCGGCTACCGAGTTTAAGATCGCATCGCGCAAAAGTTCGCGCTCTTTTAGGTCAGAGACATCCGTGACAGTGGCAAAAAAACCCACGACAGTATCTCCAAGAGTGTCAGGAATGTATTTTGTCAACGTGTGTTTCACGCTGGCGTGATCCGGAGACGGAATTACACGTTCAAAACTTTGCACCTCTCCTTTGAGAACGCGGGTAAGAAAGGGTAGATTTTTTTCAAAAATCTCCGGCCCCAAAACGTCTCTGATGTGTTGCCCATGAATTTGTTCAGGCGGTTTTCCAAAAAATTCGATGTACGCTTTGTTGGCATGAACATTCTTGAGATCCGCATCCCAATAGCCAATCGTATTCGGCGACATGTCGATGAGTTTCTGTATGCTCACTTGGGCTTGAGCGGTACTCGCTGATTTATCGCTTGTCATTTACTTACGGCCTCCAAAAATAACTACTTACTAACGCTCTCGGGCACGGCATAGTTCTTAGTTCAGACCAAGTATGTCCCTAGCGGTTGGGAGTGTCCAAGGTTTCGTTTGGGAGCAGGGAGACGTTGGCCGAAGGGAGCGTCAAGAAACTGCCCGTGTGAGTGGGCGCGAGAGTTTGGGCGGATGATGCAAATGCCAAGATCCCGTGACGGCCGCAAAACTGCACAGAACAGGGCCCCAGAGGAGATCAGCCAGGGCCATTTTCCAGGGCCAGTTTGCGACGAGCGCCAGGTTGGTGAACTCGTAAATGCCATAAGCACAAAGTCCCAATAGCGCCCCTCGGAAACCGGATTCGAGTTTGCTTGCGCGCACGGCGAAGAACTGCACGCCGAGCGCGATGAAAAAATAGACTAAAATCGCAGCCCAGGGCAAAACGTGCCATTGTCCGGCTGCGATGCGAGCCACTGCGGCAGTTTCTTCACGGTAAAAATCGCGCATCACCACTCCAAGCCAGAGAAAATCCAGTGCACCGAGGGCCACAATAATAATCGCAAATGTAAAAACACTGCGCAACCGAAACGGGAAAAAAGAAGGAGTGGCTTGCACGTATTTTCTAAAATCCTCGCCCTTTGCAGCCAGGACTTTTTCCAGCATGGGTACGCCGGAAACTTTTGTGAGCAGCAAGGTGATTAAAAGCGGGGAGAGCACCGTAAACAGTCCATAGGGGAGTGGCAGGGAAATCAAAAACAGGCCCCACCAGATGAGCACTTCTCCAAAATAGTTAGGGTGCCGTGACAGGGCCCAAAGACCCTGATTCATGACTTTGCCCTTGTTTTCTGGTTTCTTTTTAAACTCAGCCAATTGCGCGTCCGAAAGGGCTTCGAAAACAAAGCCCAGAATAAATGCGGCAGTGCCGATAAAATCCCAGGGCGTCAGCGCTTGGCTGGGCATGCGAAGAACCCAGGCAAGCGGAAGCGCAATGATCCCCATGATCATACCTTGGAGCGCAAAAACTTTAAGCAGCGCCATCAAGGGCTCTGATTTGCCCCAGTCTTTTCGCCAATTGGCGTAGCGAATATCCTCGCCTTGGCTGCCAAAGGTGCGGATTCCCAAATGGAGGCTCAGGCGCAATCCCCATAGCAGCGTGAGCCCAAGAACCAGGGTTGCTCTAAAATCCAAAGGGCCGGCTTCGAAAAAGTGAAGCATCGCGATGGCGATAAACCCCAATCCCCAAAGAAAATCCGCAATGTCATTTCGTTTCAATATCCGAGATAGAATAAAACCCACGCTGATGAAACCCAGAACGCCTGCAAAAGTCCCAAGGAGCATGGAGGTCATGATTTGATGGAGGATCTGTGCGTTTTCCATTTTTTAGCTTCCCTTTGTTTGATTCCATTAGTTACTCCTTGCCGCTCAGTGAGTGGCCTCTAAGATATTTGTACCATGGAATTATGGGGCTGCAAGTAATTGGAATTACATATGTATTCATTTATTCGCCCTATAATCCACCCTGTTCACAACATGCTCCATGACCGCTTCGTCGACGCCGGCCATTCGAATGTATCGCTGCATGGTCTTCATGTCCTTCCATCCCGCGATTTTCATGACGACCGTGGCGGGCACCCCTGAAGCAATGAGCTGCTGCCGCAAAACCCATTTGAGGGCGAGGTCGTCCCCCGGGGTTCCCTAGGATGGCCGAAGAGAAAAAACGGGGTCTATTCCTCCTATCCGTTGGTCTTAAAATAGGGCTTGCAGTAATCTAAAAAAAGGGTCACAATATGGTCATGAGCAGACCAGAACTAAACCGTTCTCATCGAAAGCCGGCCAAACGGGAAAATGGGGTTAATGGCACTGAGCGATTTAGTGTCAGTCAGACAAAAGCAAAACTATCGGAAGTGCTCCGGTTGGCAAAAGAGGGGCAGGCAGTGATTGTCACTGACCATGGTCAGGATATAGCCCGGATTGTGGCGATTACAATGCCAGATCAATTGAGTCTCATCATGCCTGTGAATCGTTTCGTAGAAGTCAGGAATGTTCTCGCTCCCACCCGTGATCAGCCCCCAATCCGTTCTGCACTTGATCTACTTCAGGAAGATAGGGCGCGGAGGTAATGCGTTCTTATCTTGATTCCTCCATCGTCCTGTCAAAAATTCTCAATCAGGCCCCGCAATTAAGCCATGCAGATTGGAATGGAATTACTGCCCCGTTTGCCAGCGAACTTATTAGAATTGAAACTCGTCGGATCATCGAACGGATGAAAATCGAAAACCATGATTCTGAAGAGTACTTCACAAAAACGCTTGCTACATTGGATCAAATGCTTTCAGGCATCACGCTTGTGCCGCTTCAACCTAGAATTTTAGCCAGAGCCGCCCAGCCATTCGGCCTAATAATTGGAACGTTAGATGCTCTTCATTTGTCAACGGCGCTCGCTTTAAGAGACCAAGACTCAACGGCGCGCTGGACATTTTTTACTCACGATCAACAACTGAAGAGAGCTGCAAGCGCCGTAGGATTTGCGGCAGTCGGTTGAAAATATGTTCATGTCAAGTGTGGCCATTGCTCCCAAACGACCAATAATAAGCAGGGCCTCTCTGAGAGTTTCGGAAAATTTCAAGGAAGATGTCGCATCGGTTTTCAAGCGGCTTGATTTCTTAACTTTTCAATCTCTTTTTTTGTCTCCTTCCCTGGGTTGTGGAAGCGCGCCCTAGGCTGTAGGACAGGAAATAGGAAGAAAATAGGAAATTCCCGAAACCGCCACTTGCGTCTGCACCAATGAAAAAGCCCGCTTGTTATCGCGGGCTTATCATTTTAAAAACTTCAACTTTGATCATTT
>CAIRTR010000090.1 GCA_903881565.1 Oligoflexia bacterium | reverse complement strand
CCACTCTGAAAAACGATGCAATCAAAGCAGGTGGGTCGAGATCCATCACAAGATCCCTGTATCCGAGGGGGGAGAAAACACACTCGAGAATTTAACGACCATTTGTTCCGCGCATCACGCTTGGACTCATTCCATGGCGCTTGCCGAAACTTAAATAACCCCCCGTTAATAGGCCCTCAAGCCAATTTGCATTGTCGCACTGGAAAAGTTGCATCGGGGACGGCGATTCTCGCCCAGAGCGCCATACCCCCACGCCATGGAAAACGCGCGGACTGGGGCAAAAGTTCAGTCGTCAAGACGTTGGCGCACGATCCACTCCTCTTCTCTTTTCTTTTCTCGCACTCCCTGATCGGAAAGCTGTGATACCATAAAAGCAGAATGACTCGTGAAGCTGATCTGAGCACACTTGCCGATTTTTCGAAAGCCGAGCATACCCTCGTCATCAGCGATATCCATTTATCGGACGCGGAAAAACCGCATCCTTCCAATCCTCTCTGGAAGCGTTTCAAGCGTTCAAGTTATTTTATTGATGAGAGTTTCAAACGCTTTTTGGAGTTTATGTCCCGCGAAACGGGTGAGGGCACGGAGCTGGTGCTCAATGGTGATATTTTTGATTTTGATTCGATCCTGGTGCTCCCCAAGGATCGAACCTTAAGAACGAGCTGGTTAGAGCGCAGACGCGGGCTGTCGGCCGAAGAAGTCAAATCGCGCTTCAAGATTCAGGTGATCCTGGGCGATCATCCGGTTTTCGTCGAAGCGCTGCGAAACTTCGTCATGAAGGGCAATCGCGTGGTCTTTATTTTGGGCAATCACGATCTGGAACTTCATTGGCCCTCAGTGCGGCAAGAAGTGATCGCGGCTTTCAACTTGCCTGCGGAGTTTGCCGATTCTGTTCGGTTTTGCGAATGGTTTTATGTGAGCAATCAAGACACGCTTTTGGAGCATGGGAACCAATATGATGCCTACTGTGTTTGTCCAAATCCGGTAAATCCTTTGATCAAAAAAGGGACACGCACTTATGTGCGGATGCCCTTTGGGAACCTTGCCGGTCGATTCATGATCAACGGGATCGGGTTGATGAATCCCCACGCGGATAGCTCTTTTATCAAGAGTTCGTTTTTGGAATACATGCAGTTCTATTATCGCTATTTGATGCGCACCCAGCCGTTTCTCTTGTGGACCTGGTTTTGGGGCGCCTTGGTGACTCTTTTTTACTCACTCGAAGAAGGGTTGCTTCGTTCCATGACCGATCCGTTGACGATTGGCGCACGCGTTGAGGATATTGCCGCGCGCTCGAATGCTTCGCCTAAAGCCCTTTGGTCGCTTCGTGAACTTTTCGCGCACCCGGCGATTTTTAATCCCATCAAAGTGATGCGGGAGCTTTGGCTGGATCGTGCGATTTTTCTCGTGCTGATTTTCCTGGGGAGCTTTCAGTTCTTCTCGCTTCTTAACGTCATTGTTCCCGTTTCTTATTGGTGGTTCATTGTGCCCATTTTTTTACTCGTGCCATTTTTTATTTTCTACGCTCGCAGTGTGGAGTCCGAATTAGAGGCCAATCAAACAGAAGGAATCAATGTCGCGCCCTTAAGCGCGCGCATCGTGCGCGTTAATCGTGTGGTGCAGGGGCATATTCACCGGGTATTGCACCTCCAGGTTGAAGGGGTCGAGTATTTGAACACGGGCACGTGGTCGCCGGCGTTTCACGATGTGGAGTGCACGCAACCGTATGGGAAAAAGTGTTTTGCCTGGATTCGCCCCGGTAATATGGGGAGAATTGGCGAGCTTTATGAGTGGAAAGACCCGGGCATTGAGTTGATTCCGAGGAGTGGCGCCGCTCGAGGCGTGACGGGGACCTCGGCATGAGTGCTTTGAAGTTTTGGGCTCTCTTTGTGATTTCGCTCGGACTCTCCGCTTGCGCCATTAGCCATCCCTGCTCCGAGGGCGGCGATACGTCATGGAATCCCAATATCCGTGGCGATAAGCGTTGCCAAAAGGTGCAGGACCCTTCAGGGCGTTACCTCAATCAGGGCAAATACGTGCAGACTTACCCTGGAGGCAAAATCGCCGTTGAAGGGGAATTTTTAGAGGGAAAGCGCAACGGCACCTGGGTGCAGTATAACGAAAAGGGCGAGAGAGTCATGGAGCGGTATTTTGACCATGGCGTGGAAAAAGCGGTAGCCTCTCCCGCTGCTTCGAAGTAGATTTGCCCTGAGGGGCAAATTTAATGAAAACACTTTTTTGGTTATTCTTCTGCTGCGCGGGACTCAATTGCGCTTACGCCGGGTCGGATTCTTTGAAGCTCGACGTCCGAGGCGATAACCAAGGGTTAGTGGTTGATCTTAATATGAGCAAGCAAAGTGCGGTTCCCGTTTCGGCGGCCTCTGACTCGGTTTATCTGTGGAACGAAAATGACGACGGCTATCGCTACTACATGGTGGGCGAAGGTAACGGGCGTCGCGAGAATCTCTGGATCGGCGTGGGACATTTGCCTGATCTTGAGGGCGAGACTTCTGGGCAGGATTATCTCATGATTGCCGTGCGCAACATTCAAGGCCAATTTGGGCAGTTTTTTGCGCAAAACTTGATCGGTCATTTTATTTTCAATTCGATCCTCAATCCTGGCGTGGTTGAAGATGGCGGCATGGGAATTTATCCCGAGCGAACCATCGTGAATCCTGGCGTGCCGGGGGTGGTGAAGATTTTTGCTGAGAGTTCGATGTACGAAATGGGTACGAACAGTTTTTTATTGAGATTGTTCTTGGACAATCAGCGGTTTGCACTCAAGAGCTTTACGGAAAAAGCGATCGTGGTGCTGGGGGATGGCGAAGTGAGGGTTAAGCTGCCGAGGAGTGGGCTATGAGCTCTCCTTCGCAAACCCTTGGGCTTAAAACCTTGCGGCATTTTGTTTCCAATAACGATGGTTGGCACCTCTCGCTGCATCAAAGCTGGGATGAATTGCGTTTGGTAAAGGGGCGCCGTCCTGTTTTGATTGTGCCGGGTTATGGCATGAATTCTTATATCTTCAGTTTCCACTCCTCGGGGCCTTCATTGGAGAGTTATCTGGCGCATGCGGGCTTTGAGGTGTGGCGGGTGGATCTAAGAGCGCAGGGGAGTTCCGTTTCAGTAGGCGGTGGCGAGAATTATCGCATGGAGGATCTGGCGCTGACCGATCTGGGCGCCGCCATTGATGCGGCACTTTTGTACTCCAAGACGGGCGCGGATCGTGCCGATATTCTGGGCGCAAGCCTTGGCGGGACCTTGATGTTTGTTCAGGCGGTTTTGAATGAAAACCATCGAATGGGTTCGCTGGTTGCGATGGGCGCGCCGTTGCGCTGGGAGAAGGTGAATCCGTTTGTGCGCGCGCTTTTTGCCTGGCCCATGCTCGCCGGCGCCGTTCGAATCAAAGGGACAAGAAGGCTTGCGGAAATTGCGCTGCCTCATTTAGTGAAGAGGGCGCCTTGGCTTTTGTCCCTTTATTTGAACCCCAGTATCACCGATACGGCCGCGGCCCGCCAGATGGTCAAGACGGTTGAGGATCCGAATCGTCACATCAATCGGCAGCTGGCTCATTGGATAAAGGATAAGGACCTGATCTTGAAGGGCGTGAATATCTCTCAGTCCATTGGTAAAGTAACGGCGCCTTTTTTGTGCGTGCTGGCCAATGCGGATGGCATTGTGCCGAAACAAACGGCCGAGTTTTCGTATAAGAAAATTGGGTCCAAGATTAAGAAGTTGATCCGGGTGGGGGATAAAGAAACCAAAGTCGCGCACGCGGATTTGTTTATTTCAAGCGAGTCGCACGAGAAGGTCTTTGCGCCGCTATCGGAGTGGTTGATTGAACACAATGGCGCCTTAAAGCCTGCGGCTGAGTAGCGATTTAGGATTTAAGCTTAATTATTTTTAGGTGTGACCCGTATTTTTCGTATTCAACGGAGCTTTTTTCCAGAACGAGGCTTATCTTTTTTACGATATCCGCAATGCGCCAAAGCGCGTCCTCGATTTTCAGGAGCCTGGGGTTTGTATCGGATTCGCCTTTGAGAAGATCCAAATTGATGCAAGCAGCGCTGAGGGGGTTGTTTATCTCATGGTTGAAGGTTGCAATCATGGCATGAATGGCGGCCAGTTCTTTTGCCTGGGCCATCGCCTGCGCCTGAAGCGCCAGGCTCAGATGGGTGTGGATTCTTCTGAAGGCGACCTCGAATTGGATGGGCTTGGTGATATAATCGTTTGCCCCGTTTTTGAGGGAGACGACCACATCGGAGGCATCTGACTTCGCGGTGACCATGATGATCGGTAGTTCGATGCTCGAGAATTTTTCACGAATTATTGTTAACGCCTCATTGCCATTGAGCTCGGGCATCATGACGTCGAGCAGAAGCAGATCGGGTTTTTCGGAGACAATCGTTTCGAGGCAGTTTACCGCAGAAACTAAGGTAACCACGTCGAACCCGTGCTCTTCTAAGACCCCGGTCGCGACTTCGCGATCGACCGGGTTATCCTCGATGATTAGAATCTTGGGTTTGCGATCGGTCATGTTGCCATCCATTTTTCAAGTTCCTCCGTAAGGCGCGCGATGGACTCCTGTAAATCATGCATGCCACTCGTGATGAGTGCCAACTCGCCTGCTTGCGCCGCATTTTCCATCGCAAAGGCAAGGGTTCGCACTTGCTCTCCGGATATGGCTGCAGCGGATCCTTTGAGCGTATGCGCGAAGTGTTCGGTCATTTTAGCATCACCCGAAACGAGGTGGCGCTGGAGCTCTTTGAATTGCGTCGGCACATCTTTTAGAAAAATTTCTACGACCCTTTTTGCGATTTTATGACTGCCCTGCACTCGCGCGAGTAAAGCTTGTGGATCGAAAATCAGGGGGGTGCCCTTGAGCCATTTATTCAAAATACGCTCCACCTGCATGACATCGATCGGTTTTGAAATATAGTCATCCATCCCCGTGTCGAGGCATTTTTGGCGGTCGCCCTGGAGCGCGTTGGCGGTCATCGCAATGATGGGAATGTGAGGATTCTTGACCGCGGAATGTCCGCTGCGGATCTCGCGCGTGGCTTCGTACCCATCCATTCTTGGCATGTGGATGTCCATGAAGACCAACTGATATTCGCTGGTGGCGAGCATCTCAAGAGCTTCAAGCCCATCACGCGCGATGTCCGTATTCAGGCCGAAGGTTTCGAAGATTCCCTGGGCGACCTCTTTGTTGGTGTCATTGTCTTCGACCAGTAGAACCCGGGAGGAGGCAAAGTGCATGGGGTGCCGGGAGCGGTTCCCGACGGGGGAAAGAGGGGGCGGGCTTTCGAGAGAGCATCCAAAGAGGCGGGCCAACCCCTCAAAGAGATTTAAAGGATTGAGGGGCTTGACGAGGGTGGAGGCCACGCTGACGTGATCTGGGAGCGTGCCGGTTTCTTGCAATAAAGCTGAACTCATGAGGAGCAGGGGGAGGTCTTTGAGATGGTCATCGCTTTTGATTCTTCGCGCGAGCGCGAGGCCATCCATCCCCGGCATTTCGATATCGAGGAGGGCCGCATCCAGAGGTTCCTGCTGATCGTGGGCCCGCTGGGCTTTGATGAGTGCCATCGGCCCATCGGAGGCCTCTTCGGCAAGGAGGCCCCAGGCTTTGAGTTGCGCGAGCAATGTTTCACGGCTGGTTTTGTTGTCGTCGACGATCAGGACGCGCTTGCCCACGAATTGCGGCGGGATTTGCAGGCGCGCGGGAGGGCATTTTTGCTTGAGCAGTCGCGCCGTAAACCAAAACTCCGAACCCTTTCCATCGAAACTTCTGACACCGATCTCGCCCCCCATCATCGCAGAGAGTTGTTTGCAGATCGCCAGACCGAGACCCGTACCGCCATACGTGCGCGTGGTGCTCGCATTTAATTGTGAGAACTTCTCAAACAGCCGTCCGAGTTGAGCCTCTGGAATTCCGATTCCCGTATCCTGAACTGAAAACCGCAACAGCACGTCATTCTCTGAATCCGTTACGACGCTCACTCGCACGGCGATCTCGCCTACTTGGGTAAATTTGAGGGCGTTGCTCACGAGGTTGTTCAGGATCTGATGCAGTCTCAGCGGGTCGCCCTGCAGCGAGGTCGGAACCTCAGGAGCCGCGGCACAAATAAATTCCAGATTCTTTTTATGCGCTTGTATCGCATGAGCGGGCGCGAAGGTGTCGAGCAGGCCGCTTAAGTCAAAATCAATGATTTCAAGATCCAGTTTATTCGCCTCAATTTTCGAATAATCCAGGATATCGCTCACCAGCGCCAGCAACGTTTTGCCGCTTGCGCGTATTGTTTCTGCATAGCGCTGCTGGTTACTGTCTAAGGAAGTGCGAAGGAGTAACTGAGTCATGCCGATCACACCATTCATGGGAGTGCGAATTTCGTGGCTCATATTGGCGAGGAACTCGCTTTTTGCGGCGTTGGCCGTGTCCGCATGAATTGCCATGTCGTTGGCGCGGGCGGTCGCGCGCTCCAACGAACTGTTGATTCGATAGAGCTCGTTTTCAGCCTGTTTCCGCGCTGTGATATCCAGGAACGTCACGACCGCGCCCACGATTTTACCACTTTGGCGTTGCGGGTAGGACCAGTATTCGGCAGGAAAACTGGTGCCGTCCTTTTTCCAGAGGACCTCACTATCGCAGTGACTCTGTTGCTCTTGCCGAAAGGCGATATAAATTCTGCACGTCTCATGGGGGGCGGGGGTTCCGTCCAGGAGGGAATGGTGAGCCACCCCATGCATGTTCTTGCCGATGAGTTCGTCGGCTGCCGTGTAGCCCAAAAGATCAAGGCAGGCTTGGTTGCAAAATGTACAGCGCCCCTCCATATCGATGCCGTAGATCGCTTCGGCCGCCGAGTTGAGAATTTGCCTAAGAAAATCTTCTTTGTGAATCAGTTCTTCGGATTTTTGGGAAGCCAAGGCAAGGGCTTTTTGGCGAACGCCGAGAGCGCTAAAAGCGATGAACGACAAGAGAAGACTGATGATCGTGCCCGAAAAAAGCACGATAGCCGAATCGCCATTCTTCACGGATTCTTCAAAGGCGGGCAGACTTTTAAATGAAAACGCCCAGATGCGGCCATTGAAAACATCGATCGTTCCGCTTTTTTGAAAAAAAGGTTTGAACTTGGGCGGGAGGGGGAGCTTCTCGGCGGTGAGGCTGTTGTATAAGGTTTTGTCCGGGAGTTGAGAGGTTTCGTCTTGAATCTCAAAGGCGATATCGCTTGCAAGTTTTCCCACCGTAGCTGTGACAAAATCAGTCATGCGAATCGGGCTGTAGACAAAACCCTTGATGGCGCTGCGGCGGGTGCTGACATTGTCGGTAATCATGCCGCGTTCAAAAACGGGGACATACATCAGAATTCCATTTTGTTTGTCTTTTTCGACTTCTTGAACAAGCGTGATTTTGTTTGAGATCGTGGCTAACCCTTGGTCCATGGCTTGGTCCATGGCTTGACGACGAAGGGGCTCTGAATACATGTCGTAGCCAAACGCGCGCTGATTTCGCCAGTTAAACGGCTCCAGATAAATAATGGAGGTATAGATGGAGCGCTCGGCTTCGGGCTTGATGGTGTATTCGGGAAAGCCTTCTGCGCGTATTTTGCGAATAAAGGCAGGCTTGTGTTGGGGGAGGATCCACTGGGCGTATCCCACTCCCTGGATGCCCGGATGATTTTGATCCAACTCCAGCGCGGAGATGTATTGCCGCCATTGCGAGCGACTTACGTCGCCGAGCCCGTTAAAAAGGCCCAATCCGCCACGCAGAAGTTTTTCGTGATCCTGAAGTCTTTTTATGACCTGGGCCTTGATCTCCTCCGTGCGATTTGAAAAATTCTCTTGGCTCTTATTTTGAATACGTTGAGAGACGCTCTGCCAAAGCACGAGGGTGGAGCCCAGCGAGAAGACGAGAAGAAGGGGGGGGATTAGGCCGATCCACTTGTTCTGGCCATGGGCTTCGAGGAAGGTCGGCTGCTTGGTCTTTTTTCCGTAGATCATTTTCTGAGTCGAGTCAGCTGAGGGTGCCTTGGGGGGTTGGGCTGCGCGTAGGAGTAGCATAACGTGAAATGCGGTATAAGGAACCTGTTAAAATATTGACGCTAGGGGGGCCGTTTCCTTCTCCCTACTCGGGGACACGAAAACTTTTCATCGTGGTGGGAAAAATTTCGAAAACGGCGTGGGGCCGAAAAGAGCTCACGCCGATCATGCGGTCGTGAACGCGCCCGAGGCTGAGCTGCACGACGCGGTCCTTGCGGTCCTTCATCACAATCTCCAGGTCGGGCGCATTGAGTAGAATTTTTTTGTAGCTCTGGGCGAGTTCAAAGGGTTCAACCACTCGTTTGAATCGATCAACAGCGGCCGCCTTTAACCACTCCGTAATCTTCTTGTCCGTCGCCATGAACTGTTGATCCGTCCAGGAGGAATCGGTTTTGTGGGCGATAAAATAAATGTGGGGGCCGCGGCGCCAAGTGATTTCTTTTATGTCGGAAAGTTCTTCTAAAGAGAGGCCGACCCAATTCGGCGCGCGAAGGTGATCAAAGGAGCTTAAGACCCGCGCACGCTGCAGGATTTTTTCCAGAGCGGGAGTGCCGACTTCGAGCAGCAGATCGGGTGCGGCGACTGAGTCGCGTGAGCGCCAGAGCTTGAGCGTGAGGCGGCGAAGTTCCGGGGTTATGATGGGGGTCGTGGTTTTCGAGGTTCCGGAGCCTCCGGTGGCTTTGAAACTGGCGGAATTGATCAAGAGCGTCTCCAGCAGTTCACCATCCGCCTCCCCATCGGGGGGGCGTTGGCCATCCGGCCCTCGGGTGATATGCCACTCGCGCGAATTTTGTTCTTGCCGCTGCACTTGCGCGCTCCAGCCCTTGTGAGTGGCGTCGCCCGCTTGCACGAGTTCGATTTGGTTGATCTGCATGGGATCAGAGGCTGTGGGGTTGGAGGGCGGGTTGGAGGGCGGTGAAAAGCTGCAGCTTCTGCTGCATCCCAGGAGTGAGGTGGCGAGGAGTGCGGCCACGAGTGTGGCGAGGCGCTGGGCTTGTTTTGAGGGTGAGGTCATCATAAGGTCTTGGATCCTCTTATTGGGTGTCGACGACGACAAAGGGGGTGACGAGTTGGGTGAAGTTGGTGCCCGTGGGCTGGGCGCCGATTTGAACATAGACGCGCTCGCCGGGCGCGGCGGGAGTGGCGAGTTTGAGCGTATCCGTTGATTTGAGTCGTTGTGGTGTGGTTAGGGTCGGGATGACTGAAACCGCCGTAGCACCGTCGATTACGCCGTAAACCGGTGTCACTGAAACGCCTGAATTGACGGTCCCGCCGTCGAGCAGTGAAATCGTACCCGTGCAACCTACGGTTTTGCAGTACGCCGTTGCATCCAGATAAGCGCTACTGGAGTTGGTCAATCCTCTGAAAGCGTTGAGATCAATCCCTCTGCGGTTTGCATCCGGCTGACCAAAGGCAGCCGCTGTGCCCAGTGATGAGCGACCCACGCGGAACAGGACTCGGGCTTTTTGAAGATTGGAAGTGACCTTCGCCCAGACCCCTGAGCGGAAAAGGGATGCGAAGACTGTCGTGGAAGTGCCGGAGGTCCTAATCCCGAAATCGTTGCCGTCAGTAAGTACTGAGTCGGCAATGGCTGCGCCTTGATACAACATACCGGTCGTAGTGGTGGCCGCGTTTCCGCCTTTAGCTGTGTAAATCATTTTGCTGCCTCCGGGGACGAGGGTGGCAGTAGTTTCATTGTATAAGTAGAGGCTGACACCTGTTGCCATATACGCAAACACCGCTTCAGGGTACCAGCTGATTGCGCCAGCACCGCCAATTAAGGCAGCCGTTTCTTTGCGAAACAGAGCGTAGGTTGCGTAGGTTGCAGCGGTTTTAGCGGGGGTAGGAGAGGAGGTGACTTTCGAAACCATTTTAGTGGTGGAGGTGTTGATACCTTGAGTCGAGGTGGGCAAAGTAGTGTACGCGGCGCCCGAGAGTGTGCCGGTGGTGAGAGGATAATAAATTGCAGTCTTCGATGCGTAGGTCTGAGTGACCATCAGGCGGACTGCGGTACACGTGACAGTTGCCGAGTTAGGCAACTGCAACCGATAGTAACCCATACCTGCCGCAGGCGTGAAGGTCCCGGTGAATCGTGTGTAAACGGTGGATATGATGATCTGGATCGACCCGACATTGGTAGTCGGGACGGCTGCACTGTTGTCCACGATATTAAGTAGCGTGCCCACCGTGCTCTTGCAAATGGCTTCAGTGCTAAAGGTCGTGAGGCCTGGCATATTGGCATCTTGGTAATCCGAAGGATTGAACGACGTCATCGTGGAGTCGGCGGTGTAAGCGGTGGCGGCACTCGCCACGCTCAGGTCCGTCATCTCAATGGGAACGATCAGGTCGATGCCGACTGCAAAGTATGCGCTTATGGTGCTGCAGTTTGAACCGCAGCCGGGGCTTAAGGCCGTGAAAGTATAACTGTTGGAAGTGTTGATGTTGTAGCCGAAGGTTGCGATTCCGCCCTCGGTGGTGGAGAGGGTGGCGCTACTGCCCTGGATGTTGGTGCCGTTAACTCTTGAAATCACTCCCGCGCCAGCTGATGAGCTGAGGGTGATTGATCTCACACCAGAGACTGCGTTGCCGTAGGTGTCGGTCGCAAGGAGTGAAACGCTCGTGTCTGCACTGGGGCGGCCATTCGGGAGCGAGGTAAAGATGAATTTATTGAACGCGCCTGCGGACACCGTGATCGAACCCGAAGTGCCCGTGATGGCACCAGCGGTGGAGATATCATTAGCGGTGAGGGTCTGTGCACCTGCGGTTTTTAGCATAACGGTTGTGATGGTTTTTACGCCCGCGACGAGAGTGTAGGGGGATGTTGTGAGGGTGGTGTCCGTCGAGCTTAAGTTAAAAGTGTTGGTGCAAGTAGTGTTGGTGGTATCATCTTGGATATTCTTGCAGGTGACAGTGATGTCGGTGGTGCCGCCGGCAGTCAGGGCGGAGGCAGAGCTTGTGACTGCGAAGTAGATGGGGTGGATGAACGTGAGGGTCAGGTTGCTGGAGTTGACTGCACTGGCGGTTGCCTTGTAGGTGGTGAAGATGCCGACATTCGTGGAGGCCGCGAGTGTCCAACTTGCGGTGCCTTGGGCGCCCACGGATTGCGGATTGCTCGAAGAGGTGGTGCCGTTAGGGAGGGTCAAGGTGACGGCGTTTGTGGAGTTGGGGATTGGATTGCCATAAATGTCCTTCACAGTCGCGGTGAGTACAGTCGTGTATGCTGGGTCTGCTGGGAGAGTAGCTGGAGAGCCGGGTGCGACTGCCAAAATGACTGTGCTGATGGTAGAGTTGGTAGGGACATTGACTGTGATGGGTGAGCTAATCCCGCTGATCCCGGCCGTGGTGCTGTCAGTTGCCGTGATCGTTTGAACTCCACCTGTTTTAAGGGTGACTGCGAAAACTTTTACGCCGGCATTGGCTGCAAGATAAGTGAAGTTGGCGGGATTATAGGTGGCGGCGGGATCGGTGGAGCTGATTGTTACCATATCCGTGAAACCAGGCGTTCGCGTGTTGCCCCACATGTCTTGTGCGGTGACGGTCACGTTGGTTGCCGCTCCTGCGTCAGGCGAATAAGTGACTGGCGTTACGGCCAAGTGATCTAGCACATCAGGGGTGATGGCAAAAGAGGAGGTGATGGCGGGACTGAGCCCTGGTGAAGTGAAGCTCAGGGTGTAGACTGCGCCGACTTTATCGATTGCCAGGTTGTCGAAGGTGATTATACCGCTTGAAGAAAAAGCGTCAACAGCCGTGGCAAAAGTAAGCGTGGCACCTGCCGTCCCGGTGCCCCCCGTGATTGCGCCCGTGACGTCACCGATAAATCCTGTGACGACATTGCCTGCGGCGTCTTTGGCGGTCAAAACTACACGGATTGGATCTCCTGCAGCGTACGTAGAAGCGGGTTGCGTGGTGGTGATGAGTTGGGTCGCAGGTCCTTCGGTGACGGTGATTGTGGGGAGGGCGCTCGAGACAACGCCAGAACCCACAATCGTCGCGCCAATTGTGGTGGCCGTGCCTGCGACGATGGCGGTGAAGGTGTTGGTATAAGTTCCGGAGCCTGCGTTGGTGACGGTACCGCTGAAAGTGCCGGTACTTATTCCGCCGCCGGTAGTTTTGGTAAAGGTGATGTCTGTCGTTGTCAGATTGCTGTTGAGGTTGTTGCTCGCGTCCCTGGCAGTTAAGGTCACGGTGACGCTTGAGCCTGAGGCGACAGAGGCGCTCGAGACGCTGATTGTGG
>CAIRTR010000089.1 GCA_903881565.1 Oligoflexia bacterium | reverse complement strand
TTCGGTGCCACCTCAAGGCAGGAGTGGTTTTATATTGTTTGAGTGATTCTGTCAAGTATTAAAAAGATGAATAGATACAGTGCGATAATGGAGCTTTGGTTCTCGGATTTACGCGGAAAATAGGTTATTTGCCTTAAGTGATGCAATGCGGCATAAAAGGCGCTTTGACGAATATTGGATCTGATCCAAAAGGAGAATCTTATGAAGAAGAAGTTAATCGCACTGGGTGTTTTGTTATCAATCGCAAGTGTCAATGCATCGGCAGCTGTGCCGGCAGAATATGGACATTGTGAATTTGAGGCAAGAGAAGCAGCGTTAGCGTTGGGCAAGCTCAATGCTCATGCTTTTGTCGATACGACTAAACTTTTGTCCCATGAAGGCGAAGGCCATTCGATTCGCTATGAAACCTTCGAAGTCGTCATCGCGACAAAGAAGTCGAGGGATAACAATCTCACCGTAAACGTCAAGACCGCTGAAAATGACGATCCCTTGCTTTGTAGCGTTGAATCGATTCAAACCGTGATCTACCATTGATTGCTTCCCCATATTCGCTACTTGAATCATCCTCGAACTCAGGGCAGCTTAGGCCAAGTGCTCGAAACAGTATCTGGGGACCAGGCATTAAAAGAAAAAGAAATCATCTGATTCGAGGTAATGTTCTGTAGGTAAATCAAACATCACTCGCCACACTGTCGCATATTTTGACCATGCGCCTGGCAGTTCACAATCAATTAGCGTTTTCGGTAAAGAAAGGCCTGACTCCTGAGAACAAGTCATCCGCATGTGCTCCAGGAAAAATTGAAAATGTTCTTCCTGCGCAAATCTCAGGAGCCTTTTTTCGCTGCCCAACGCGCCAGAAGTCGACAAATTACCCTTCTGCGACAAATAGTCACTCATTACGGACTCGTTTCGAGCGCGTTCTACCTCTGCCCGCCAAATCGCAGCTGACACAGTTTTGGCCGCAGCAAACCCATAAGTCGCGAATCCCTGACATTTGCGATAGACCAAAACCACCGAGACGTTGTCCCAGGGCGACAAAATCCTGAATGCTTTGGATTCCATTATTCCAGCAACTTCTCGTACGGGCAAACCCTGGTCCCACCACTTCAGGAGCGACCAGCGCTCAATTGCTTCCAACCGAGAAGACTCACGTGCGGTGCCCTTGCCAAACCCTGGAAAGGCCGACATGCCATTCGTCGTGGGATCTTTATCAAAGCCATAGGCGCTGGATTGAGCTCGATCGTTATTCATGTTTTCATAAAATGCCCAGCGCTCTAATGCCTCGGAGATGGCTTTGTGAAGCGCTACATGGCGATATTTGTCAGTGCCGGTTCCGTCGCAGTCACCATAAACTAATTTTTCAACTTTGTATGTTTGGAGCTCTGGTCTGAGATAAGCCATCACTTGAAACCCATCGGAGCCATCAGGTAATTTGATTTGGGCCTCTGAAACTCGCTCGATAGGGCCCTCATTTGATTTGAAAATATTTCGATATTTCCAAGCCGCAAGATTCACTGAGTCGTGCCCACCCATTGTAACTCAGTAGGAGGTAGCGCAGTGTTAATCAAAGAGAAATCCAAAGCATCCGAAGCCCACAATCCTGCAGAAAAATGGGCAAGAGGCCATATGACAGCTTGGTCCCAGATTAATTCATTTATTTTTTGGAAATCCAAGTTTTCTTTCTTAAGTTCTTTCGAAATGGAACCGTCAACATCGGGGAGCAAAATGCCCTCTTTTGATAAAAACATGAATCGGATGTCATCGGTTGGTGCATCAATAAGAATACCAGTGCTGAGATATACCAAATCTACTTTGTGGTGAGGTGGGCCTGCTTCGATATTTTCGTATACCTCAGCTTGTGATAACTCAATGGGTTCCGGGGGAAGTTGAAACTGTGAAGCAATGCCGAGCACGGCAGGCTCAAAAAGGGAAGACATGGGGGCAGGGATCTTGCTAGGCCGAAAGCGAAGATTTTGCTTCTTCTTTTCAGTTGATCCGCTCAAATCATGCTTCTGATCCGAAGCGCTAGGTGCTTCTTTTATCCCTCGTATTGCTAACGGGAAAAATGAGCGAACAGGTGACCCTCCGAGCTTTTCCATTTCTGAATAGAAAACATCTCTCATCAACAGTCGTTGCTGAATATTGTTGCAAACACTGCCAGGGGTAGACCAAGAAAGGCAGCGCACATACGCAATGCCGGATGGGACGGAGCCATGAAAATTTCGATTGGGCCCTAGTTTCTCCGTAGAATGCCCCATGGCTACATCTGCGTTCAAGCGATCACTAGCGGCCCAAGTAATTGTGATTTGTTCCGCAGCAAATTTGTGTCGAAGCGATTCCGGATATTCCTTTCTCAAGCTCAATATTAGCCGCTCAGTGTTCCACTCTTTAATCCGATAGGGACCTGAAGCTATAGCGTGCTTAGCCTTGTTCCACTGCCCAGTTTTCGAGTCATAATCAGAAGGGTGTGCTACGGAGTACAATCCGAAGCCTATGGTCTCTAGAAGTTTCGGCATCCCCTCTTGAAATCGCAATACTAGAGTTTGCCCATCAACAGTAAGGCCTGGCCAAGATGACTGGTCGGGATCTATTGAAGTAAGTGCCTTGAATCCTATGAGTCTCTCCAAGAACCCCGACTCAGAGTGCCGCTGCTTTTGAAGGTAAGCCATTCGTTGCCAAGAGCGCAGAATTACATCAGGCGTGATGGGGTCGCCATTTTCAAAAGTGAATCCTGGCTCAATTTCAAATCGCCATTCTTTGAAATCCGGCGAGGCAGTCCATTTTTTTGCAAATGTTCCTACGATTTGACCCACGCGGTATTGCGTAACCAAGGTGCCTAGGACGGGGCGAAGCCCGACGTGATGAACAAAAGCATCATATTCCAGGGGGTCCGCCGGGCAGAATGCTAAACTTAGTTGAAATTGCAGCATGACCTCACCGCGGTTAGAGTGGGTTCTACCAGGAATCCAAACCAAACCGAAGGAGGTCACGCATGA
>CAIRTR010000088.1 GCA_903881565.1 Oligoflexia bacterium | reverse complement strand
TCCAGAAGTGTTACCGCAAGCTTCGGCTGTAGCGCCACCCGCCAGCCACGCGCTCGCACCCGCACTCGCGCAAGGCACTCCTACTCAAGCTGAAATTCGAATCCCGGCTCCCAATTTTACCTCCGGCCCAATCAAGCTTGATGAAATTTTGGGAAAGGTCGAAAGAGAATATCTTCAAAGCGCCCTTCTTCATGCCAAAGGGGTTAAGAAAAAAGCGGCACAAATTCTAGGCATCACATTCAGAAGCATTCGTTATCGACTTCAGAAACAGGGGTTAGACGCACCTGAAGTATCCGATAAGGCTAAGCCCCGCCCCAAAAAGCGGCCTTAAAAGCCCTAACTATCGGAAGCGAAAACAAAGGAAAAACGTTCTTGTCGAGCTCTTGCTCGATATTGATTTCTGGATTTATGTTCTTCCGACAAATCAGCTTCACGAACTCATTACTGATTCCTACGGCCTCACCAATTGGACTTAGACCCACGGTCAGAACCTTCCCTGGAAATCCTCGACCGCCTTTGCGCTCATGATGTTGAGCAACCGCTTGAATCACCGTAGGATGAATGCCCTCGACTTTTCGCAGAATGTTGGCGCCCAACTCAGGATGAGTTTGATACAGGGCCTTCTCATTCTCGGTCATTTTCGTTTCATCTTCGTCCCAAAGCTTCTCCGGGAGTCGGTACAAGCCAATATTATGAAGCAGGCTCGCCACCCCGAGAATCTGAACAGAGGCCTCGTTCTCCAATCCCAAGTTCGGCGCGAGTTTTGCTGAAACAATCGTCGTGGCAACCGCCTGATCCGTGCTGGAGACGAAATCAAAGAGCTTGCGCATCGCCAGATTCGAACGACAATCCAAAGTCGTGACAAATTCTGAGGCTCGTCCTGTAAATTCTCGGGCCGTTTCGACATCTTCGGCACTGACCTCGCGCGTCTCCTTGAGCCGATCCGTCACACTCTCCCAACTGTTCAATTCAGATCTCTGCTGAAGAGCCGCCGAAAGGCCATGAGCATAGGGAAGGGTCATCGAAAGCGTTCGGCAAAAACCCAGACTGCGTTCAACCGTGTCATTGCGAATGTAAAGTTTCTTTACACCCCGGCGAGCGTGTGCCCGCAGAAGTTTAGGCGAAAATCGCTCTCCCGCCCTCAGAATATCAACAAATTCTCCAGACTCCCGTCGAACATAGACATCAAAAAGCTGAGGAACCTCCGTAAAACACTCTTCAATCTCCACCGCCCGAAACTCTTCCGAGACCGCATCGGCGAAAATGTCAACTGGGCCCTTCGCGGTTTCCGACACCGGCTCTAGCGGAAAAAGCTTTGCCGCCGCCCAAAGTTTTTCCAAACTGCAGGGCTTCTCAATCACACCGCGAACTCCGAGCCGCTCCAGCTGCAGTTTCTCAAAAGCACTTTCGGCTGTCTTTTCTTCAATCAAAAAAAGCGGAGTCAAAGGACGCGCTTTTCGCGCCGTCCGTATCCATTCGAAGATTCCGGGACTGCTGATCAAAGGGTTTACAAAAATAGCGCCATAGATTGACCCTTTATCCACCAAAAGAGAAACCGACTTGCGCGGCGAATTTACGAAAATAACCGATTGTGTTGAAAACCGAGGGTCTGCGGATAATGCCTTTTCCAAGAGGGGATCCGAATCAACGATGAGGAGAGCGCGCTGTTGAATTGTCATCTCATTCATTGCTCCCTTAGAAGAAGAACTGCGTTGACAGGAAACGAAACTGCGTTTGAAATTCCCTGAAGTTTTGTGTTTTTCGAAAAACGGCCGTCACCACCGTCTGCTCATGGGCATCACAGCTGAAAATAAAGCTGCCGTGCGAGTTCATCATCACAGGGATCCCAAGACCAGACATCGAAAGACGAGATCCCGCCCGATACTCCTGCTTCTGATATTGTCTGGGCATATGCGCGAGGAGTCGTGAGCGATCCAACGTCCCATAATGGTCTCGAACACTGATAGCCACTGCCGTCCCATCAAAACCCAATTCGACCTCGACATGATTGCGATTCTGCGCAGACGGCTGCGCCTTTTGAGCGTGCCCCGAAATAAAACCGCGAGCCTCGTCGTTTACCGGCGCGGTGTGCAACGCATTTAGGAGGATCTCATCAACCCCATTTGTAATTGAAGCAATCACACGAGAGGAAAACTGTGCTGCGGCAAGATAAGTTCGAAGAGCCTGAATCATGTCGGCCTTCTGAGCAGCGCCTTCCAAGCGAACATTTTGAACCTGGGCACCTTGGTTTAGGAGCTCTTTTGTTCCAATCCCCTTCATATTCAAGAGAGTTGCCGCTACCACCTTCGAATAAAGCTCTGCATCTTGGATCGCTGAAG
This sequence comes from Oligoflexia bacterium, assembly GCA_903881565.1. Classification (GTDB taxonomy): domain Bacteria; phylum Bdellovibrionota; class UBA1018; order UBA1018; family UBA1018; genus CAIRTR01. The sequence goes on along the minus strand of CAIRTR010000088.1, from coordinate 26,628 downwards.
TAGCGGGTTGCGCAGAAGGCCGAATGTAATGCCCAAAAAGGGGACTCTGCAGCAAAAAGGGCACGGACTCCAAGTCAAGGGGACAAATAAAATGAGTAAGATTGGGATTCACCAGATCGGAGAAAAGGCCGACCGACTCCTGCAAGGCAGATTCAAAAGTAGTGAGATCCGCCTCTTTTCCTACCTCTACGAAAACCGAGCCTACCTCTCCCTGCTTGAGATGGTCGATCGCAGCCTTGGGGGTCGACACGATCACGGGCTTCATTCCGACCTTCGCCGCAATCGCCAGCACGAAGTCCTGAGTGCGCGACTGAGTGGAGATCGAGAGAAGCGTCTTGCCCATAGTCTAGAAAGTGTACCCTAAATCCAAAAAAATCCATGTGGAAATCAATTTTGGTTCAGTTTCTATATTCAAACAGTATAGTCAGACCATGAACATCCTCGTCGTCATCGCCGACAAAGCTAAGCGTGAAATGACCTCTTTCACGCTCGAAAGCAAGTTTCAGGCGGAGACCTATCAAGCGGCTGCTTTTGAGGCCGCTATCGACTATCTCTTGGACGATCATGAAGTCAACTTGATCGTTTGTGAAACCGAAAAATCAAGTGCCCGCTTATTCAAATATCTTCTCTCCGTTGAGTCCACGATTCCTTTAGTCGTGCTCTCAAAAAAAGACGAATCTGTAAAACACGCCTTTCCCGATCTCAATGTGATCGGACATGTCGACGCCGCAAACTTAGCGCCCGATCTTTTTCGCTGCATTTCACAGGCAATCCAGTCGGGAACGCTAAAGACAGACGGTTCTTCATCGGACTACTGCCGGATCAAGTCCGACCTTCTTGTCCGGGTTGCCCCCCTGCGTTCGGATATTTACATTCGGCTTTCAAAAATAAAATTCGTAAAACTTTTCAAAGAAGGCGACACCTTCGATGTTAAAGACTTTGAAAAGTACGTTAAACAAAAGAAGGTCGAATACCTTTATGTCAAGAGAAGCGAGAGTGAGGAATTTGTAAACCGCTTCCAACAGGAACTCGTTCGCATCAGCTCAACAGAAAACATGCCGCCAGAAGCCATCCGTGAGGTGGCAATCTCGGCACATGAAGCCATACTCGAACTAGGTAAACGAATTGGCTTTACTCCCGCGGTTCAAGCCCTGGCGAAGGAAAGCATCAAAGTTACAATCAAATCGGTGGGCAACAACCCAAAACTGTCGAAAATATTGCGCGCTTTTGTTCGAGATAAACGGCGATATATCACGAGCCACAGCGTCGCCGTCGCCGACATCGCCTGCAGCATAGCAGCTAAAATGGATTGGCCCTCGGAGGCCACTTTTCAAAAACTTTGTTTCGCGGCTTTTTTTCATGACATCGGACTGTCCAATAACGAACTCGCTGCCGTTTCCACGCTTGAGGAACTTGAGTCAAAGAAGACTCAGTTTTCTCCGGCAGAGATAAAAGCGTTCAAGGAACACCCCTTTAAGGGCATGGAGGTCATCAGAAGCTTCAGAGAAATTCCGGCCGATGTGGACCTTATTGTCCATCAACATCATGAGCAACCGGATGGTTCGGGTTTCCCAAGAGCAATGACCTATAAACATATCGCGCCACTCTCAGCCTTGTTTATTGTTGCCCATGATCTGGTCCAATATATTTATGATCACTCGACGGTCGATTTTGATGAGTTCATGAAACAGTGCAGGACAAAATATGACTCGGGTACCTTTAAAAAGGTACTATCCAAGATTGATAAAGAAATGTTCTCGGGAGAGGGATCTGCTGAGCAAAACTAAACCGGTTCTACGGCTTTTTCTGCATCCAGCACGTCTTGCGCAATTTGAGCCTTCAGCGCATCCATCCCCGAAAACTTACGTTCTTCGCGCAAGCGCCGCTCAAAGCAGACATCCAGGGTGCTACCATAAAGATCAATGGTCGTATTGATCAAATAGGTTTCAACTAACGCCGGGAGCGCTTCACCTTCTTTTTCTGCTTCGAAAAAAGTGGGGCGCACGCCCACATTCGTTACACTTGGAAAAACTCTCTCGCCAAAACGCGCTCGCGTGGCATAAACCCCATAGGGAAGAACCAGTTTATTCTCAAGCTTCAGATTCGCCGTAGGATATCCAAGCTTTCGCCCTCGCCCTTCTCCCTTGACCACTACACCTCGATAGGAAAAAGGTCGCCCGAGCAAGCGCGTGGCGCCCTGGATGTCCCCCGCCAAAAGATATTGGCGAATCCGCGAGCTCGACACAACCTCACCCTCCAAGCGGTAAGGAGGCACGATGGTTAACTCGATGCCATTCTTCTCACACAAACTCTTCAGCAGATCCAGATGTCCTTCTCGTCGATTTCCAAAGGCAAAATCATACCCCACGACAATCGCCTTGGGATTAAGGCCTCGGATAATTCGATCGGTAAAAAACTGCTCAGGCGCCACCGTTGAAAACTCGCGGCTAAAGGGTTCTTCAATAATCAAATCAAGACCGCTGGCAACCAAGAGCTCCAGTTTTTCGTCATACGAAGACAAAAGCGGCAGATCCAACTGAGGCTTTAACGCAATTTGAGGGTGCGGACGAAAAGTGAGCGCCAATGAAGTCCCGCCGAAGGCTCTGGCCTTTTCCAAAACCGTTTTGATGATTTGTGCATGCCCAAGATGAACGCCGTCAAAATTGCCAATCGTAAGGACAGGATTTGGCGACGCATGAGCGATGAATTCAATGCCCTTTAGTATTTTCATCACTTAAACCGATATCCACACCCTTCGACTTCGGAATCCCGCTTGTCAAAAGGGTAATGTCTGCAGTTAGCCGGGCGCAAATCCCCATAAACGCGGCAGTAGGTCTTGTTTTCGCTGTCACGGCCCAGGAAAGGGCACTTGTAAATCAATTGACAGCACATTCCCGTGCGATGGCATTCTCCTTCGCGAGTCTGCTCAATGGATTTTTTGATGTAATCCGGGCGGAAAGAGCCGATATAAAACCGCCGAAATCGACGAATCACGCTCCCGAATCGACCTCGTGCGTCAACATTGCGCTGATAGAAGTTGCTAAACCATTTTACGAGACTCTTGACGAATGCCATACCAATACAGATAAGCCATAGAAGGAACATCGCCGTCAATGAAAACGAAAGCTTTCCTCATCCGTGTAGCCGTCTGCTTTTTGCTCGCACTGATTCCGCTTACGGAACTGGAGAACAGGATCTATTCAGCGCGCATGGCGCTCAGAGGCCGCCTCTCTCGCCCCCCCAGAACCCTTCTGGTAGACTTGGAGGCCAACACATTTAACTCCCCAAAAGCACTCCACTTTATTGAGGACACCCTCCGCAAGCAAGGGGCCAGGATCGTCATTGCAGACAACCAACACACCTCGCGAGACCTGATCATTGACTCAGATGGAGTAGTCCGATCCGCCATTCTTTTACCCAAAGGCGGCTCCTCCATTACTTTCAAGGCTTATCTTCAGTCTAAACAAGACCCCAAAGCGCTTTCCCAGCTTCGGACCCCTCACCTTATTAACTACATCGGGGAGTCCGGTTCATTTCGGCGCTGCCAGATTGGAGTGAAGTCGGAGGATTCTGAGAATTTCACCCTCTCACACGATTGCCCTTCTTTTAGCGGTAAAAACATCCTTTTGAGTGAAGACACCGATTATTCGCCCATTTTGAGAACCCCCTTTGGAGAAATGGGAAGGGCAGAAGTCATCGCCAACGATATCGAAACCGTGGTGGATGGGAACCCCATCTTAAGAGCAGGATTCGCGATCCAAGCCATTCTGGTTCTGCTCATGGTTTTTATCGCTTCCTTCTACATTGTAACCTACCCCGTATTGATTAGTTCCATCGCCGTCAGCGGCACCGGGATTGCGGTCACGGTCATTTTATTCCAGATCATTTTTCAGGCTTTTGATATTTACATCCCTTCAGCCAATGTGGGTGCCTCACTGCTCATCACGTACCTTGTTTTCACCGGCTTTCGCCAAGCCCTTCAAGAGAACCTCCAGTGGCGGGCGCTTAAGCAATCGCAGTACTTGCGCGAGTTGGATCAAATGAAAACGAACTTTCTTTCCTTGGTCAGTCACGATCTCAAAACCCCGATTGCAAAAATCCAGGCCGTGGTCGAACGCTTGCGCCGAGAGACGCAACTTCCCGTCGAAGATCGGGGGGATTGGAAAGAGCTTTTTGACTCCATCGAAAACAGCAATAATGAACTAAAGAACTACATTACCAGCATCCTCAACCTTTCGCGCATTGAATCACAGAAGGTGATTCTGAATATGAAATCCAATGACATCAACCTTCTGATTCAGCAGGCTCTCAAGCGTTTGCGGCCCATCGCGCAACAGAAGAACATTTCAATCGAGGAGTCTTTAGAGCCCCTCTTCTCAATCGAATGCGACGAAGACCTCATGCGCCAGGTTTTGACCAATCTCATCGACAATGCGATCAAGTATAGTCCCCCCAATTCTAACGTCATTGTCAGGTCCTTCGAAGAAGAAGGTTTCGTGAAGGTCGAAGTCGAGGACTTTGGTCCCGGGATCCCCAAAGACCAGCTGCCCCAGATGTTTCGCAAGTTCAGCCGTCTCCTGCGACCTTTAAAAGAGCAAGTCAAAGGCACTGGATTGGGATTATACCTCTCCAAGTTCTTTATCGAACTTCATGGTGGAACCATTCGAGTCCAGAGCACTGAGGGCAAGGGAACTACCTTCTCTTTTTCGATCCCCGTCCAGGTGTCTCCCCCCGAAGAAACCGAGTCTACGGGTTAATTCAGCCCAACTCTGTTTTTGCAGTTTTCCTTTTCGTCTCACTCCATTATGATGGCCCCAAATGTGCGCAGCGGCTCCTTCTTTTGCCTATTCGCTCAATGTTCTTGTCGTCGATGACGAAAAAGAACTGCGGGAATCTCTTACTCAAATTTTGACTTCGCTTAGGCATAATGTTTTTGAAGCGCAAGACGGCGAAGAAGCCCTCCGAATTATCCGCGAGCGAGGAACCGATAACCCCGCGACGATTCATATTGTTCTGCTGGACGTCAATCTGCCTGGAATTTCGGGACTCGAAGTTTTACGAGAAATTCACACCTTTGACCCCTCTGTTTCCGTGCTCATCATTACAGCCCATGGGAATATCCGAGATGCCGTCGAAGCGATGCGCGATGGCGCCTACAACTATATCGAAAAACCGGTCCAACAAAGTGACATTGAAGACCTAATCCAAAAAGCGAGCGAAGCCCATGTTCTGGTCCAGGAAACGGGACTCTCTTCTCCTAAACTCACCTTGGACGACGGCGAAGAATTTGTGGGAAAATCCCAGGGAATGCGCTCCGTTTTTCAAGTCATTCAGCGATTGGGGCAGGTCAACACCAGCGTCCTGATTCGTGGCGAAAACGGGACCGGCAAAGAGCTCGTGGCCCGCGCGATCCACTTCAATTCTCCCCGCAAGGTGAAGCCTTTTGTTGCGGTGAACTGTGGCGCGATCCCCGAAAATCTTATTGAGAGTGAATTCTTTGGCCACGAAAAGGGCGCTTTCACAGGGGCCGATCAGCGGCATATCGGAAAATTTCAGTATGCCGAAGGCGGGACCCTTTTCTTAGACGAAATCGGCGACATTTCGCACCCGATGCAAGTCAAAATGCTGCGCGTACTTCAAGAGCGAAAATTTACGCCGGTAGGATCCAATCGCGAGATTCGCTGCGACGTTCGAATCATTGCCGCCACAAATCGTAACCTTGAAGAAATGATTCGATCCGGGCAGTTTCGGCAAGATCTTTTCTATCGCCTTAATGTCATGCCAATCGAACTTCCCCCGCTCCGGCAACGCACGGAGGATATTCCCTTGCTGGTTGAGCACTTCATCGAAAAATTCAACAATCTCCATAGCCGAACGGGAACGGGAACAGAAATTCGCGGGATACGCGAAGACGCCCTCAATGGGATGAAGAACTATCTCTGGCCCGGCAACATTCGCGAGCTCGAAAACGTGGTCGAGCGCGCCTTCGTCTTGGAAAACTCACGCTACATCACGCTGGCCTCTTTGCCCGAGAACCTTCACCCTCGAAGCATGAAGACCGACTCTACCTCGATTGTGGGTTCGGCCACCAGTTCTGAAAATATTGCCATTGATTTTCATAATCAAAAAGAACAGTTTGAGCGCGACTTTATCATCAACGCTCTCAAACGCTTCGGAGGCCGAATCAACCAGACGGTTTCCCATGCAGGGATCCCTAAGAACACCTTGCTTCGAAAAATTCGAAAATTTGCGATTAACCCCGCCGATTACGGCCCCGTCAACCAAGATGGAGAGGAAACCTAAATGGCTGCAATAATTATCACGATTGCCAATCAAAAAGGCGGAGTGGGAAAAACCACCACGACCATGAATCTGGGAGTTGCTCTTGCGCAATCGGGTTTTCGCGTGCTCCTCATCGATGGTGATCCTCAAGCCAATTTAACGAGCTATCTGGGAGTGATCCCCGGTGAAGAACCGCATACCGAACTTCGAACGCTGGATGAGGTTTATCTCTCCAAAAGGCCCGTCGATGCGCAGAGCCGAAAACTCTTCATCGCATCCACAAATGAAGGCGTTGACCTCATCCCGTCTGATCAGCGCCTTGCCGGAGTTGATTATTACCTGATGAGCCGAAGTGATCGCGAAATGGTGCTGCAGCGGTTTCTCTCTGCACTTTCCGATGACTACGATTTTATCCTCATCGATACTCCACCGAGTTTGAATCTTTTAACCCAAAACGCTTTGTGTGCTGCTCACTATGTTTTGGTCCCTGTTCAGCCTGAGTTTTTCAGTCTTGAAGGGATCGTCAAAATTCGTGAGTCAATCGAAGACACCCGTTCTCGCTGGAACAGTAAACTTTCGATTTTGGGCATCCTTGCGACTCAGGTCACACATAGACGCAAGTTAACTCAAGAAGTCCTAGACACCCTCAGAGCCGAGATGGGGGATCTGCTTCTCACCTCAATGATTCACGATAATTCGGCCGTCACGGAAAGCTCGGGGCACGCGACTTCTGTTATTGGATATGACCGCTCTTCTCGCGGGGCCAAAGATTATCTCAGTGCCGCAGCCGAAATCGCATCTCGGCTGGGACTTAAGGCGCCGAAAAAAGCCAAGACTAAGAAGGAGAACTCTCATGAGCAGCAAGTCACAGAAACTCGGGCGTAATCCCTTTGATAAGAAGAAGCCTGCAACGCAGGCGAAACCAAAAGTTGCGCCTATAATAGAGGCGCCTCAAAAACAAGAAACACTGAGCACATACCAGGAACCCACGAAAACTGAGTCCATTGAGACAATAAGCTCCTCCCTAAGAAGTTGGGCTCTCAACTGGCTCACCGTCGAGCTTCCTGCTGAGATTATCATGACAGGAATCAAAATTACCGCACTTGCCTACTCAGAGTTTCGAAGCACTAGTGGAAAGCAGAGGGGGTAAATCCCCCTCTGCTTAGTTTTACGACAAAAACAACATCTCCCGATATTTAGGCAATGGCCAAAAATCATCCGCAACCCGCGTCTCGATTTCGTCGCTGGCTTGTCGAATCTCAAGCATCTTGGCCGCGATTTCTCGTGAAAGCAGATGAGCCTTCTCCTCTTCACTTGCCAACCCCTCAAACTTTTGGGTGCAGGCCTCAAACTCCTTACGCCGATGCTGTAGAGTTTCGATTGAAACACAAAGGTTCTCCAAGAGCGAGAGCTGAGGGCTGGAAACGCCGGCACCCTTCGCGGCACATACGGTTTGAGCCAAATGCCCGTGATAGGCAAAGGCCGCTGGCAAAATCTGCGTATCAATAATCGACTTCAGAGTATCCACTTCAATCACCATGTTCTTGATGTAGCGCTCTAATCTGACATGGTATCGGGAAACCAATTCGGCTTCTGAGAATATTCCAAGCTGTTTGAAGAGGGCTTTCGTTTTGTCCGTAATGAGTTCAGCCAAAGCCTCCGGCGTTTTCCTCAAATGAGGTAATCCACGCCGTTCGGCCTCCTTGACCCACTCCTCAGAATAGTTGTTTCCCTCAAAGCGAATCGCCTTGGTCTCCTTGATTGCCTCACGAACCACTTCAAGTATGGAAGTATCGAGATCCTTCTGAGCTGCAATTTTCTTCTTCAATGCTTCGGTGACTTCCGAAACTCCATCGGCAACAGCGGCATTAAGGAGCATCACGGGAAAAGCGGTAGAAGCCGAGGAACCCACCGCGCGAAACTCAAACTTGTTTCCGGTAAAGGCAAAAGGCGACGTACGGTTTCGATCGGCGTTATCGCGCATCACTTCAGGAAGCTTGCTCACTCCGAGCTTTAAAACTGCTGCCGCTGGGTTCTGATTCCCGAAACTACCGGTTTCGAGTTCATTGAGAATTCTGCTTAGGAGATCTCCCAAGAAAACTGAGATAATCGCAGGAGGAGCTTCATTCGCCCCCAGCCGATGTTCGTTCCCCGCAGAGGCAATCCCTGCACGCAGAATGCCCGCGTGCTTATGAACCCCCTTGAGAACGGAAACGAGCATTAGCAAAAAACGAAGATTCAGATGAGGCGTCTTTCCAGGCTCCAAAAGATTTTCCCCATCATGCTCCTGGCCGCTGGCCGTGATCATCATGGACCAATTATTGTGTTTGCCGCTGCCATTAATTCCGGCGAATGGTTTTTCGTGCAGCAAAACCGCAAAATTATGCCGAAGTGCGACCTTCTTCATGATTTCCATCACCAGCTGATTATGTCGGTAGAAATATTGGCTTCTTCAAAAATCGGAGCGGTCTCAAACTGACTTGGGGCAACTTCGTTGTGACGGGTCTTTACGGGAACCCCCAGCTTATAGAGTTCGTATTCCATTTCACTCATGAAGGCTTGAGCCCGAGCGGGAATACTTCCAAAATAATGATCCTCAAGTTGCTGACCCTTGGGAGGCATCCCACCCACAAGGGTTCGGCCCGTCATCAGTAAATCTGGACGTAGATTGAAGAAACTCCGATCGATCAGAAAATACTCTTGTTCGGCACCGAGTGTCGGAACGATCCGCTTAATCTGGGGATAGCCAATGAGATGAAGCAAATCGCAAACTCGATGCGAGAGCACATCCATACTTCGAAGAAGCCCTGTTTTTTTGTCGAGGGAATCCCCGTGATAACTGATAAAAACAGACGGGATACATAAAGTCTTCCCGTTCGTATGCTCCATAATGAAAATCGGACTTGAAGGATCCCAGGCGGTGTAGCCACGCGCTTCGAAGGTGGTACGCATTCCTCCGGAGGGAAAGCTTGAAGCGTCGGGTTCGCCTTGGATCAATTGCGCTCCCGAGAACTTCTCCACGGGCAAGGAGTTATCGTCTAGGCTCAAGAAGGCATCATGTTTCTCGGCTGTCGATCCAGTTTGAGGCTGAAACCAGTGACAAAAATGAGTCACCCCGCGGGCCAAAGCCCACTCCTTTACCGCGTGGGCAACCGTATCCGCAATTTCGGCTTCGAGCTTGCCTCCGCTCTCAATCGTTTGAAGCAATTTGGTAAAGACGCTTTGTGGGAGTTTCTTCATCTTATGAATGTCAAAAGTATTGACTCCATAGAACTCTGAAGCTCTCAGCCTTTTTCCAGATTCATCTCTTGGGGGATCGAATTTGCGCGGGGTGCGCGAAGTGATTTCACGAACAGCCTGAAAACGTGCATTTGCACCGCTACCTTGATTCATTGACTCTCTCCTTTGTTGAGGGAATGGACACAATGCCACCCCTAAGATCTATTTAACTTCTGCTTTGAAAACGAATCAAGGGTTTTTACAATCCCCTCTGCTTCAACCACCCAACTCCTGAAGTCCTTGCGAGCACTCGCTTCAGAAACGGCCCCCGAAGAACTTGCGAACCGGACCATCTCTGCGAATTCAAGAAGCTTTTCAGTTCGCGCCCACGCGTCACTTGAAAGCCCCTGCTCCTCGACCAACAATCGCTTTAACTCGTTGCGAGAAAGCGAACGTGCGCCAACCGCGGAGTATCGATCAAGAGCATTAAATACGACCCCACATAGCTTTTCATAGCCGCCGACGACCTCTAGCCAGGGCGCACCGGCAGCGACCTGCGGACTCATTTTGTAAAGCGACGAAAACACCTTGGAAACTTGTCGTTGCTTATTTGAGGCGGACTCAGGATCATTGACTTTCGTTTTAACTTTTCGAATGAGATCAAGCCCCACAAATAGGAGCAAGATCACAAAACCGACGCAAGCGCCCCAGTACAACCATCGCCAGACAGGAAAGCCGCTGACACTCACAGCCTCGGTCTTCTCCTCTGGCCCCTTCAAATCGCGAATTTCCAAAGCTTTTTCAGCGGTCGCGGGTACGGCGGGAGCTGCTGCGACTGGAGTCTGTCCACGAGTCACCCGTTGAGGAGAAACTGAACCAGGAGCCGCCTCCGCAACTTGAACATCAATCGGAGCAGTCGACTTCGTAACGTAGGCTTTTTTCGTTGGATCATAAAAGCTAAAGTCCAACCCAGGAAGGGTGAGTTTTCCGGGAACGCGAGGAATCAGCAGAATCTCAAAAACTTTTTCTCCTACCCCCGCCCGCCCCGCCTTTGCGGTTCCTTTGGTATCATAGAGCTCGACATTCTCAGGCCATTTCGCCTGCGGTTCCTTAATCGAAGCTAAATTGCCTCGGCCCTCTATCTTCACCGTCAAAGTAACAGCCTCATTAGCCCGAACTTCAGTTTTATCTAAGGCCGACACAACTGAAAAATCTCCCACCCCTCCGGCAAACGACGCCGGGCGCCCCTCCTCGGGAACAGGAGTCACTTCGACCGCCACCGTATCGCTCCGACTGCTCCCCACATGTGGGGTCATTTGTTGAAAAAAGTTCATGAAGGGATCATCGTTATCCATGGATTGCGTGTTCGTGTAATGCTGATATTTTAGAGAAAGAGGATCAATCTTCAGCTTCCCTTCTTGAAGCGGGTAGGCCGCGTAGCGCAAAAGCAATGAGCGCTCAAAAGCGACTCCGTCCAAAATGACACGTTCAGAATCCAAGCGCTGATTCAGGATCGGCATATCCATGTCTTCTCGCAAGAATCCAGGCAAAACAGGATACTTCTCGACTTGAATATTGAAAACCCGAACGCGTCGATAGAGGTAATAACTTACAACCACCTGCTCACCTTTGACTGCGTGATCCTTATCAACCTCAGCTCGCACAAAGATATTAACCCCAACGGTTTTTTTTCCAGTAATACGCGACGAAGCGTTTCCGCCCCCCGCTTGTGAACCTCGATACGTTGGAGCTCCAGACCTGGCACCGGAGGATCCTCCACTTGAACTCGCACCTGGAACAACGCGAATGCGCAAATCAGGACTCGTATGGATCTTGCCATCAATCGAGACCTGGATGCCCTTGATCATCAGGTCACCCGCCTTGAGCGGTCGCAGTACTTTGGTAAGTTGATTCTGGTTGCGCATGCCAAAGCGACCATTTTCATAATAGGACTGTACGAATGTACTTTGAAACTGATTGACCACTTCAAAATCTGGTGCCAAAAAATGAGGCTGCGTGGCATTTGAATCCCCCTCGACCGTCACAGACATCTTCAGGGATACAGATTCATCAGTGGAAATTTCCTGCCGGTCCAATTCAGCAGAAAACAGGACATCCTTAGCAAAGGCAGAGGTGCCTCCCAATGCGAGGATGATTCCCACTTTCATAAGTTGCGCACAAAAATTCATAACCGATCCTACCAATCTTTTTGATTGCTTTGCTGTCTGCCTTTTTGCTTTTTTAATTTTCCCTGCAAGTCTTTTTCTCGATTCGCCAGTTCCGCCATAACACGCTCAGCATCTTCTTTGGAAAGATGTTTTGAGTTGAACTGATTCTTCTTAGCCTCAGCTGAGGTTTCCTCAAACTTGTCTTTTTTTTGCTGCTGTTGCTGCTTTTCTTTTTGTTCTTTTTGTTCTTTTTCTTTTTGCTCTTTATCCTTTTGCTGTTGTTGCTGATCTTTTTTCTGATCCTGCTGATCTTTCTGCTGCTGATCTTTTTTCTGATCTTTCTGTTGTTGCTGCTGCTGCTTCTTTTGTTGTTCTTGTTTGATCAAAAGCTCAAGATTCTTACGCGCGTCCGCTTCAAGGGGGGCATTCTTGGCCTGTTGGGCCGATTGAATGGCACCGGCATAAGATTGAATGGCATTGGGAACATCACCCTTCTTGGACAAAGCCAGACCGAGGTTATAAAGAGATTTCGCCTTGAGATCCTCATTTCCTTTTTGGGCTGAGTTTTGAAACGCTTGGGCGGCCCCCTCCGCGTTGCCCTCATTAAGTTGAATCACTCCCGAATTGAAATCAAGTTCCGGCAGCGTCGGGTCCTGGGCCTGGGCCGCGCCGAAAGACTGCTTTGCTTCGTCCATTTTTCCGGCTTTGTAGGCCTCGAGGCCTTTTTTATTTTCGAGATACACGGGCAAAGAAGCGTCAGCCCAAGCCCGGGCTCCTCCCGCAATCCCATCAGACAAAAGAAGAAGTCCGATGATCAGGCTGAGTGCCTTTTTACGATTCGCAAGCCTTCTGCGGAGCGGGGCCGAAATTTCGAGAAACAAAAAGAATAATGCGATTCCTAAAGGATATTGAAATCGATCCTGATAGACGACGTATTTTTTCTCAGCGTAATCGGATCGATTCAGCGCCCCGAGGTCTCTCAAGATATCATCAATCTCTGCTTCTCCCTGCGTCAGATTAAAATACCGCCCGCCAGCAGCCGCAGCTATTGAGGAAAGCGCTTCAGCCTTAAAAGAACTTACAATGGACTGACCCGCGGTATCCCTCTTATATCCTCGCAAGGTTCCGCTATCATCTCGAACAGGGATCGGACCGCCTTTTTCAGTCCCGACACCCAAGATATAAAGGCGCGTACTTGAATCCTTAATCTTCTTTGCAAAAGCTACGGCTCCGGCCTCATGATCTTCCCCATCAGAAATCATGACAATCACCCGAGAGGGAGAGGTGACTGCTTTTTCCGCTCCCGCGGGGTGATTGGACTCTTCTGCGCTTCGCTCCAGGGCCTTCCATGCGGTCTCAAGTCCGATGCCGATATCGGTTCCTTGATTGGAGACCATTTTCGGTGAGAGAATCTGGACGGTTTCCAAAAGATAGTTTTGGTCCGCCGTCAATGGACAGGCGAGATAAGAGCTCCCCGCAAAAGCGACCAACCCGACTCGATCGCCACCTTGTATGCGTTCAAGGAGCGTTTTAATGGCATGTTTAGCGGCCTTGATGCGACTGGGAACCACATCCTCAACCTCCATACTATTGGAGACATCGAGGACAAACACCAGGTCAAGACCGGTTACATGCAAAGTCTCTTCTTTAGTTCCCCATTGCGGCCGAGCTAAAGCAACCAATGCAAAAGCCAGGGCAATAAAGCCGAGTACCGTTTTTCGGGTTCTTAAGCCGGGTTTCCACTCTGGAACAATTTGAGGCCAAAGGGCCTCGGAGACAAATCTTGAAAATCGAAGTCGCCGGAGTCGCTCTTCAAACTGCACGATGCCCAAGATAAAGGGCAATGCCAATAGTCCCCAAAGCCAAAGGGGTGAGGCAAATTTCATGGCAGAACCCTCCACCAGAGCCGAGACAAGGCCAATTCAAGAAGCAGGAGCAACACCGCAAGCCTTAACGGTTTGTCGAAAATCTCCTCGTATCTGACATTTTCCTTCGCCTTGATTTCGGTGCGTTCGAGCTGATCAATTTCCTTGAAAACCTCCTGAAGGGCGCCTTCTTCCGTCACTCGATAAAATCGGCCATCGGTGATTTCCGCGATATGTTGCAAGAGATCGGGATTCAGAGCGTTTTCAAACCATTGATAGGTGGTCACCGTATTGCCCAAAACCCCTTTTTGCCGAATCGGCATTTTCACTCGCCCCTCACGGCCTATCGCGATGGTGTAAACCCGAATTCCAAAACCCTTTGCCATTTCCCCGGCCGTGGCTGGGTCGACCTGGCCTACGTTATTATCGCCGTCTGTCAGAAGAATAATCACGCGACTCTTGGCCTTTGACTCTTTCAAATGCCCCACCGCCAACGCTAAACCGTCGCCAATGGCAGTACCGTCCTTGAGCACCCCGATCTGAGCATCTCGTAACGATTTCAAAACAAGGCCGTAATCCAGGGTCGGGGGAGCAAGAGTGAGCGGCTCCCCACTGAAAATCACAAAACCGATACGATCATTTTGCCGGCCTTTGATAAAGCCTTCCATCGTGTCTTTTGCCACTTCAATACGAGAGCGCTCTGCCAAATCCTCAATGTTCATACTCGCAGAGACATCCATCACCATCAAAATATCAATTCCACTTACGGTTCTTTCAGTCTGCTTGTAGCTATTCTGAGGACGTGCAAGGGCTGCCACAATCAGTCCGAAAGCAGCGTATTTGAGAAGAAGGCTCCACAGATGGGGAGATCGCTTTGAAGTAGCCCGCGAAACCGCAACCGGGAACACCACAGAAGGCGGCCGGTTCCTCCGACTCCACCAACGATGAAAAACGGGAATCACAAACAAAAGCAGGAGGAGTATCCAGTTTTGAAACCTCACGGTTTTCTCCCCGCAACTACAGGCGCAGTCGATGTAATCGGAGGGAGTCTCTTCGTCTTCAAAATAAATTCACGGGCGCGCCCCACGAGCTTCTCGGCCACATCAGGAAGGGGCAGCCGATCCGTAAACTTCACTTCGTCCAATTCATAAAAAAAGTTTCTCAACTCTCGCAGGAGTTCCTCGGAGGCGGCCTTCTTTAGTTCAAGCTCAATGAGAATCTCACCACTTGTGCACTCGAGCGCATCAAAGGTAAAGCGTTTTCCGAAGTAGGCTTTGAGGACATCCGAAACTCGGAAATAATGAGGCTTGAATCTTCCCAGCTTCAGGAACCCCTCGCGCTCCAGCCGATCCAATTCTGCAAGTGCCACTTCGTCCTCAGGCTTGGGCGGGCCGTCTGCTTTTTTGCTCGCGACCCCTTTGCGATTTCGCCGACTCCACCGAATCCCCGCATAAATACCAAGGGCGATGAGCGCAAGGGCGAGCGCCCCAAATGCCACGATAAGTTTCCAGGGAAAACCTAGAGAAACGGGAGGAAGTCCTTCGGCGGGCTTTTCGGGGCTCGGGTCATCGGATTTGATCGCCGATGCCACTTCAACTGGAAAAGGGTTTGTGCGCCCCACCCACTTCCCAGAAGTATCACGAAAACCCAAAGCAGGAAGCGTGAGCTTCCCTGCTTTCACAATCACGACGGAAACGCTCAGGGGTTTTGGACTAGCCGCGGGAAAAGGTGAACCAACAGGAGCGGGGACCGAAAGAAGCTCAAAGCCCTCTTCTCTCAGTTTATCGACCGGAACCGAGGACTCGACTTTAATATCTCCAACCCCTCCCCCCTGGAAACCCTGAACGGTGAGCCGCAATGAATCGCCAACCTGAACCTTCGCTGCGACCGATGGCTCCGGCTCCAGCTCAAAAGAGGGGGCAGTTAAAAACTCAGGGTTCATGGGCGAAGACGAGGCAACAACTGCGGGCATCCCCGGGAGGATTGGCTCTTCACAAAAAGCATGGGAGCACACCGCCGCCTCAAAAGCGATCAACCCCGGAACTAATCCAAGGACTAGCCCAAAGTTCAGCGCCATCAATCGGCGAAGACTAACGGCGTTTTCGGGATCGCGCACGAAAAAAGCGAACCACCGCTTCTGCATAATCTTCCTTTGTTAAGACGCGGAGCCATTCGACCCGTCCGCCCTTCAATGCTTCGCTCGTCTGCAATTCAAACTCAGCACTAGCCCTTTCAAATAAACTTTTGAAGTTGTAAGAAGACGTATCCACGAAACGCTCTTGCCCAGACTCAGGATCAACTAGCCAAAGTGATCCCACCGAGGGCATCACCATTTCGCGCTCATCCGCCACCCTCACGCCGACCACATCATGACGCCTGGCAAGCCGTCTCAAAGCGATGCCATAATCCACAGCCATGAAGTCGCTAATGAGAAAAACGACTCCGCAATGTTTCATGATACGCTGAGTGGCGTCTAGCGCCTCTCTAAGGTTAGTGCCCGAACTGATCTTCTTTTTGTCTGCTGTACCGATGACAGGCTCGGGACTTTTATGGGCCAAGACATCGCGAATAATCCGCTGAATATGAGTGCGCCCCTTTTTGGGAGGTATAATGCGCTCCACGCGATCAGAAAAGAGCAGAACGCCGACCTTATCACCCGTGTGAACAGCGGCATAGGCCAGCATCCCCGCTATTTCGGCCGCCACTTCTGACTTCAGTTTTTTGGAAGAACCAAAGCCCTTAGACGCTGAGACGTCGACAACCAAGAAAACCGTGAGTTCGCGTTCTTCTTCAAACTTCTTGATCAGCGGCTCACTGACACGCGCACTCACCTTCCAATCAATATGCCTGATGTCATCGCCAGGTACATATTGACGGTGCTCCGAAAACTGAACGCCGTGCCCCTTGAAATGACTTCGGTACTGCCCCGTCATCACATCATCGACGATTTTCCTCGTCGTAATCTCGATGCGTTTTACTTTTTGCAGTAACTCTGGAGTCAGCACGCGCTCAAGGTACCTCAACCTGTTCAAGAATGCGTTTGATGATTTGCTCGCTATCAATGCCTTCAGCTTCGGCTTCAAAAGAAACCAGAACACGATGCCTGAGCACATCATAAGCGATCGACTTGACGTCTTCGGGAGTCACAAAACCACGATGATGAATAAAGGCATTCGCTCGTGCCGCCTTGACGAGCGCGATCGTGGCCCGAGGGGAGGCTCCCACCTGAATCTGCTGCTTCAGGGCCGGTAAACCTGCTTTTTCCGGGAAACGAGTCGCAAACACGATCGCCAAAATATAATCCTTGAGCCGCTCATCCATATAAATCTGAGAGCAGATCTCACGGGCTTCCAAGATCAATTTTGGATCACATACCTTGTTCGCCTTGGGCGGCGCCACGCCGGACATTCGGTTTAAGATGCTTTTCTCTTCCGCAAGCGTTGGATAGCCGACTCTCACCTTAAACAAAAACCGGTCCAGCTGGGCTTCAGGCAGGGGATAGGTGCCCTCTTGTTCGATTGGATTTTGGGTGGCCAGCACGATAAAAGGATTGGCCATCTGGTAGGTTGTTTCGCCGATCGTGACCTGATGCTCTCCCATCGCCTCAAGCAGGGCACTTTGAACCTTGGCGGGTGCGCGGTTGATTTCATCAGCTAGAACCAGATTCGTAAAGATAGGACCCTTCTTTGGAATAAAATCACCCGTCTTCTGATTGAAGATCATGGTCCCCACCAGATCCGCAGGCAACAGATCGGGCGTAAACTGAATCCGCTGAAAATCGACCTGAATGACATCGGCCAGAGTCTTGATCGTGAGTGTCTTTGCAAGCCCCGGTAATCCCTCAAGCAGAACATGCCCATCGCAAAGCAAGGCGAGCAGCAAGCGCTCCAACAGTCCTCGCTGTCCCACGACAACTTTCGAGGCCTCCGAAAGTAAAATATCGATGAATTGACTTCGCTGTTTAATTTCTTCAGTCAACGACTGAACGTCTCGATTTGAAGGATTCGTCATATCTCCAAAGTATACTCTGAATTTGCGCTTATGCGAGAGGCAGATTGTCAAAAAAAACTATTGATTTTTGGAGTCCTGAAGGAGCGCTCGACGAGCCGTGGCGATAAAGTCCTTAACCTCGCCATTTTTGATCAAACGACTCAAGGTTTCCAAAACCCGATAAAACTCGTTTGGATTTTTCCGCGCTAGGAAAAGGAACTCGTCGAGTTCCCCTTTGTCCATCTTGTCCGCGGCAAAAAGTCTCAGCTTCTTAGCCAATTCGAGCTCAGTGGGGGTCAAATCCTTCTCTTCTATAAAGTGCAGCATCTGTTTGGCCAGGGCATCGACATCAAGCTTCTTGAATTCAGGCAGAGCCCGTATCGCATCCCAACGGGAAACGAACAGATCCCAAGTATTCTGGGCGAAGGGTGTCTCATCCAAAGCCCGCACAATTGACATGAGCTGAAGTCCCCGCGCGGGATCACTCAAGGCATCGCTTGCTATTCGCGCAAGCTCATCTTTCGCGATGCCGTCCTCATCTTCGTAAAGCACACGCGTGAGATTCGACACCCTGTCAGAACGAAGCAAAGTCGAAATCTTGTCCGTGTGAGCACTTAAGAAGTCCCAATATTGATCAACAATCGGACCCGCCGAATCCAAGGCAGGACCCAACAGTTCATGGAACTTCTGAGATCGATCGCCCATCAGTGCTAGCCCATATAATGCAGTCTGAGCCATTTTTGGACCCTCACCTGAGTCAATAACGCCAAAAATTTGACTCACAAGATTCCAAACTAGCTTATGAGAGCTATCCCTATCCAGAATTGTCTCGGCAATCGGATAGGTCTGAGGTGCAGTTGCCCCATCCACCAAAGCATCAAATACTGCACGAACCGACTGATCATTGCGATCCACGTGCCGCATGGCGCGGCCCGCTTGGCGAGTGACGCCCATTCGGACCATTTTCATCACAATATTGAGATTATTTTTCCAGCCAACACCCAAGGCTGCCGACTTTCCAGGGGAGGCACGATATTGGGCAGGAGTGCTGTAGTAGATTTCAAAAAACAGATCCCGCAGGATTCTCAATCCAGCCACATGCTTGCGATCTGGATTCTTAAAAGTCCCGTGATCGGGAAGGTTCTCTTGAAGAACCGAGATCACGGAACGAATGTTGTAAAGATTGGCACGCAAGAAGTCCAAATCCATCCCCGGAATATTCGGCATCCAATCGGGAACGACGGAGCCCCCATCATCTGGATCCGTGGTCTCATGATCTTGGACGTCCTTGGGGTCATTTGGATTTGCGATCTGATTGCATTTCGCAACCTTCGGGAAGCCTACGATCTTTTCAAAAAGATGCTGAACCGAGAGAATATGGTCTACGGCTTCAGCAAGAGTCTTGGGGCGAGCCTTACCGCTTTTCGGAAACTTCTTTTGGATCTCATCCGGCCAGATTTCGAACGACTCATCACCCCAAGCTTCCGATATTTCCGCTAAAAACTGCTGAGCATAAATTCGATTAAACGGAGCAGGCGCTGGAAAATCTGCATGAATCAGCACGAGCTCCAGGCGATCAAGGGTACTTACCAATCTCACTTTTGGAGCCTTATCCCCCGGATAATAATAAGTGATGAGCTTGGCATCCGCATCCCCTGAACGATCATATAGAAAATTAAAGAGATCTTCACGGGTGTAGTGTTTTTGCTGCGTCGGTGCTTGCCCAGGCTCAAGCGTGAAGTAGTTCATCACGTTCAGTAGGCCCTTGAGAGCTGGACGACTCGGCTCACTTTGGTCGGGATCAGCAAGTTTCGTGATGAGCTTATCCGCTTCAAAAACAGGACCTCTAAGATCCTCGATCGTCCAAGCTTTTCGGGGCTTACCGCCTACCAAATCCCAATTCGTAACCGCGTCGCGATAGTTATCCACCATCTCAAGAGCTCGGGCTTGTTTCTGAGCCTCGGCTGCTGACGAAGAAGACGGAAGCGATTTACACTCCTTATTACCAACCCATCGTTTCATCCGATCCACGAGTTTAGTGTCGGTCCACTCAGGATGAACTTCGGGTTCGGCCTTTTTGTCCCAAATTTTTTCAACAAAACTCAAAAGCCCAGGCACCGCAGGATCCCGCACAACACTGGCGCCGAATTTCTCAAGCTCTCTGAAACTTGATGGCGAATCTGAGTCTACTTTTGCATCCAAAATGGGCGGCAGCAGCTCTAACAAAGGACGCAACACGGGCCCCGTCGAGTCGACTTTACCGGTCCCCGCCCTTGAAGATCCGTTGATCAGAAACGGCACCGCATCCAGCATGCGGAACAAGCGTCCGTCATCCCAGGTTTTCAACATCGAATCGGTAAGATAACCAGCCTGATTTTCTGAAAAATTGAGTTCTTTTATCCAATCAATGGGCATCCGAATAAAGCTGCGACCATCACTCGTTTTCGCGTTATCCAGGAAATCCACGGCCGCGACCAGATCTTTGTGTCCGCCATCAACATTCACGCACGCGAGCGCGTTACCCAACTGCGCCTCAAACAAAGGCGCGGTCGGATCCGCCATCGAAATTCGTGGATCTAACTTCTCACACGCCGCCAGGGTTCCCCAGCCTTCATTAAAGAGTGCGGGTCCATCAATATAAGGTACGAGGTCTTTAGAAGTCAGCGCATGCCGCAACTTAACCGTGTTGGCAGGGGGTTCAATTCCTCCCAAAATCGTCTTCTTTCCCTGCAGTCCGAACTTATGGAAAAGCGTGATCGTTGCACCCAAAAGTTCTTTGAGTTCACCCGTACGCGCCATCCTTGAAATCAAGGCCACTGACTCTTGAAACTCGGGCCGATCCGAAACCACAAAAAGCGTATCAAAAAACTTTTCGTTTTGCGTCGCTTCAGAGGAGACTTTGCGAATGAGATCAATGAACGGATGTACTTCATTAGCGAAAAAGGCCTGTTTCAGCATTGAAAGGGCAGGAACAAGCAATGGCTCCTTATTGCTACTGTTGTTGCTATCATCGATGAACTTACGAAGGCTGTGAACAAACTTATAAAGGTTGTCGCCACTGGCTCTCATCAAAGAGTCGTTGGCAACATCAAAGATGGTCCGCCCCTGGAGAGCCGCGCGCGGCGCGATGAGGTAGGCAAGGCTGTCTTTTAGTTTCTGTCGATCTTCCAGGCGAGGGAGGTTTGCAAACAAAAGCAGATTCTCCCAAAGTGATACCCCGTCAACTTCCCGATCATTAAGCTCTGAAAGCAGCGGGAACAAAAGCTTTAAGGAGGGATCAGAAAAAGCATCAAGCACGAGGTCCGTAAGCGGATGCCGCATTTTCAGCGGATTATTAGGATCGGGCCTTTGAATGCGATGAACCGCTTTCAAAAGGTCTGTCGCAGGCTCCATGGAGCGCTTCTTGGCTAGTTCAAGAATCGCGGGATAATATTGGCCGAGCTCTGCGGGAAAATCACAAAATGGATTCATCACAACCATGAGTAGAAGGTTGCTCCGCTCGATAAAAGCCGAAGCTTGCGAACTAGGCTGCGAGGTCAACTCATCCATCACATACATCGTGGCATCCGGAATCGTGCGAGCGCCCTTCAGACATACGAGGGGGCGATGCAAAGACCGAAAAAGAGAAGTAAGCCCATCCATGACTGATGCGTTATTTGAAAGCGATGCCTTCAAGACCGCAGCCATTTTGGGGATGCCATCTTTCAGGTTCTGGTCACTCGTACCGCCAATGGATCCATCAAGAGCCGCAAACAGATCATCGTTGATCAACGATTCAAGTGCCCGTCTCCCCACTTCAACGTGCTCAGGGCGCGTCGTTTGCTGAAGATAAGTCGTAAATTGATCCGTAAGAGCGCGCAAGGAGCGGCCACTGGGAGAATCCCCTTTAAAATGGTCCTGAAGGGCTGCAAACACCTTGTTCCCGCCCAGCGATAACCCGATATCGAGCGTATCGATGACGTTTTCATTCGTGAAGCGGGATGAAAGAAGCTCAAGGACTTTTAAAATCTCTTTATCGGCATGAAGGGCGGCGCCTGGGGTCGCTTCGGATTTCGCAAAATAGCCATCCTTCAGCAGACCCACGGCACTAGCCACGAATTCATCGTTCTCAAGAAGTCGTCCAAGCTGAAGCAACGACTCGTCCAAAATATGTTGGTCATCCAACGCATAGAAGGTCTTCTCAACCTCATAAAGAACGGTTGGATTATTGAGCACATATTTGTTCGAGACCGCGACCAGGGCTTCGAGCTGTTCGTCTTTAAGGCCATTGACCAGGCGCTCAAGCGGATCGAGCGCGCCATTGGAGTTAAAACAGTGGAGAAGTTCCTTGAAGGTAGTGACATCGACTTCAGATTTTGAAAGATCAAGATCAGAGCAGGCGAGGTTAACTTTGCGATAGCTCTTCGTTTCCCGAACGCCGAGATCGACGTCTTGGGACTTTCCTTCGAACATCCCTGGGGAGCAGGCGCCTACAACCATGAGAACGAGCGGCAAGCACGCGCCGATTACGGCCCCTCGCAGCTCGCTTCGAATTTTCAATGTGCCCAGCCAAATCATCATCAAGCGCCCTTCTCACGGAACATCCTATCCCAACAAAAATGCCTTGGTTCTATCAGGTTAAGGGAGTTCCTAAATTTACACAACACTATCTCAGGGAAGGTATACCTGTCATGACACGATGTGTCAACGTTTTCCTTGCCTTTTTTCTTTCGATTTGCTTATCGGGCGCCTCATGAAGGTGTAGAGTGAGGGTACGCATTCCATGGAAATTTACTCGGAGGAACGGTAATTATGGCAATCACTAAGCATGTTGAAAAGACTAAGGAATCCATCAGCAAAATCCTGAAACAGGCAAAAGACTCGCTGAAGCTGCTCGAGATGCTAGAGCAGGAGACGGTCGCAAAAGCTCAGAAATTCGTGAAAAACGCGATCCCCAAAGATCGGGCCAAACTTGCGGATGAGAAAATCCTGGCCGGGCTCAGAAAGCTTGGCGTAGCCACTCAGGGCGAAATCAAAGCCCTAAAAGAGCGGCTCGATAAAATTGAAGAGAAGCTTGCCGAAAAAGACGCCCAGCCTAAAGATTAATATCGTTCTTATCCGGACGTAACATCACCACGGGGGTGCCCGGAGCGTTTTGCGCGAGATTCCCAAAGAGCGTGTACTCAGGAATCCATGCCAGTCTCACCGTCGCCGTCTCGCCCGCTCGGTGTTTGGCAACGATGAATTCCGCGATTCCGCGATCTTCGGATTCTTTATTGTAAACTTCATCGCGATAAATAAAGGCGACCATATCGGCATCTTGCTCAATTGCGCCCGATTCTCGTAAATCCGAAAGCATCGGACGTTTGTTGGGTCGACTCTCCACTCCTCGGTTTAACTGCGAGAGCGCAATGATCGGGACTCGAAGCTCCTTAGCCAAAGATTTGAGATTACGACTAATGGCCGAAATCTCCTGCTCACGGGAGCTATCCCCTTTTGAAGAACCTTTTGATCCGCTCATCAGCTGAAGATAATCCACCACAATCATATCGAGTTTCTTCTCAGTCGAAAGCAGGCGTCTACACCGAGCACGAATATCCATGACCGTCAAACTACCAGAGTCGTCGATAAAGATTCTTGCCTTAGACAAAACATCCGCAGCCTGCGCAAGCCTCGGCCAATCCCGATCCATGAGCTTCCCGACTTTAAGTCGCTTCGCATCGATCTTCGCCAATCCGGAAAGAAAGCGAAACCCCAACTCTTCTTTGGACATTTCGAGAGAGAAAAAGGCAACGACCGCTTTTGACGATACTGCCATATTCTGCACGGCAGATTGAACCAAACTGGTTTTCCCCATAGCGGGTCTGGCAGCGATAATGATCAGCTGTCCAGGCCTCAGCCCACTGGTGAGATTATCAAAATCAGAGAACCCGGTAGCAATCCCAACGACTTCAGATTTTTTCTGAGCCAACTCTTCAATCGCGTGCATGTTATCAACCAGGATCTCCTGCATGCTTGCAAAAGACTTGGTGAGATGGGTATCAGCGACCGAAAATAATTTTCGTTCCGCATCATCCAAGAATGCTTCGGTGTCTTCGACGCCATCGAAGGCGGCAGCGGTGATTTCGCCAGCGACTCCAATCACTCGACGAAGAAGCGCTTTATCACGAACCGCTTTTGCGTAGTAGACGACGTTTCCAACCGCAAACGTATCTTCGAATAAGGAGGTTAAAGCGGCACTTCCGCCAACTTGCTCAAACAAATTGCGATCTTTAAGCGCGGTGGTCAGTGTGACTAAATCACAAGGCTCTCCCCGCTCGGAGATCGCCAGTAATACTTCAAAAATGCGTTGATGAGAGTCGCGATAAAAATCCCGCGCTTCAATACCGATTTCAAGAACCCGGTAAAGCGCGTCGTTTTGAAGCAAGATGGCGCCCAAGACCGAACGCTCGGCTTCTTCATGGTGCGGCGGTACTCTGCCGACCCCTCCCCCAGACACTAAAGACTATTCCTCTTTAACAACCCAGACTTTAACGGTAGCCGAGACATCGGTCTCAAGCTTCACGGTCACAGGATGAACGCCCAGAGTTTTGATGGGCTTCTCGATCACGATCGTACGCTTGTCCACTGCGAATCCCGCCTTGTTCAAAGCATCAGCGATATCCGTTGTGGTCACGGAGCCGAACAACTTATCGTGTTCGCCCACTTTACGTTGAATGTTGCACGCAAAGTCGTTGAGCTTATTCGCGGCTTCTTGAGCAGTCGCCCTTTGAGCAAAACGCTTCTTTTCCAGAGATTTTTTGTGATGTTCAATCACTGCAACATTGTGTTCGTCTGCTGCAACCACCAAATTACGGGGGAGCAGAAAATTGCGAGCGTAACCATCTTTTACTTTAATCACTTCACCAATTCGCCCAAGATTTGGGACATTTTCGCGCAAAATAACCAACATGACCGACTCCTTTTTTAGAACTTTTTACCGTGCCCTAGGATTGCCTGAATTTACTACGAAAGTCAAACCAGAGGTCGAAAAATCCCAAACTCAGTAAAAGTGGCATCATCAAAAAAACCGCCACCCCCACCGCTAAGGCCCTTAAGGGACCCTTCACACCCCAGATATCCAACAAAAAACCCAAAATACTCAGACCATGCAACGCATAGATGGCCATCAGAAACTTGAAAACATTGAGTGCGACATCCGAAACCCACCCAAACTTAAGGAGCAATAACGCTCCGCAAACAATCGCGGGCCAAACCAGAAAATCCGGGGACTTCCAGCGCTTGAAATAATCAGGTGTGATCCCTAGCGTATCACGCACCCCACCCGGATTGAACCGGAACAGCGCCATTAGATTAATCCAAGCCAAAATGAGGGAAAAAACTGCCAACGCCGAAGGAAACTCGACGAGCAAGCTAGCCTTCCATTCCGCCTTATCCGCTACTTCCAGAAGCGCCGTGTCTCCTGTGCCACCCTTCATGATGGACTCCGAGACCATATCCACCAAGACAGAAGCCTGAGTTTGAATTTCGACCCAAGGTTTAACGTGGTGAACCCCCGAATAAACCCCAATCGCAATCGCAGAGACCACCCCCACTGCGAGGAGTGAAACGCCGACCGTTTTCTCGAGAGATAATTTACGCGAAAGACATTCGCCCATTGCCATTGCGAGGGTCAGAACAAAGATCGTGTAGAGGAAAAAACTTACCCACCCCGCTAGAAGCGCGACGAGCAATGCATTAACGAGCGCCACTCCCCACGCCCACTTCCGACCTGACCTGAAAAAAACGAACAGGATCGGAAGAGGCGCAAAAAGGGAAAAAAAGGCACTTAAAAAAAACAGTGCACTTAAAACAAAGGGAACCCCATGAATCCAGCGAGGAAGAGTCCCTCGCGGAGAAGCAGGGTTAGTTGCCCATTGAAACATAGCCGACCAGGGCCAGGTTACGAGCCCGTTTTACGGAGATCGTAAGTTTGCGCTGATGGTTGGCACAGTTTCCAGAAATGCGGCGAGGCACAATCTTACCGTGCTCACTGACAAATGACTGCATCATGCGAGAATCTTTATAATCCATGATGAAATCGGTGTCGGCGCAAAAACGGCAGAGTTTACGACGATGAAATCCGCCGCCGCCACCCCGGCCTCCATCTTTGTCACCGCCGCGATCACGATCGCCGCCACGGTCTCTGTCACCACCTCTATCACTGTCGTGTCTATCACTTTTGGTATAAGCCATAAAAATCTCCAACCTTATTCAGAATCGTTATCGGAACCCATCATGTCGCTGTAATCCACTTCGACATGCTCGTGCATTCGGCGTTCAGCTTGGCGTTCTTCACGACGAGCTTCGCGCTCATCTTCGCGACGCTTAGCTGCAGCTTGTGCATCCAGACGTGACTTGCGATAGATTTCTGCGTCAAATTCATTAGCGAGGTTTACCGTCAAGAAACGCAATACATGGTCATGAATACGAAGATTTCGCTCGATTTCATGCACAATGCCTGGCTTGCCAGAATACACGGTAAACGTGTACTGACCGCGTGATTCTTTTTGAATCGGATAAGCGAGTTTGCGCTTGCCCCAATCTTCAGACAACACAACGTCTCCGCCGTAGCTGGTAACGATGTTTGCGATCTTTTCGTTGAGCGCTTTGAGATTCTCGTCGGTCATCTCAGCACGCGTAATAACGGTCGTTTCGTAGCCCGGGAGCTTCGCCCCTGGGGTGGTAGTTTCTAAGGACATGATGTCTCCTTGTGGTTAGTGGGAAGAGTATTACTCCTGCCTTTCTTCCCAAAAGCCCAAGTTTTTCAAACGGATCAACCGATGAACAAACGAGAGCAAGGCTCAACGTTAGTAGCACACAGCTCTGGCTTAATGCAAAAGAGAAATCGGTATAAAACTTGTAGCGCTTTTGGTGCCTAATTTTGATCAAAGCGGAGGCGAACTTGAACTTCATACACTTTCCAGCCGGAGACGGCGCGATAACGGCATGCAAAATGACAGAATCCTCATCAGTTTTGAATAGTTACAGGATAACCCGCCCATGAAGTCATATACCCGAACGTTCCTCCCGCTTATTGTGACGGTAAGTATCGCTGACTTAGCTTCTGACGTCCTGATCAGAAC
>CAIRTR010000087.1 GCA_903881565.1 Oligoflexia bacterium | reverse complement strand
GACCAGCGTGTGGGGCTCCGCAAACTCCGAAAGAACCTGGCGACAAAGTCCACAGGGTGGCCAGGCTGGCGTGGCATCTGTGACGACCATAACTTCTTTGATTCGTGTTTTTGGGTCTTCGGCGAGGGCCTGGTGGATGGCGACGCGCTCAGCACAAATGGTGGCACCATACGAAGAGTTTTCGATATTGCAGCCCCCAAACATTCTTCCGTCTTCGGTCAAAATGGCCGCCCCGACTTTGTGGTGACTATAGGGGCTATACGAATTTTCGCGTGTTTTGCAGGCCAGCTCAAAGAGCTTTTTTTTGGAATCAGTCATGACAGAGTTCCTCCAATGATTGCGTGCTCCTTTGTCTGAGGAGGCGCTTGGGTACTGCGTGCAAGCTCAGGAAGAGCTGTTTCAAGAAGGAGTTTCATTTGCACGGCTCCTTTTTTTGAGTTTTCGATGACTTCGCTATGAGTGAGTTTATGTGGCGACATGCCGGCCGCGTAATTGGTAATGATACTGATCCCGGCGACTTGAACGCCCAGGTGATTGGCCGCGATACTTTCGGGCACGGTGGACATCCCCACAGCATCTGCTCCGAGGGTGCGGAGCATCCTGACTTCGGCGGGAGTTTCGTAAGTGGGGCCCATCAATCCGGCGTAGACCCCCTTTTGAATACTGATCCCGGCTTTTTTGGCAGAGCGTTCGAGAATGCCTAGGCAAACTTTATTGTAGGCTTCCGAAAGATCCGGAAACCGGGGGCCTAAATCTGAAAGATGTGAGCCCTTAAGGGGGTTATCACCCATGAGATTCAAATGATCTTCGACGAGCATCATGTCACAGGGCTTGTAGTTTTGATTGACGGCGCCTGCGGCGTTGGTCGTGATCAAGGTTTGGATTCCCAAGCCGCACAAAGTGCGAGTGGGGAAAACCACCTGTTCCATCGTGTACCCTTCATAGGAGTGAAAACGACCCTGGAGCATAACCACGGGAACTCCTTTGAGTAATCCCAGGACGAGCATGCCTGAATGACCTTCAACTGAAGTCCCAAAAAAATGAGGAATCTCTGAATACGGAATCAGCGTAGGATCTTGGACGTCTTTGGCGATTCCGCCTAAGCCCGAGCCCAAAATAATGCCGATTTCGGGCTTAAGCGCACATCGCGATTGGATCGCTTCGACGGCATCGCGGATTTGATGATAAATCGAGAGTCGTTCCATGCTCTAGACCATCTGCTCGTAAATGAGTTTAGGCACGGGCTTGCGGGCACCGGAAATTTCAACAGCGTCATGAAACATAGCCTCAAGTTCCGTGAGCTTTACTTTTTCGGGTGCATAGACGGTAACGATAGGTTCGCCGGCTTGAACCGCCGCCCCGAGTTTTTTGTGAAACGCGAGTCCGACGCCTGGGTTAACTTCGTCCGAAGCCTTTTTGCGGCCGCCACCGAGTTCCACGAGAATGCGCCCGATCGTCTCGGTGTTCATTTTCGAAATGTAGCCTTTTTTGCGGGCTTTCCATTTGATTTCACGCGCGGCTTGCGGAAGCTTTTCGGGATGCATGATTTGATCAACAGATCCGCCTTGCTCAGCGACCATGTTGACGAACACCTTCCAGGCGCTCCCGTCTTGAAGCTTCTGGTGCGCAAGCTTGCGACCCTCGGCCAAATTATCGCTCACTTCACCTAAAACTAACATATGAGCACAAAGTTGAATCGTGAGTTCCTTGAGGTCGCCGGAGCACAGGGCTGAGGACTTGTCGTTGCGCAAGATTTCGATGGACTCCACCATCTCTATCGCGTTTCCAACGGCATAGCCCAAAGGTTGATCCATGTTGGTGAGAAGCGCGCGGCAGGGGAGCTTCATTTTCTTTGCGACCAGAATAAGCGTGCGGGCCAGTTTCCGGGCGTCTTCTTTATTTTTCATAAAGGCGCCCGAGCCCACTTTTACGTCCAACACAAGCCCATCCGCCCCTTCGGCAATTTTCTTCGACAAGATTGAGGCAACAATGAGAGGGATACACTCGACCGTTCCCGTCACATCGCGAATCGCATAAAGCTTCTTATCTGCTGGCGCGATCTTTTCACTCTGTCCAATCATCGCGCAACCGACATGAGAGAGTGCGGATTCAAAACGCGCACGAGTGAGATGCACATCAAAGCCTGAGATGGATTCTAATTTATCCAGTGTCCCACCACTATGGCCCAATCCCCGGCCCGACATCATCGGAACTTTCACTCCACAAGCGGCAGCTAGAGGCGCTAAAATAAGTGATACTTTGTCGCCTACGCCGCCGGTCGAATGCTTGTCAATCTTAGGTCCTGAAACAGAGCCCAATTTGTAGTGTTCGCCACTCTTAACCATGGCATGAGTGAGTGCTACGGTTTCATCCAGGTTCATCCCCTGAAAAAACACGGCCATTGCAAAGGCACTGGCCTGATAATCCGCAACTGTCCCTTCGGTCAGACCTTCGATGAAGGCATGAATGTCCTCAGAAGAGAGTTCTTTTCCATCACGTTTTTGCTGAATGAGCCAAGCGGGGTTCATCGTCTAAAGTCCCATTTCTGGTAAAAAGGATTTTCCAATGCCATCGCTGGGTGCAACGCCCGTGAGGGCATGTACGGCGGTGGCGCCTAAATCTGCAAAGCTCCCGCGGGTGCCAAGATCAGCGGGGGCGGCACGGGTCTGTGCGGGCGTATACGCGAGAATCAAAGAATGTTCCCGCGTGTGGTCTGTCCCCGGAAAGGTGGGATCATTGCCATGATCGGAGCACAAGATCAGGAGATCCCGAGACGTCATCTTGCTTTTGATTTCGGGAAGGGCCCGATCAAATTCTTCCATCGCTGCGGCAAAGCCCATGATGTCTCTACGATGCCCAAAGAGCATGTCAAAGTCGATGAGGTTGCAGTACAGGAGCCCCTTTTCAAAAGACCCGAGCTGAGCGAGGACTTCCCGAATTCCATCGGTGTTGCCGTGGGTGTCGATATTTGAAGTGATCCCCTGGGCGGCATAGATGTTGGAAATTTTTCCAATTCCCCGGACATGGATATTCTTTTCAGTGAGTTGATCCAGATAGGTGGGCGCAAACGGAGGCAGGGCGTAATCCTTGCGATTATAGGTTCGTTTAAAGGGCACCCCTTGCGGAGGGTTTCCGACAAAAGGGCGCGCAATCACGCGGCCTAATTGGATTTCATCACAGATTTTTCGAGCCGAAAGACAAATTTTGTAAAGCCGATCTAAGCCAAAACTCTCTTCATGGGCCGCGACTTGCCAGACGCTGTCGGCGCTCGTGTAGAGAATGGGTTTCCCGCTGGCTACATGTTCTGCGCCCAATTCTTTGATAATTTCGGTTCCGCTGGCAGCTTTGTTGCCCAAAACTCCGGGAAGGTCATTTTCCTTGATCCAGCGATTGATGAGTTCCATCGGAAAACCATCAGGATAAGTAACGAAGGGTTTTGAAACGACGAGGCCTGCAAATTCCCAGTGGCCGGAGCTTGTGTCTTTGCCGCGCGAGAGTTCCATGGCGCGCCCATAGGCGCCTTCGCCTTTTCCAGCAACGAGAGGAGGAATTTCATCCATCGGCGTGATGTTGCCAAGCCCTAGGCGCGTGAGATTAGGAAGCGCAAGCGGTCGATTGGCTTTTTGAAAATAACTGCGGGCAAGATTCGCCAGCGTATTGGCCCCATGATCTCCATAGAGTTGCGCATCCGGAAGCGCTCCCGCGCCGACGCCATCCAGTACAATCCAAATTACACGGTCAAATTGAGTCATTATATTTCTTCTTGATATTTTTTCTTAGTAGAGACTGTTTTTGTACGATTTGTTTGCATCGGCAGCGCCAGTAGACTTCGATGACTTCTTGTTTGCATCTGTGGCCGTGCGGGTGACGATGGCAACGCTTGCGGAAGCGCCAACGCGACTTGCACCGGCGGCAATCATCTTGGTGGCGTCCTCGTAGGTGCGAATGCCACCTGAAGCTTTTACGCCCATCTCGGGTCCGACAATTCTTCGCATCAACGCGATGTCTTCGGCAGTCGCTCCACCGGCGGCAAAGCCCGTTGAAGTTTTAACGAAGGCCGCACCTGCGGCTTTGGAGAGCGCGCACGCGATGACTTTTTCTTCATCAGTGAGACTTGAGCATTCAAGGATCACCTTCACACCATGGGGTTTCGAGGCTTCGACGACTTGGCGAATGTCTTCCAAAACGAGGGCGTAATCTTGGCCTTTGAGTGCGCCAATATTAAGCACCATGTCGATTTCCTGCGCTCCGACTCTGACGGCTTCGCGTGCTTCAAAAGCTTTGGTCGCGGTTGCAGCCGCGCCGAGTGGGAACCCTACGACCGCAATCGGCTTAGTACGGGATCCTTTGAGGAGTTCGGCGACCAAGGCGATGTAAACGGAATTTACGCAAACCGTTGCAAAGTGGTATTGGCGAGCTTCTTCGCAGATGCGTTTGATTTCTTCTTTGGTGGCATCAGGCTTAAGCAGCGTATGATCGATTTTTTGCGCCAGGCCTTCGTTTCCCGAGAGTTCGTGGGGCTGAAAAGGCTTTTCGCCCACACTGCTGATGCGATCCGCCCCTTGGTGGATGAGATGCTGCCAGTTGCCCTGGCCGCCAGCAGGCTTGCCGTCAGGTCTGGAGGGCGCCAGCGAAGGCACTCCTTGTTGGATGAGCCGTTCTCTGACGGCTTCTGAAATCCGATCGACCAAAGACTCAAAACCCATGGGGGATTGAGAACCTGTGGACTGGTGGGGGGACGGGGATGTGCCTGAATTACCTCGAGGTTGAAACGCCATGTCAGGCATAATTCCTACTTTTTACTTGAAGTGTCAAGTCGGATTCGCTAACGATAAGGGTTGAGAGTGGTTGGGCAAAACCTGCCCATGTTCAAAAGTCTCCGTTTAGCGTTTAATAGGAACTAATAGGAGTTAGCAGTTCGGAGATTTATGAAGAAAACTCTAATCCCCGTTTTGGGCTTGATGGGAGCTGTGCTCTCAGAACCGCGCCTAGCGTGTGCGAATTCAGTCAATTCGGGAAACAATTTTTTGGAAACCATCGGCATAAGTGTTGCCGTGGGGACGGTTTTGGGAGCATCTACTTTGCCCTTTTATAGTCAGCCTGGAAAACATGTCATCAACCTAGCCTATGGCGCCTCCTTGGGTGCTGTCGCGGGGGTTAGCACAGGTCTTTACGGGCTCATTGCAGGGGCGTCTCACCGCGAGGAATCTTATTCAAGTGATTCAGGTGAATTAAATGGTGAGAAAATGCTTGATTCGGGTCGGTCTCAAAATGAGGCCCCGGATCTTAGGAAACACAGCGCGGTTGTCAAATCCGAATTAAATGGAATTTGGAACGGAAAAGCTATGTTTGCCCCAGTCGGCCCCAACGGAGTATGGGTCTCGTTGGTTTCCCTAACGTGGTGATTTTCGCCTGAGACAGCAAGTCTGGGTGAGTGCCATTTGAAAAGGGAGCAGTCATGTCTACAGAACTAATCATTAATGCATCATTACCGGAAATTCGTTTAGCCCTGATGGAAGAGGGCGAGATTCAGGATCTTTTGATCGAACGCCCAGGAGAAAAAGGGATCGTCGGGAATATTTATAAGGGTCGCGTCAGCCGAGTTTTGCCGGGGATGCAGGCTGCCTTCGTGGATATTGGCCTTGAAAAAGCGGCGTTTCTTTATGTCGACGATGTGTTTGTTCACTCCGAGATCTGGGAAGAAGAAGAAGGGGAAACTCAGACTCCTCTCGAGGCGATTGCTGCCTCAGAGGGCGTTGCTGAGGGCATTACATTTGGTAACGCTGAAGGTAACGAGCCTGGCGAATCGAAGGTTGAAGTTGCTCCAGAAGGCCAACAGCCTCAAGAGGCGGACCATGGCGATCCTCTAGATTCACAGAGCGATTCTGAGGATTTACGCGAAGAATTAGAAGAAGATTTTGACGAAGAGTCCGACGAAGAGTCCGATGACGACGAAGAAGACGCCGATCCCAAACCTCAGTCCATGGGTGCAGAACCTCCCGGCGAAGGTGATTCAGGAGATTCCGCAGCCTCGGGTGGAAAGAGTTCTGAAAAGACCGCCGAAAAAATTGAAGGAACGATTGCGCCAGAACAAAGCGCCTCAGGAGGATCTGAAGGAGAAGGCCAAGAAGCTGGGCAAGAAGCTGGCGAAGACGCTCGTGGACGTCGCCATAAACGTGGGCGTCGTGGTGGACGTCACCGTCGCAAACCTGGAACTCGTGAGACGATTACGACGACCGCAGGAGCACAAGGAGAGGGTGGAAAAGATGAGCCCCTTCCCGATCAAGTTTCAGAACAGCTAGCGGATTCAGCGGAACTCGCTTCCGATCGCGCTTCGATGGTCAGTGAGGGCGAAGGTGCGGTTGCCGAAGAAGGAAATGCGCCTCCCACCGCAACCGAAGGTCGTGTTCGTATTCAGATCAGTTCAGAGCGTGCGGGAGCGACAAAGATTCCTCATGCTTCCCAACGTTCTCGGGATCGCCGAATTGCGCCAAAAGCCACTCGTGCTATCCGAGGCCAAGTCAATATTCAGGATCTCTTAAAAGAAGGTCAAGAAGTCTTGGTGCAGATCGCGAAAGACCCGATTGCCACTAAAGGCGCTCGTTTGACCTGCCATATCAGCCTCCCGGGCCGGCACTTGGTGTGTATGCCTACGATTGATCATGTGGGCGTTTCTCGCCGCATCGATCGAGACGACGAACGGAGACGGCTTAGAGATTTTGTTGAGCGCAATCGGCCGAAGAATTTGGGCTTTATCGTAAGAACCGCCAGTGGTCGTCAGCAATCGGAACGACGGATTAAGCAGGATATCGATTATTTGACGAATCTTTGGACCGAAATTCGTGAAAAAGCGGCAACCGTCACCGCACCCGCACTCGTATACGAAGATTTGAATGTGATCCTTCGTTCGATTCGTGACTGGGTTACGGAAGACATTGATAAAATTATCGTGGATTCAAGATACCACTTTAATGATGTGCTGAGATTTATCAGCGCGTTCATGCCCTTCTTGAAACAGAAGGTGGAATTATATCACGGCGATATCCCCATTTTTGATGCCTATAATATCTCAACAGAGCTTTCCCGAGCACTGGAGCGCAAGGTATGGCTCAAGTCCGGTGGCTACATCGTGATTGATCAGGCTGAAGCCTTGGTGGCGATTGACGTCAACACCGGGCGTTTCGTTGGGAAAAAGAATCTCGAAGACACGATCATCAAAACCAATTTAGAAGCCGTGCAAGAAATTGCCTATCAGCTTCGCCTTAGAAACTGCGGCGGGATTATCATTCTCGATTTGATCGATATGGAGAGTGATGAAAACAAACATAGAGTTTATCGGGCGCTTGAAGACGCGCTCCGAAAAGACCGTGCTCGTCCAACGATCCTGAAGATCTCAGAACTGGGCTTGGTCGAAATGACCCGTAAGCGTACGCGTGACTCCATGGTCCGCTCGCTTTGCGAATCGTGTACTCATTGCGAAGGCAAGGGTTATGTGAAGAGCAAACAGACGGTTGCCTACGAAATCTTGCGCGAAATCGAGCGCGAAGGTATTGAGCGCGATTCTGTAAAGGTCTTGGCTCAGGCTCATGCGGATGTCATTGATGTTTTGGCGATCGATGATCGCGAGACCTTGGATTATCTTGAAAAAAGGTATCGCAAGCAGATCTTTTTGCAAGCGGTGGCGGATTTTCACTCGGATCAGTTTGAAGTGAGCAGCGACAAAGGTGAAAAGCCTGCGAAGCCTTATGTGACGGAACGTACGCGCGAAGCACAGGAAAGTCGGTCCGGCGGTCGAGGACGCCGTGATCAGCGTCGGGGTGGACAATCTCAAGGTCGCGATTCTGGTCGCGATTCTCAACGGGAAAATCAGCGGGACAATCAAAGAGAGAAGCGTCCTCAGGATTCACCAATTCAGGCGAGCGATATGCCTGCGCATCCGGTGGAACGCATCATTATAAGCAGTTTGCGAAAGACTCCAAACATACAACCTGCAAACACCATTACGCCTGTGGATCATGGGGCAGCCGGAACAACGGGTGAAGGTGTGCAACCTCAATCGCCTCAATTATCTGATTCACAAGGAGCCGAGAGAGATGCAGGGTTTTCTCCTGAAAATCTTCAAGAGGGCCAAGAGCCTTCACTACAAGGTGGACCCGAAGGTGGACCCGAAGGTGGACCATCGAGTGGAGATGACTTTTACGATGAAGAAGATCGACTCGCTTTCCTGCGCGCGCAAGCAGCGCAAGATGCCGCTCTGGCACAGCTTCGTAACCCTCAAGATCCTACGCGTAGGAATGCTGGGGGCGGCGGCGGTGTGGGTATTGCTGGTGGAAAGCCCCGTCGTGATGATCGAGGCGGCGGCGGCGCTGGGGCTCGCAGAGGCGGCCGTCGAGGTGGCGGAAAGTTCCAAGCTCGGGGCGACCGAGATCGCAATCGCGGTCCTCGCCAGGGAACGCCAGTCGGTGGCGGGATTGCTCCCGGGATAGTTCCCGGAATAGTTCCAAGGATCTCAGTCTCTCCCGTGAATTCTCCAGCCCCTGCAGCTGCTCCTGTGACTTCAGTTTCTCCAGCATCTCCATCGCAGGGCGATCGCGGTGGCAGCGGCGGCTCAGGTGAGGGCGGCAACGGGGATTCTCAGTCTTAGTCATGAGTGATCATTTTGAGCTGATTCTGCGGGTTCCGAAACGGATTCGTTTTCGGGGGCAGGAGTGGGATCGCGAAGGATTCTTCGGACATCTTTGGGCCGAATTCGGGCAAAAGGGACTCACCGGGATTCATGAGGGAACCGTGCTGTCCGAAGACGCTGAGACTCAGGGGCTAGAGACGGCCTCATGGACGTTAGATGCGGGCGAAGCTCCGATTGATCGCGATTGGGTTTCGGAGCAGAGCGAGTCGTTGGCGACCCTGTTCTTAGACACGTCTGAGCACGCCGAAGCAGTTGCGGCTACACTCGAAGAACTGAAGCGGCATAATCAGGCATTTCATTTTGAGGGCCCCATACGTCGGGCGCCGCAGGATTGGAATGCGACGTGGAAAGCTGCTTTTTTACAGCTTGAAAATGGACTTAAGATCCCTCCGCGTTGGCGGGTTTTTCCGCCTTGGGTCGAGAACCCTGAAAAACAGGTGGAACCTGGCGAAATCGTCTTGAAAGTAAATCCCGGGGCAGGCTTTGGAACTGGCACTCACGAAACCACGCAACTTTGCCTTAAGGCGATTGCGCTTCAACGGGAGAGTTTCCGGGAGAGATCTAACGGCCAGCCCGGTCGCGCTCTGGATTTTGGAAGCGGCTCCGGTATTCTGACTGCTGCACTTGCTCGTTTGGGTTGGAATGTGGATGGTGTCGAGATCGATCCGCTCGCCATTGATAATGCGACCGAAAATGTCAAAATCAATGGACTCGGCCCCGATGTGGTTCGCTTTGCACTTGCTCTCGGCCCCGCCGAACGCAGCTACGAAGTAATTGTCGCCAATATCTTGCGGCCTGTTTTGGTCGAATTTGCTGAAAAATTAGCTGCTCGTTTAATGAAGGGCGGCGGCGTCATTCTTTCGGGTTTGATCGAGCGGGATATCGCGCAGGTGAGCGAAGTCTACTCCAAGTGCCTGGGGCGCAATCCTTCACGCGTCGAGAGTTTAGGAGAATGGCGCTCGATCGTTTGGGATTCCCTTATTTCATAAAGATAAACGCTTGCCACTTGCCTCGCTGGCAGTAGTAGCGATTAGGCTTCCATCCCGGTTCATCATATAGGTTGTGCAAAAAGTAGCCTTTCCAGGTCATCCAAACAGATTGGATTTCTGGGTGCTCCGAAGCGGGCGATGAAATAAGTCGCTCTGCGGGATTAATCGACTCGGTGACCACAACTGCTTCAACATCCCGCCCATGCTGGAGCGCAAGCGGCACGCGTTCCCAGAAGTCGTTCGTGCGTGTGAGTTCCCAATCGGGATGGCGCCGTGAAAGCTCAATTGTGATATCCGGGAAAGTGGGACACCAAACGCGAAAAGGTTTAGGGGCGGGTGCTGTTGTAGTCTGAAGCGTCGTTTCAAGTTCGGTAAGTCTTTTGTCAACGCAATCCACAAAATCGCCATAAGTTTCCCAGCGCCAGGAGGGAGATCGGCTCATTTTCGAGAGTTGATCCGAATCGATTACGGAAAAACATAAAACGAGTCCAAGGCCCAAGAGGGAGAGGGTGCCCTTGAGTGCGGCGGTGGAGACTGTGGGGCTTTTGCTGTTGTTAAAAGCCCGAAGGAGCGCGAGGGTTAGAAAACACAAAAGTGAAATATGAATGTAATACGTAAACCAGACCTCGGGCTTGCTGTTCCAGAGCCAACAGGAGCTTAAAATCCAGGCCGCAGCAGGGGCAAGGCTATCATGGCGGTGTTTCTTCTTGATCGTATTGATGAAGTCATTGATCCCCAGACCCATTGCGATTAAGAGCAGAAGCCACACGAGGATCGAGGCTTGATAAACAATGGGATGCCAAGGCTCAGGTGAGCCCATACTTTGAAACAGACCCCCTACCGCTTTGTCAAAAGAGTGAAGCCAGTCGTTTCCGCCGGAAAGCCTTGTCCACTGAGTCTTCATCTGGTGCACAAAAAGCTGGGGATGAAGTGCAACCGTTAAAAGCCAAGGGGTGAGGTAGAGCCCTGTCTTGAGTCCAATTTGGAGGAGTCGCCTTGGGTTGGTCAAAACAAACGCCGCGATGACTGGAAACACCAGGTAAACCGCATTGAAGTGGAGAAGGGCGCCAATGGCTAAAAGGGCCGCGATCGGGTCCCAAAACCGCCCGCGTACTTCGAACCGCTTTGGAAAGCCTAAGGTGATCCCAAGCACTATGGCCACGCCACATAGTCCGATCATGGATTCAGGCCTGACGAGAACAGAGGCCCACCTCAGCGCCGGATCGAGCGCGAAGAGCAAAGCGAGAATG
The DNA here is from genome assembly GCA_903881565.1 of Oligoflexia bacterium. Classification (GTDB taxonomy): domain Bacteria; phylum Bdellovibrionota; class UBA1018; order UBA1018; family UBA1018; genus CAIRTR01. The sequence continues at coordinate 7,702 of CAIRTR010000087.1, read as the reverse complement.
AGGGCGGCAATGCGCGGAAGTCCCCGTTTTAGTGCGGCCGCGACGCAAAGGCTACCGCTTAAAGCCCATCCGAGCAGGGGCCAAAACTTGATGGCGAAGCTTCCATCGATTCCGATGAAGCGCCCAAGTCCGATGATCATGGGATACAGGGGCATCGTATTGAAATTGAAGATTCGATAGGTCGGCTCAAAGGGAGACTGCGGAATCATCACCCAGCGGGGGGGCCATTTGAAAAAGTCACGGGCCACGAAATAAAACGCGGAGTCATCAGGCCAAGGTACCGGGACGAACGAAAGGGGCGAGAGCCAGACGAAAAGGGCTCCTATGATAGGAATCAAGATAAGCATCTTGCCAAGGAGGCTGGGGGCAGCCAAGTCGGAGCGCCTCGAAGTTTTTGTCCTTTTTATGCGCTGCTCTTTTGACATGGCCCCAGTGTGTAGAGTATTTCATTAGCGTGCAACAAAAAATCTCGTCTCTTCTAAACCGGTCGCTTTTTTGGTTTGGCCTCCTTGCCATCGGACTTTATTGGTACTCGATTCATCCTCCAGGTTTTGGTCGCGGCTATAGCGAGGACATGTGCACGGACATCGTGCGGCAGATGATGTCGGAGCATTTAGATCATTGGGGCTCGCCTAAGTTTTGGACAGACAAATTCATGGCCCCGGGGGGGGCTTCAGTTCCGTTTATGTCCTGGTCGATTGAGCGAGATTGGTTGGGCGCACTATTCTGGAAATGGAGCCGAGATTTTCCATTTTTATGGGCTTATTTTGGGTTTTCGCTCTTAGTTTCTTATTTGGGCGTTGGTTTTATTTTGAGAAAAATGCAGCTTTCCAAAGCGGCTGCCTGGGGAATCGCGACATTGGTCGTGGTAGTTCATGTTCCGCGGCACTTCAAGATTTGGCATCATTATGAGCATTTGCTCGAGCACTGGATCTATTGGAGTGTGTTTTTAGACGCATGGATTTGGCAGCGTTTTTGGCGTGAGAAAAAGTTTTCTTGGACCCTAGAAATTTGGCGGGGCGTATTTATGCTGGGCGTTTTAGGGACGACTGGCTATTTTTGGGGCCCCATGATTTTTGAGTGGTTGATCGTGAGGGGGTTTCTGGTTGCGAGCTTTTTAAGATTGCGGGGCACCAAAATCAAATTTGAATTGGGCGTCCGCTCGGCCCTTTTGCCGAGTGTGCTGGTGGTCGGTTTGCTCTGGATTGATGTCCAGTGGTTCTTGCCACTTTTTGACGAAATCCGGGGACTGGGAGATATTTGGCAGCCCCTGGGCTGGTTTGGACACCTGCTTTATTTTCTACGTCCCCTTTGGGCTGAGCATTTTGTGGCGGGCGTGAATGCCATTTTGCAGATGGTTCACGTTCATCTCGTTTGGAAAATTAATGCCATTGATTCGCCTGAAACGGTAAGTACGATTGGCTACTTGTTTTGGATTCCGGTGGTTTTGGGAGTTTGGTTCTCCCGGCGGAAAAAGGGGGGCGAGGGTTTAGTCTTTTTGGCGCCCTTTTTGATGATAGGGGCCTTTGGGATTTTGTTTGCTTCCCATCTTTTGCCTGAGTTTATGTATCGGGTGATTCAGCAGATCATCCCATTTATGAAATATTTTAGGGTGGCGACTCGATGGAGTTTGATCATGCCGGCTGTTTTCGGAGTTCTTATTGCGCTTTCATGGTCGAGACTTGTGTTCGTCGCGAAGTCCGCTTGGCAGGAGCGCGGTGGGATGCGCTTTTTGCTTTTGTGTTTTGCTGCACTTTCCATCTTGGAGTGCACATGGCTTGCGTTTCCTGTGAATGCGCTTCCGGAGATGGCCCCTCAGTTTAAGGGCCTTTTGGAAAAAGTGCGCGAGACTCCGGGGACTACAGTGCTAGATTTACCTTTTTGTGTTGCCGGCGGAAACGGGGTTTGTACAGGGGAGCAGTGCCCGAACTACCCGACTTCGACCGCCGGGATGTGTATGCGCGAGTGGCATGATAAGAAGGTTTATGGCCTCTACCAATCTCGAATGACGGAGGCTCATTGTCAGGGTTATCGAAAATGGCCGTTTCACTCCTGGTTCAATGCTTGGCGCGAGCAACGGTGTTTTTCGGATTATGAGTGGACGGATTTTTGTCAGTATCTGTCTCAGCATTCAGAGCTTTCCGCGATTTTCGTTTATCCTGATGTGTGGACCGGGGCTGGAAAGCCTGAGTGCATGCAGAAATTTGTCGAGAATTTGGGTGAGCCTTTGGGACAAGCGTCCTATATGGCCGCGCCCACACGAGGAGGGCGAGGCGCGCACCCTTCTCGACTGCTGTGGTTTAAAGCTCAGTGTGGCCGGCAGCGGTAGGCCTTGCCGTAGTCGCCGGAAGGCGCTCCGCAGTTAACATGAATGTAGCCTAAGAACCCAATACTTATGGCGAGTTCCGCAATCAAGATCGCCGCCAAAATAGCGTCCGCTTTTTTGAAATGACTCAAAACCATTTTGGCCAAGAAAAGAAAACTCAAGGGATAAGTGATAATCAGGTAGTGCCGATAGATTGGAAAATCCACAAACGTGAGTGGAATTCCCATGAAAATGAGCGTTGCGGAGATCAAAAAAGCTCCCTCATTTTTAGGGTTCGAAATTAGGTTTTGAAGACTTTTAAACACCCCCGGTTTTGCTTTGCCGAGCTTAACGATGAAACGAAATGTCCCTACGATCAATATCGCGACTCCCGCATAAAAGAGAATCGACTGCAAATAGCTCACTAAATAGGTTGTTTCCCCATGGATCACTGGCCCGCTCAGAAAATCGGCGTTTTGATTCCACAGACTATAATCCGTACCTAACCCGAAAGTATCGCTAAACCAGTTTTTGTAGAAAACTAAATCCATTGGATTATTTGTTCCCGTGCGCGCTTGGGATGGCGCTTCGTTTAGCATGTAGGAAAGCCAGGGGAGTAAAGGCAGTACGCCTAGGATGCTTCCGCCAAGCCACGAAAGCCAGTGTGGGGTTTTCCGATCGAAAACGGCAGTCCAGATAAAAATGGCCCCTGAAAAGAAAAAGCCGCTCATGTGAATTTGGCCCAGAAAAGCGCCCAACATTCCCCAAAAAAAGGCTCCCCGTGCCTTGCTTCTTTTTAGCCAGGCCCAATAAAACGGGATCGTAAAAATCGGAAGTAAATCCTGTGCCCAAATCTTGCGCGAGAATAGAACGCAAAACACATTGACACTCATGAGCGCTGCGGCCCAAAGCCAAGCCTTCTTCTCTTTTTGCTCGACTACCCGAAACCCAAGAAAAAACAACAAGGCGAGAGCGGCACAATTCAATAGTTGTACCGCGCGCGTAAGTCCGAGGGGCGTTGTGATCTGAAAGACTTTTGCCAGCGCAACAAAACTCCATATGCTAAAAGCCGGGTTACTGACTCCCACTCCAGAAACAATGCCAAGCATCGGCCAGGGTTCGCTATGACCGACGCTTTGGGTTTTGGCAAACATCGCGGCTTCATCGCCCTTATATTCGATATCTTCTAAAAAGACCGTTCGAAGAACAAAGCCAAGGATTAAAGTAACCAATATAAGGGCCGGTATAAAGGTTAGTGCTGCACTGAAGGGTTTGCGCGAAGGCGCAGTGTTTGCCGTGTTTGCTTTCTTTGCCATCTTTTTACTTTCTTTGCGTTTCTGGATATAATCAAATGCAAACTCATGTCCAAGCCCTCTAATAGAACTTTTGTGCAGCTAGGCCTATGTTTTCTCGCTTCATTGCTCTTGGGGATGGTTTTCACCCATGGAGGGCTGTCCACTTGGGATGTTGAAGCTCATATGCGCAGAAGCCATTGGCTTGTTTCAAGTTTTGGAGCCTTTTTTTCGGGAGGGTTTCCTCAGTTTGACCCGACTCTTCAGTCCTATGGGCCACTCTGGGAACTGGTGCTTGGATCATTCACCCACATTTTTTTTGCGTATCTCCGGGATCCCCTCTGGGTTCGTCTTTCGTTTAATTTTGCACTTTTTCCGATGACGCTCGTCTTGGTGTTTTTTCTTCTGAGAAACGCGGGCGTCACCCGGTGGGGGGCGCTGTTATCAAGCATGTTCTTGTTTGGATTCATCCGCCTTGGCGGACACGCGCTGATCAATACAACGGATTTTCCATTTTCGTGCGCTTACCTTTTGGTCACTCTTGCCCTCTGGCAAGAGTTGGGTAGGTTGAAGGACCAGCTTTTCAGATCCGATAAGATCCCGATCAAACGGCTCTTGTTGCTCGGGCCCTTGTCGATGATTCCTTATTTGATTCGTCCACCGGTGATTGTTCACTTTTTGGTTCTGATTGGTTTTCTGGTTTTTCACAGCCTTTTTGCGTCTCGAGAGGAGCGAAAATCCAAGCGGATAGCGGTGGTATTGATTCCGCTTGTTTCCGGTCTGTTGTTTATGTTTTTTCTTTGGCCCACCCTCTGGGAAAAGGGACTCAGTGGCTGGGAGTTTTGGGTTAAGTCCTTTGTGGGGTATGCCAGCTTTCCTTGGAGTGGAGAGGTGAGAGCGTTTGGGCGAAGTTTCACGAGCGCAAATATTCCCCCCTGGTATTCACTCTTATGGTTACCCGTCAATACTCAGCCGCTCGTTTTTTTAGGGGTCATTCTCGGTTTTATTTTTCACTTCCGATTTGGAAAGAGTTCGAGGAATCCTGTTTTTTTTCTTGATACCCAATTCGTGAGACTTCCGATCTCCTTGCGGGCTTGGGTGGGCTTTTTCAGTCTTGTTGGGTTTTTGAGCATCTTCGTTGTGAAGCCTGTCCTCTATGATGAAGATCGACATCTGCTTTTTCTTTTTCCACCGCTTTTGCTTTTTGGTTCCTTGTCGTTCGAAAGATTTAGCGAGCGTATTAAAGCGAGCCTGGCTGTCACGGTTTTTTTGTGCGCGCTTGTGAGTTATGCGGAGTGGGGGAAATACTCTTATGTCTACAAGAGTTCCTTGATCGGTGACCGGAGCGCTTCCCAGTTTACGGGCGATTATTGGGCGGTTTGCATCGGTGAGGCGACACGCGCCCTGAAGGATTACGCTCCCCCGGGATCAGTTGTTGTGGTTCCTGGTCCTTTTTATGTGGCGATTCATCAAGCGGATAGGCTCCATAATAGCCTGCTGTTTAGCGATCCGGAATTTCCCCGTTATGACATTCAGCCCTATCCGCCTGCAAATTTAGACTATTACCAAATCAGCTATAACCGGGAAAAAGGGATCGAGCGATTGCTTGAGGCACAAAGACAGGGGCGGGCGCAGGTACTTTGGAGTACGAAAATGCCGCCGGATGATGTTTCGTGTGCGATAGCAAGGGTGTTGCATTGAGTCAGTGTGGTCCCAGCATCTTGCGAAGCCAGAGTCGAAAGTAGGGGCTGTGAAACTTGATGTCACCGTTTGAGTGAAACTCGGAGATGATGTCTTTTTTTATGAGAAGCCCGATTGTTTTTTCTATGAATTCGGTTTTTCTCATTTCGTTTTCTTGGTTGAATTGGGTCGTGAGCATTTTTGAAGTGAGTCGTTGGGTCGTTTTTGCGAGGGCGTTTAACACCCCTTTTTGAGATGCGGTAAGGTGATCGTAACGAAGCTCGAATTCGTGGGTTAATTCAAAGATCTTTCTGTTGATTTCTTCGTTTACCATTTTGACCGTTATGCAGTGCCCATCGGATGTCCGAGTTTGCTCAAATAGTCGTGAGAGAAGATTTTGGATTTCGCCGGAAATACCGCCGCACGTTTGATAGATGAGCGAAAAGGCTTCTGGTTTTATGCTTCGTTTTATTTTAGTGAGTTTTTCTTGCGCAAATTTTAAAAAACTTATTTCAGGGATATAGTTTAATTTAAATTTATCGGCCTGGTTCCAGAAGATTTCACCGCTGTTGTTAAAAAGTAGGTCCAATTTGTGGCGATCGGAGCCGCAATAGATGACACAGAGTTCCGGGGTATGTTGAAGGTGGTCTCTGAGCGACAGTCTTACGGACTCGTCGAAGTTTAATATGTTTTGAAATTCGTCGAGGATGAGAACGGGTTTTTTTCGGGGCGTCCGACAGGCGGCCATCGTCTTTATGATGCGCCCAAGAAACTCTTGTTTTTCCTCGTCTGATTTGGGCTGAGTTCGAAGGAGGTCTTGTCGTAAGTCGGCAATTCTCTGTTGAAGCAGTGGTGGGATTGAAATTGTTTTGTCTAGGGTGAGCATTAATTGAAGGAGTCCCTGGAAGGACGAAACAGGGCCCATGTCATGGTAAAAGCCGAGAAGGTGTTTTGATTCAATGATGGCCATTTTGGCAAAAGAGGTTTTTCCGATTCTGCGCTCTTCAGAAATATAGAAACGTCTGGTGCCGTTTTCGAGGGCTATCCTTAGTGCGGTATCCTCGGGCCTAGGGCAGTAATCTTCTTTGTTGTCGATCGCGGATCCGGTTTTGAAGGGGTTGTCATAGGTTGGCATATTAGAAATAACCTCTGATATTAGTATTACAGTATTCGGCTTAATCGTCAAATAGGATCATAGCGTTAGCTTCAGAAGGGTCATATATCAGACACTTGTGTGTAAAGACAGGTCAGCTATAGGTGACTGTTATAAGGATAGTGGCTGGTGACCTTATTGAGGGCGAAGTTTCGTATTCTCATACTTTCTGATATACTGTAATTCGGAATAATGGAGGATCGCATTTTTATGGCGAAAGTAGCAAAGTCTAGCCTGATCGTTTCGGCTCGAGGCCAAGTGACACTTCCTGCGGATCTTCGCAAGAAACTCGGAATAAAAGACGGAGGCGTCGTCACTGTTGAGGAGCACGACGGGGAGTTGATTCTTCGGCCAGCTGAGGTGCTTGAAATTGAGGTCTATAGGGATGAGCAGATTCAGGAATGGACTAAAGAAGATCAACTCCCTGAGAAGGATCGGAGCTTGGTCCGAAGAAAATTGGCTAAAGGTGCATGATAGTTTTTCTCGACGCAAATGTGTTGTTCACGGCGGCTCATAATCCAAAGGGCAAAAGTGCCTTTATCGTTGAGTTAGCTTCTGAAGGCTATTTTGAGGTCGTGACCTGCGGGCTTGCAGTGGAGGAGGCGCGTCGGAACATTGAGCTTAAGTTCCCGGCTGCAGCCAAGCATCTTGTCCTGCTGTTGAAGGATGTCGTGGTAAAGGCTACAGTTTCACGAGGACATTGCCCGATTGAGTTGCCCGAGAAGGATCGTCCCATTATGTTATCTGCGCTGCAAATAGGCGCTACTCACTTACTAACAGGGGACCAGCGGCATTTTGGCAGGGTTATGAATCGGCCAAAGCAGACAAAGGGCGTTCTTATCCAAACGCCCTCGCAGTTTTTGGATGCGATTTGATTCAAAAGATTTCCTTCCACGGCCATACCTCCAAGTTGGGCTGTAATTTTTGAATGGGTTCGTCAGTCGCGCAGAGAAACGTCACTTTCGAGTGCTCGATTTTCTCTAGCAAGGCGTTTGCGGTTTGGAGTTGTCGTTTAGTAGGGAACGGAGATTCTGATATCTTGGAAAAATGATTCGTCTCACTTACGACAAAGTTGAAGAACGCGCCCTTTTTGTTGGTATAGTAGTGGAGTGTTGTCTTTTTTGAGCCCTGGAAGCGCATTCGGTTGCGGTGTTGATGACAAAAAAGGGTCTCCCACTTTCTCACTTCTGATCCTTTAAAATAGTGGACTAGGCCACAATCAAAGGGGAGGTAGCGGGTTTTTCCGGTGGATTGAGCGTGGGGTTCCACGGG
>CAIRTR010000086.1 GCA_903881565.1 Oligoflexia bacterium | reverse complement strand
ATCCCTCAAGTATACAAAAAATAGGATGATTAAATTCTTCATTATTTTGGTTTCTTTCCTGTGTGCTGGGCTTTGTGCCGTTTCGGCCAATGCCCGTGAGCGTTTGCTTCTCATCGGAGGAGGCGATCACACGCCTGACGCCATGAATCGCTTTATTGGCTGGGCCGGTGGCGCGGATTCAGCTAAAATCTTAGGCGTATTCTGGGGCTCTGAGCAGCCCGAAGTGGGCGCCCCGGAGCTTGAAGCCGAGCTTCAGGGATTGGGTGTAAAATCGGTTTTGATTTCACTTAGGCCCCCTGAAACTTCAAAGGATCAAGCAGCGTTGGCCAGTCAGATTGCGAGTGCGAGCGGAGTGTTTTTTGCGGGCGGATCTCAGGTGCGAATCATGGCGGCCATTGAGAAACTGGCCCTCAAAGAAACCTTTCAGAAGCTCTACCATCAAGGGATCGCGTTTGGGGGAACCAGTGCGGGGGCAAGTCTCATGTCGCGCATTATGATCACCGGAGGCGGCGATCTCACCGTGATTGATCCGAATGTACCCGAAACGTGCGAAGGCTTGGGGTTGCTTGATAAGGTGATCGTGGATCAGCATTTCTTGATTAGGCAGCGTGAAAACCGACTTTTTTCGCTCGCCTTGAGATATCCCGACGCGATTGCGCTCGGGGTGGATGAGGCCATGGCAGTGGCGATCGAAGATGGTCATTTGGCGCAAGTGTTTGGAAAAACCCATGTCATGCAGGTGCAAGCCACGGGGCGTGCAGGGCATCTCTCCGTTCAGCTTTGGAGCGGCGGGGATCAGTTTGATCTCCTAGTGACTCCCTAGTGCTGCGGCCATTTTCGCGCGCGATTCGGGCCGGGAACTCCCCAGCTCAAATCCTTTTGCAATAATGGAGCGTCTCACGCTTCGGGTGACTCCGTTTAATCCCCAGACTTTGTCGACAATATCTTCAGCGTGATCTGGCGTGCAGCCGCTGAACGCAAGCAACATTCCGAAGACGGTGGGGCCTCGATGCATCTGGCCGTTGCAGCCCATCGCAAGATAATGGTGCTGCTCGATGCATGAGAGGAAACTCACTTCGTCTAAATCAAATGATGATTCAAGTGTGCTGAGGTAAATCTCCGGGGCTTCATCAGGAGCAACACTCATGGGGTGGGGGACGTAGTAGTGAGCAAAAGAGGACTCCGCTTGCTCGTTACCTTTGTTCAGATACCAAGTGCAGTAGTACTCGGTCGAGTCAGCTGAGGAAAAGGCGTTGTTCAATGCGATGACATCCGAAGCCTTGGATTCGCCGATGGCGAGTCCCGCAAGAACGGTGTCGCCCAGGCGATAGACGTGTACACGTTCCAGGTTCTTGATCGGGGATTTGATTTCAGCTTTTTTGAAGGCTTCAAGACTGCAGTAAGAGGGTTCAGCGCCAGAGGCGAAGGCGGCCCAAGTGCAAAGGCTGAGAGTTGCGAGTGCGACGAGCTTTTGAGTTTTCATAGTTTCCCCTTGGAGCAGGGTGTCTCATGGAATCCTAAAGAAATCAAATACCTGCCTCCGGCGATTTATTTAAAGGCCCGCCCGAGTTTCATTAGCCAATTATCGGAATTGATCGGAATTGCAGAGGCGAACTTTTGCGTCATTCATATATCCGATCGTTGCAATCAAGTACCTTCCGTGATACATTCGCCGCCGATGAAAATGTGGACGAAAACCTGCAGTATTATTCTCGCGGTTTCAGCTCTCTGGGGGAGTGCTTGCAGTACAAAAAGCTCGCCGGACCCCATTGTCCCGAGAGCCCAGGGCTATACGCAAGTTTCACAGCCTCTTCCGGGCGGCGGCCAGCGCTCTATCATCGTTTTTTCCGAAGAGGGTCATTGGCAAGCCATCACGTTGCGCGAAAAACCGGGCGCGATTCCTGAGCATGAATCCACTCAAGCTTTTCCAACTCAGTCGCAGGCCATGGATTATGCGAAGAGCATTGAGGACACGCCCGCACCCTCAATACCCACGCCGTCTGCGACTCCCACAGAAGCTCCTCTGTCGCCGCTTTGGAAAGTCACACAGGCCTGGAGCAGTGATTGGGAGAATCAGTATTCTCAATGGGTACGCGATGAGATTTCACCTGAGTTTTTCAAGAACCACGCAATCGCCACTGACTGCGCCGACGTCGCTTACGGCCTTCGTTGGATTTTCGCGCGAAACCACGGGTTGCCGGCAGCCGATCATCTGGTGGGCGATGGATATTTGCTCACTCAAGATTCGATGAAGCCTGAGTGGATGGCGCTCCCCACCTCCGATCTTTGGTATGAGGATCAGCGCTTCTTAGCCGCGCTCGATACCCTTTTTCGTCTCACCTTCACTCACACTTTGTTGCAAGATAGTTATCCCGTCGCGATCAACCCGGAGACCTTCAAAGAAGGAATTCATCACCTGGCCGTTTCCGGATCCAGTGGACATACCCTCGTCGTGAAGAAGGTTGATTTGAGTAGCGATCAGGCCTCGCCCTTGACGATGATGAATTCCACCGTGCCTCAGGAGATCCGTGTTTTGGCAGTGGATGGATATTGGAGCCCCGCCCAACCCACTGAAGAGACGGGTGGGTTTTTGCGGTTTCAATGGCCCATTCTGGACGCAGATCAAAAGTGGACCCTCACTGATAAATCCAAGCATCCCTTTTATTCAAACGAAGAATATACGCCCGAGTTCATGGAGACGCGCGATCACTTCGCCGAATCCGTTCTGATTCATCTCAATCCCGGTCTTGATTTTCATGCGCGCCTCAAAGAAGGCATCGCAAGTCTCAAATCACAACTTCAAATGCGCGTGAATGTGGTGAAGCGGGGAATTGAAGTTTGTAAAAGCGAAGATTGCGGCGAGACGACTCAAGCGTATGATGATTGGAGCACTCCTTCGCGAGATCGGCGGATTCAAAGCTTGGTGGTGTATCTCGAGGATTTGATTTCACGGTATGGCGAGCATATCACGGCCATGAAAGACACGTGGAAAAGTGCTCTGGTATCTTCGGCAAAAGACACGACGGGGTTAGATACCTCTCTGGGCAGTCTCTTGCTCGTTTGGAAATTAGGCGTTTATTCGTATGACCCGCGCGAGGCTGAGCACTTAAGGTGGGGCGTGGCGCCTCAGGCTTTTGCGCAGGGGATGGTCAAAAGGATCCGACCCCTTTTTGATGCTCGTAGCGTTAAAATCGGAGAGCAAGTCTCAACGACCGATATCGACGGCCGACTTCAGGATCTCTCCATT
>CAIRTR010000085.1 GCA_903881565.1 Oligoflexia bacterium | reverse complement strand
GGTATCACGATCGTCAACGGGGGGGATGCAGGAACCGCTGAAGGGGATTTTGCTTCGTGTCTGGTTTGGGCGTCGCGTCCTGGCAAAGAGCTTCCGATTTTGATTATCGTGACCAATAACGGTTGGGGGATTTCAACTTCAGGCAGCACGCAGCACGGGGAGAAGAATATTGCGGATCGCGGGAAAGCCTTTGGAATGAAGACGCAGACCATCAATGGGCTTGATGTTGAGGAGTCGCATTCGGCTTTAAGCGATGCGATGGCCTACGTACGCAAAGAGCGTAAGCCCTTTTTGCTCGAGGCTCGGGTGTCACGCATGTATGGCCACAGCTCAGCCAGCGGTGCAAACCTGGATCCTAAAGAGCCGGATCCAATCGCAGCTTTTGAAGAGAAATTAATTAAAAGCGGCCTCCTCAAAAAATCAGACGCCCAGAAAGTTAAGGACGATTTTGAGGCGGAGTTCCTGGCGCTCTCCCAAAGTGTGCGCATCGAACCTGCGCCTGATCCTGCAAGCATCTATGATAACACCTACGCAGGCCAAAAAGGGAGAACCTGGTAAATGGCAACGCTCGCGCAAGCAATTAGGATGGCCCTTCATTATGGTGAAACCCATTTGGGGGTGACAGATATTTTTGGCGAAGACGTGGGGCCTCCATTGGGCGGCGTTTTTACCGTGACTCAAGGTCTGAAAACAAGTTGGAACTCGCCACTGGATGAGCGAGGGATTATTGGCGCGGCCATGGGGCTTGCGATGAGCGGGTGCAGGTCGGTGGCGGAGATTCAGTTTTGCGATTACATTTATAATACGATCGACTTGCTCAAACTTGCGGGCAATTCGTGTTGGGCCACCAACGGGGATTGGAACCTGCCCATGACGGTGATGACGCCGGTGGGAAGCGGGATCCGAGGCTCGATTTATCACTCGCATTCTTTTGATGCGACGATGACCCATATTCCGGGTTGGAAGATCGTGATGCCTTCAAATCCGCTGGATGCTTATGGTCTCATGATTGCCTGTTTGAAAGATCCCAACCCCACGATGTATCTCAAGCCCAAGGCGTTGCTTCGGGTGCGAGGTCTAGATCAGATTCCGGGCGAGCCGGAGCTTACGCCTGAAGGTGAGCGGGAGCTTAAGGAGCGAATCGATGCACCTTTGGGGGATCGCTCGAAGTGGCAGCCACGTTGGCCCGAAGGCCTAACGGATTACACAGTACCTCTAGGAGAAGGCCGCAGGCTACGTGAAGGCGCTCATGTGAGCGTGGTCAGTTATGGCCGCACGATACCCTTGTGCGTGAAGGTTGCAGAGCTGTTAGAGGGTGAGGGTGTGTCGGTCGAAGTGATCGACCTTCGAACGCTGTGGCCCTATGATTGGAAAATGATCTCAGAGAGCATTCGAAAAACGGGACGCGCGGTTTTTGTGAACGAAGACACCGAAGTCACGAATTTTGGGGAGCATTTGATCAGAAGAACGGTTGAAGAGCTGTTCTATGAGCTCGAAGCCCCGCCCAGGTTAGTGGCCGGCGAATTCGTTCCAGGCGTTGGTTTAGCCGACGTTTTAGAGGCGGCCAGTGTGCCAACGGAGCAAAGTATCGCGCGCGTGATCCGCGAGGTGGCTTCGGAAAAAGCTTAAGTTTCGACGAGTTATATCGCAGTGCGTTACTAAGCCGTAATTCTTCGTGTTTTCTGTGAATTAACTATTCCAAAACCCAAATCCCCTAGGTACAATAGTAGTTTGAGGGGGACTTAATATCGTGAAGATCAGCCTTTTTGTTCTTGTTGTGGGGAGCGTCTTTTTTGGAGGCATCCAATCTTGGGCCGTCGATAGTTCCACTTCTTCATCCTTACCTTCTCAATTTGGCCTCACGCCTCCTGCCTCGATGACTGCGTTGAATTTGCAGGGTGTGAATCTCGCGTGTACCGGCATTGCGGGTGGGATCACGGATATGGCTTCTGCCGCGATCGACGTGTTTACTTCGGTGGCCTCAAATCCGTTTTGTGCAAACTTGGCAGCTCCTGCTCCCGTTGCTCCAGGGGCCGTCTGCCCGGGGGTGGCGAGTCCTCCCGATGCCTCTTCACTCGTTTGCCCCATGCCTGCAGATCTTCAGAACGTTTCGGCGTGCTACAAAGCAAGAATTATTGGCGCTTACTCCGTGTTGTCCTGCCGGGATCGACAGATTCAAAACCTAAATAGCCAAGTGGCTTGTATGAAGAATGCTGCGACTGAGCTTGATAACGCCCTTCAGGGGATTCGCGGCGCGATGGATGCCAATTTTGCAGCTCATAAAAAAGATTTTGATACCCTGACTTCTATGGAAGATGATCGTAAATCGCAATTAGAAGAAGTGCTGGCACGAATTGCAGGTAACAAAGACAATGGGGCCGAAGGGATCGATACGGTTCTCAAGGATTTGACTGCGGCTCAGCAGGCTTTTCGTGGTGAAGCTCAGCAGATTAAAACAGCACAGGCCATAGTTGAAAGTCATAAAAAAATGCTCCAAGAGGCAAAACCCCGAGTGATTTCGGCGCGTGCCCGCGATTGTTTCTTTGATCAGGCCACCACGGATCTTCATTGCGATTTAGCTCAAAAAGACTCTGTATCAGTTGTCGATCATGTTTTGTGCCGGTATGAGCAGACAAATTTGCCGAAAGATGGACTAGGCAAGGTTCAAACAAACGGACCCGTGGCTGATAAAGTGGCCTCAACCAAGAGTTCTTTGGCAGGGGTGTTTAAGAAAATTAACTCCTTGATGCCTACTCAAAAGGACATACCCCAAACTCCAGAGGAGTTGGCAGCGTTTCAAAAAGATAAAAAGGGCATTACAAGTCTTTCGGATTTTGAAGCAAAAGTTACGGCTAATATTCCAAACCTTGGGCCCATGACGGCCGCGGTAAAGGACGTCGTGATCAAGCGCATGCGTGCCTGTTACGCGGAGGCCTCAACTTCTTATAAAGTTGATACCGCTGCTACAGGAGGGACCGCTGATATGACAAAAAACGCAGTTTCTGGTGATACTGATTCAAATCAGAACGCGATTGGAAATTTGCTGGAGAAGTATTCTTCTCTTTGGAACCGTGGCATGCGGGCGATGACCGGGATGGAGCATCCGAATACGATTTCCTCGTTGAACATTGACTCTTGCGTTTCCACGGGGGCGAAGACCGCGCTCTCCCCCGACAAACAACTGAGTTGCGTGACGGATCTTCAGGCAAATTTAAGATTGATGTTGGATTCTCAATCTAAAAACGTCGGGGTCAAGGGGATGCTGGTTGCACCTAATAATCATACGGCCCCAAATGATCTGACGCTTAATTATCAGTGTTTTAGTTTAATTGGTTGTAAGAAAGTCTTGGAGGCTCAGTCGACTTACATCAAGAATGAATCCAAGAAGCTCGGAAAATATAAGACTGACTATGTGTCGGCGTCCAATAACGGGGTCACGCAATTCATGAACTCTACGGGCGCCCAGCTTAAAGGTAAGAACGCCGCACTTCTTCAGCAGATTACTGACTTCAATTCAAAATTAAAGGGGCTTGGATATCCCGAAGCTAATTCAGTGGCCGTGAGCTACCGAAAAGGGGAGCAGCTTTCGGCCGATGATAAAACGGGATTGCTCAAGACGCCGACGAACGTGACTGAAGCGGTTTCCGCAACGATGCAACCGCCGTTGATTGATACTCAAAGTACGTTTTTAAATGATGCAACCGATGGAGTAGGCGCGGTCACGGCAGGGATTGCAGGCGACCGAAAAACGATAAGGGATGCGGAGATTGGGATCAGTGCCGCGATTCAGAAGTGCCGGGGTACGAGTGTAAAGTCCGCGGTGGATCGGCTGCAGTCGGCGGTGGATAGTGTGAGCTCTGGAAATTGCGCTTACCTTCAGGATTTGTGTGATTCAAAAAAGGATTCCTCGCTTTTTAAAGCGGCTGAGGCAGTTCAGGCCATTAGCGGGGATACTCCGGGAATAGATTCTGGGCAGATCGCAAATATGCAATCTTCACTGGATTCAGGGATTCGGGCGTGCCAACAGAAAGGCGGAGGCCTTGTTACACTCGACCGAGATATCGCAAAAGCGCAAAAAAATGTGGATGATAATCCAAAGGATGCAGGCTTTGCTGATGTATTGCAGAAACTGCAGGCTCGAAGATCCACGGAATATGATAACAAAGCGAGTCCAAGCTGTAACGCTGTTTCAACCCGCATCGTGAATGAAGCGACGCGATTAGGTACCGTTCAATCGGGCGTTGGTGCTGCCGGAGCTGGGTTTTAATTAGTTCATGAAATTTCATTTTCTAAAAATGCAGGGTCTCGGAAACGACTTTGTGCTTTTCAATTCGTTGAATGCAGCCGCGCCTTGTTTTGTGCCTGAGATGTCGCTCCCTTGGACGCCCGAGTTTGCGCGAAAAATCGCGGATCGAAGATTCGGCGTCGGAGCCGATCAGCTGCTTTGGCTAAAGCCTGCGAGCGCGGGTTCGGGCGCATTTGCGCGAATGGAAATTCTAAACGCAGATGGCTCGGTGGCCGAAATGTGCGGAAACGGCATTAGGGCTGCGGGGCTTTTTTTAGCGAGGTATTGTGGGGGGGGGGCTGAGGGTTTCTCACCCGAGGTTTTAATCGAAACTCTGGATGGCGTGAAAACTATAAGCTGCGTGGGTGATCAGATTCGCGTGGATATGGGCGTTCCGGTTCTTGCCCCTAGCCTCGGGGTAGATGGCGAGCCGGTTGAGATTTTGGGTCAGAATTTCGCATTATATAAGGTAGGGATGGGCGTGCCTCATGCCGTCTTTTTTACGGACGATGTTCGAGGGGTTGCCCTAGAAGTTTTGGGGCCTGTGATTGAGAATCACCCGATGTTTCCGCAGAAGACGAATGTGGATTTTGTGCAGGTGGTTTCGCGCTCTGAGGTTCTAATGCGTGTCTGGGAGCGCGGTGCCGGGATCACGCTTGCGTGTGGGACGGGTGCGTGCGCGTCGGCGGTGGCTTCGATTTTGGCGGGGCGTGTGCAATCGCCCGTGCGAGTGGAACTGCCTGGCGGGGTGCTTACGATCGAATGGGCAGGCGCGGGAGCGTCCGTGTTCATGACGGGGCCTGCTGTTGAAGTGTTTCGGGGAGAGATTGAGATCTGAGTCGTTAGTCGTTAGTCGGGATTTTTTTTGCCGAAATCCCCGCAAAAAATGCCATATTTTGAATTAATTTGTTGACAATGATTTCACAGTTTTCACTGTGGGCCATGAACCTTGTCTTTAATCGTCCTATAGATACTCGCAATCGCCCGCATGAGGGCCGTTTCAGGGTCAGGCAGAGTGGATCAAGTTGTGACTTTAGTCTTGCGATTTAGAGGCATATGAGGCCGTTTAAAGAGACGCATTTTTCCCGTGTTATGCAGGGGCAATGAATAATTTGACTCAAAATTTATTAGCGGCAAAAACTCTATCGGATGAAAATCTCCTATCTCAACTCAAGCACTTGGCAATCGAAGAGCGCAAGCTTACGACGCAAGTTCTTGAGCTGCTACGCGAGGTAGAGCGGCGAAAACTTTATTGTGGGCTTGGATTTAGTTCCTTGTTTGAATACGCCGTAAAGGAACTGGGCTACTCTGAGGCAAGCGCGTCACGTCGGATCAATTCGATGCGCTTGATCAAGGACGTTCCAAGTGCAGCCAATTCAATAGCGATGGGGACTTTGAATCTCTCAACGTTGAGTACCGTGCAGTGCTTTTTAAAGCGCGAACAGCGGGATCGGGGTAAGACCTACACGGTTGATGAAAAACAGAAACTTTTGGCCAAAATGGAGAATCGCTCCGCTCGGGAGTGCGAGAAGATCTTGCTGCAAGTCTCTCCGCAGTCGGCAAAGTCAAAAGAAACGAGTCGGGCTGTTTCGCCTACGCAAACAGAGCTTAAAGTCGTGGTGTCTGATGAGCTGATGAAGAAATTCGAAAAAATCAAAGGGCTATTGGCCCACTCTCAGCCCAGTTTGAGTCTATCGCAGCTTTTCGAAATCCTTGCCGATCGAACCCTGGAGCAGATTGATCCGGATCGACAAAATGAGCGACGCGCTCAGCGCGATGAGCGCAAGCGGGCAAAAGCTGGAACTGAGCAGACCCCTGTTCTTGCAGATGCACCGTCAACTCCGACGTCGGAGTCATCACTAAAAAGTCGCTCGAAGAGATTTGTTCCTGCAGCTATTCGAGCAGCCGTGTGGCAGCGAGATGAAGGGCAATGCACATTTGTTTCACCGGAAACCGGGAATAAATGCGAATCACAGTTTGGACTTCAGGTTGATCATATTGTGCCTGTAGCCTTAGGAGGGGCGTCTCAACTATCAAACCTCAGGATCTTATGCGCCAGTCACAACACCTGGGAGGCAATTCAGAAAATCGGTCACTCGAAGATGAGTCGATATATTAAAGATTTGAGGTAGGGCGCAAAGGCGTCTTTGCATAACAGAACAACAGAATGACGCGCTGACGCTCGTCTTGCGGTCCTTTAATGATCCATGTTCGAAAGTGGATTAATGTAAAGTCGAAACGTTTTGTCCTTATGACGACGGATGGCAAAAACCCCGTTTTCTTTTTCGGCCACTAGGCGCTCGTAGAAACCGGGATCCACATCCGCAATTTCCTGAACATTCATTCCTTCATACTTGCCGAAATCGATGATCACCTGTGTTTCGTCTATGACACCAGTGACGGGACTTCCATTCGAACTCATGCAAAACCTCCCTGTGTGGGTCGGCTGGTTTGAATTCCTTTGCGCGACCTCGTCTTACAGTCTTAGTCTACCGGTTCGCGACAGGAGTTTCAACCCCCCTCATCAATCTAAAGCGGTCAACTTTCTGACGCTATCTTAGAGCGTAAGGGCTATGCTAAGCTCACGACCAAACCTATGTGTGGCGTTGTCGGTGTCATTGGCTCAAGCCAAGCAGCAAAAGAAGTTTTTCTCGCTCTCACCATGCTTCAACATCGAGGTCAGGATGCGGCCGGCATTTTGACGTACGACGAAGACGGGTTTCATCGCGTGCGAAACTTAGGCTTAGTTGAATCGGCCTTTACTCCAAATGATTTAGAAATCCTAACCGGCTCGGCCGCCATTGGGCACGCCCGCTACAGCACCATTGGCCGCGGAGATGTCGCCGATGTGCAGCCCTTTTTAGTGAGTTACCCGTTCGGTATTGGCATGGTTCATAACGGCAATCTCGTGAACTTCTCGCAGCTGAGTGAAAAGCTTAAAACTGAATCTCGCAGGCATCCCCTTACACACTCCGATACCGAAGCGATCATGAACCTCTTTGCCGAAGGCATGTCGGAAATGCGGGATGAGAAGGCGAATTATTTTGAAGGAATTTGTAAGGCCACCGAGCGCGTGTTTCAAGAGGCGCACGGCAGTTACAGCATCGTAAGCCTGATTGCCGAAGTGGGCTTGGTTTGCTTTCGGGACCCCCTGGGGATTCGGCCCCTCATCTTTGGAAAACATCCAAAAACGGGCGCCTATTTGGTCGCCTCCGAAAGTGCCGTGCTTTACTTCTTGGGCTATGAAGTCGTGCGCGATGTGGCTCCGGGCGAAGTCGTGTGGATTGATTTCAAAGGTAAGTTTCATTCAAGGGTTTTGGCAAGGGTCTTGGAGAAACGTGAGCCTAGTCATTGCATGTTTGAATGGGTTTATTTTTCGTCACCCGAAACTGTGTTGGAAGGGCAAGCCGTTTACGCTTCTCGAATCGGCTTGGGAAAAAATCTGGCGCCCCAGGTGCGTGCGCGCTTGAAAGCTGATGGCATTGAAGACCCTCTTATCGTACCAGTTCCGGAGACTGCGCGCATTGCGGCCATCGCTTTAGCTGAAGAACTCGGCGCTCCCTATCGTGAGCTGCTGATCAAGAATCGTTACATCAAGCGCACCTTTATTTTAGACTCACCTGAAAAAAGGCAGCAAGCGGTTGATTTGAAACTCTCGCCTGTCGTCTCGGAACTTAAAGGCCGAAATGTCCTTTTGGTGGATGACTCGATTGTTCGTGGAACGACTTCGCGTAAAATCATTGATCTGGTTCGCAGAGCGGGAGCCGCAAGGGTTTATTTCGTGTCGACTTGCCCTCCGATTCGCAAGCCCTGTTTTTATGGGATCGATTTTCCGGACGAAGCAGAGCTGCTGGCTTCGGATCGAAAAATTTCGGCTATTGAAAAAGATCTGGGCGCTGATGGGGTGATTTATCAAACGCTTGAGGGGCTCAAACGCTCCATCGGGACCCCCCAGAAAAAAATCGGACTTTGCCACGCCTGTTTGGATGGAGATTATCCCACCGATGTGAGCTTGGCTTTGAAACTGACCGCGAAAAGAAAAAGTGATCGTTTAGAAAATAAGCAGGACTTGAAAACAAAAAAGGAGCGTAAAACGTGATCACCACCCTCTATCGAGGAACCGTCAAAGATTTGCGAGGCCCCGTTCGTGTCGGCGGTGAGCAGGCCGTTGTTTTTGAGTATGGTGATACTTATTCCGTATTTGACTGGGGTCGCATGCCTGATCTCTTGCCCAAAAAAGGGGAGGCTTTGGCCGTACTCGCAGCCTTCTGGTTTGAGCGTTTGGAAGACCCGGAGCTTTGGAAAGTCTTTTCCAAAACCCCCGAAGCTTTGGCGCTTCGAAAAGCCAATCGGTTTGGCTCAAATTTTAACGAAATCGGAGAACTGCTACAAACCGAAGGATTACGCACGCATTACCTGGGCGTGGCTACTGACGCCAAACAGCTTTTCACCGTAGATCGCGAGATGCCCGAAGTACCGGCCGAGCTTTTTCGCAAGCAGACCAAACCATTTCGGCATTTGCTTGTAAAACAAGTGTCCGTCGTGAAACCCTCCGCCGTGAATGTGTTGGGGCGCTCGATTCCTGATTATGCGCCGACGCGGGCTGCGGCTTATCCAAAACTGGTTCCACTTGAAGTCGTGTTTCGGTTCAGTTGTCCGCCTGGCAGCTCCTTGATCGAAAGAGCGGCAAAGAACCCGGATTATATGGGGAGCATCGGGTTTCAAGGCATCGAGGCGAAAGAGGGCGAGCATTGGGAGTTTCCTGTTCTTGAGATGTTCACCAAGCTTGAGAGTACGGATCGACCGGTAGGACTGGCCGAGGCGCTGACGATTTCGGGGCTTCCTTCAAATGCCCTTCAAACTCTTTTGCTGAAGACAGCTTGGGTGGCAGGGATTTTGCGCTGGCTTTGTGCGCAGGCAGGGCTTGAGCTTGCGGATGGAAAACTGGAGTGGGGAGTTTCGGCTCCACGCCCTGGCTTGGAAACGCCGGAGTCCTTTTTGGTCGATGCAATTGGCCCTGATGAACTGCGCTTGCTGTTTCAGGGTGTGCAATTATCAAAAGAATTTTTACGAGAGCTGTATCGCACTACTCCTTGGTATGATTCGATTAATCAGGCAAAAAAGAATGCAAGCCTGCAAGGCAGCCTTGAGTGGAAACGCTCGGTAAGTGAGGGGCCGCCACCGCTTTCAGCTGAGCATAAGGTGCTCGCCTCTCAGCTGTATCTGGCGCTCACGAATCGCTTAACGGGGAAAAATTGGTTTAGCGAAGCCTGGACGATTGAAAAAGTGGCTACTGAGCTTTCAAAAGTTCAAAAGAGTCTGGCTAGTGGGCGCTAAGGTCGTCGTTGTCGGCGCGGGTGCACGGGAACATGCACTGGCCTGGAAACTCTCACGCTCGCCCCATGTTGCCCACGTCTTTGTCGCGCCCGGAAACGCCGGCATGCCTGTTTGTTTTGAGCGTTGGGACCTGGGCAGTTTTGAAGCTTTCGCCAAGCGCTGCGTGGTTGAGCATATTGATCTCGTCGTGATTGGCCCTGATAATCCTTTGGCCGAAGGCATCACCGATATTTTGGAGTCACACGGCCTTCTGGTCTTTGGTCCCTCTCGAAAAGCGGCGCAGATTGAAGCATCCAAATCGTTTGCTAAAGACGTGATGGAGGCAGCCCGCGTTCCTACTGCGCGATTTAAGGTCTGTGACTCAGCAGCAGATGCGAAGAAGGTCATAGAAAATGAATCCTGGCCTAACGGGTTGGTCGTGAAGGCTGATGGTTTGGCTTTTGGAAAAGGCGTGCATGTTTGCGATAATGAAGAGCAGGCGCTTAAAGCCGTGGCGGAACTTGCGCCACATTCGCCTCGCCTGCTCATCGAAGAGCGGCTTGCAGGCGAAGAAGTGTCTTGGATGGCGTTTTGTTCAGGTGTTGATTGTTCATTGCTTGAGCCTGCTCGTGATTTTAAGCGACTGCTTGACCAAGACGAAGGTCCCAACACCGGCGGAATGGGGGCTTTAAGTCCAGTTCCCGGTGTTCCTGCTCATTGGGCGGAGCGCATGCAACGCGAGGTTTTTGAACCTACCTTGCGAGAACTCCAAAAGCGTGGCTGCGAGTTCAAAGGCCTTCTTTATGCCGGTCTTATGGTTGATTTTGCCCAG
The DNA here is from genome assembly GCA_903881565.1 of Oligoflexia bacterium. Classification (GTDB taxonomy): domain Bacteria; phylum Bdellovibrionota; class UBA1018; order UBA1018; family UBA1018; genus CAIRTR01. Next base: position 46,427 of record CAIRTR010000085.1, on the reverse strand, counting down.
GATCGGTACTGGGTTTTGGAGTTTAACGCTCGTTTTGGCGATCCTGAAGCTCAGGTCCTGTTGCCTCGAATGAAGGGCGATTTGTATGAGTGGTGCCGAGCTAGCGCCAAGGGAGAGCTTGCGGGATGGCCTCGGATTGTCCCATTTTCAGAGGAGTCTGCTGTTACCATCGTTGCGGCGGCTCCCGGATATCCGCAAGCGCCTCAATCGGGGATTTTGATTGAAGGGTTTGCGGCGAAGTCCCGCGAGGACACAATGAGCGCAGTTCCCCCCCTTTTTTCGGCAGCAGTAAAAAAGGACGGGGATGGATTTGTGAGTGCAGGTGGCCGAGTTTTTTCCGTGCTCGGAATGGGGCCTAGTTTGAAGGTGGCCCGAGAAAAAGCTTACGCACATTTTTCGGATCTCTCTTTTAAAGGAATGCAATTGAGGCGCGATATTGGCGAAAAAGAATCGCGATCGCAGGCGCTGCCTCGAATCGCCATTTTTGCCTCCGGGCGTGGATCCGGTTTTGGTGCGATCTTAAATGCGATCAAAAACAAAGAACTCGCGGCCCAGGTTTGTGTGGTTTTTTCAGACAAAAACGACGCGCCGGTACTGGAGCTTGCGAAGCGCGAAGGGGTTCCGATTTGCTGCGTTGATTTTTCTAAGTTTGGACGGGCGCGTCGGGCTGAGTTTGAAGAGCGCGTCATTGCCGAAATGCGCACTTTTCAACCCGATTTTTTGGTTTTTGCAGGCTTTATGCGCCTCGTAAGCCGCTTCTTCATTGACGCCTTCCGATCGCCCAAGGGATATTCTCGTATAGTGAACATTCATCCCTCGCTTCTTCCTTCTTTTCCCGGCAGAGATTCTTATGCGCAAGCGTTTGAACATGGGGTAAAGATCACGGGCGTGAGCGTGCATTTGGTGGAAGAAGAAATGGACGGCGGCCCGATTTTGGCGCAGGAGGCGTTTGATATTTCTGATTTGCGGACGGCCTCCGAAGTTGAGAAGCGGGGTTTAAGCGTCGAGCATCGGTTGTATCCGAAGGTTTTGAATTGGTTTTTGCAGGAGCAGTTTCAAGTAGAGACTTTATCATCTTTGGCATCAGAGATAGCAGGGAGAAGAACACGTGTTTTGCAGAATTGAACTTGCGACCCGGCCGGAATTTGCCGATCCTGCTTCGGATTTATTACTCAGAAGATTACAACTTGCGCATCCCGAGATTGCCAAATGCGTGCGTTGGATGCGCGTCCTCCCCATTGCTTGGGTTGAGCTCCCCAGTTCACGAGAAGAGATGATCCCGGCAGTGGTCGAAATTTTTTGGGATCGCGTTTTAGGTTGGGTATTTACCGGAAATTTGATTCCTTCGGCTGCCGGAAAACACGGCGGAATCCTCGACGTCATGACTGGCGCGCCTCATCGCCCGGGCAAGTTTTGGGCGCTTGAGAGGCGTTTCAGGCCAGGGGTCACCGATACCGTGGCGCGAACCACGCTTGAAGCCTTTGAAATTGTCTTGGGTCGCAAATTGAGTGATGCGAGAGCCGCAAGCGGAACTCTGCTTTTACTCGAAGGTCCGCAATTAACTGAAGAGATGCTGGCCCGTATTGCTCGCGATATTTTGTGCAACGAATTAATCGAAACGTGGACTTTGGTTTCTGAACAGGAGTTGCAGAGAAACGATCGGTTCCATGCGGAGCGAGTCAAACGGGATTTGCCAAAAGTTCTCACTCGCGGGAGCGCAGAGATTCAGCATGTTTCGCTTGAAGGGGTGAGTGATGCCCAGCTGGAGCGTCTGAGTCGCGAGAAAGTCTGGGCGCTGAGCGTGCCCGAACTTCGGGCGATTCGTGAGCATTTTTCAAACGCAAAAGTACAGGACGCGCGAAAAGCGAAGGGGCTCTCAACCCCGACGGATGTGGAAATTGAAGTTCTGGCCCAAACCTGGTCGGAGCATTGCAAACATAAGATTTTCAACGCCAAGATCCGGTATTTCGAAGATACCAAGGCCAAGGCCGAGTGGGCCAGAGATGTCGCAATTCCAAAAGTGATCAATAGTCTTTTTGATCAAACGATTGTGGGCACCACGGAGCTCCTGCCCAAGAATTGGTTGATTTCAGTATTTAAAGATAATGCAGGCATTATTGCTTTTGATGAAGAAGATGCCATTTGTTTGAAGGTTGAAACTCACAATACCCCTTCTGCGCTGGATCCTTACGGCGGCGCCTTGACCGGGATTGTGGGAGTTAATCGCGATATTCTAGGCTGTGGATTAGGCGCAAAACCGATTTTCAATACAGATGTGTTTTGTGTCGCGCCTCTGGATTATCAGGGGGTCATCCCGGAGCGGCTCATGCACCCCCGACGTATTTTGGATGGGATCCGGCGTGGAGTTGAGGATGGCGGCAACCAAAGTGGGATTCCTACCATCAATGGCGCGCTTGTTTTTGATGAGCGGTATCTGGGAAAACCCCTGGTTTTTGTAGGATCAGGAGGGATTCTCCCGCGCGTGATCGAGGGGCGCAGGACCGAAGTGAAGGAGATTCGTCCCGGAGATCGCGTATGTATGGTGGGCGGTAGGATTGGAAAAGATGGAATCCATGGCGCGACTTTTTCTTCTTTGGCGTTGGATGAACTTTCGCCGCTTTCGGCGGTGCAACTTGGGGATCCTTTAACCCAAAAGCGGATGTCGGATTTTTTGCTTGAAGCCCGCGATTTAGGTCTGATTCGTTGTCTGACCGATAATGGTGCCGGCGGTTTGTCGTCTTCGGTTGGAGAAATGGCGAGATTTTGTGGGGAAAAAGGCGGCGCCCGAGTCGATGTGAGTTTAGCCAAGACCAAATATCCAGGGCTTAAACCGTTTGAACTGGTGGTGAGCGAATCGCAAGAGCGCATGACGGTGGCCGTCTCTCCTGACGCGCTCCCTCTTTTTACGACCCTTGCGGATCGTCGTGGAGTTGAAGTCAGTGACCTAGGTGAGTTTGTGGACTCAGGAATGTTTGAGATCTTGGTTGAGGGTAAAATGGTTGCGGCTTTGGATCTGAAGTTTCTGCACGAAGGTCTGCCCCAGCTTGAGATGGAAGGTGAGTGGCCGGGCGTGGTAGATCCCCCAAAAGGAATTTCAACCCGGCGTTTTGAATTTGAAGCGGCGGATGCGCTTTTGTCGCTATTGGGCTCTCCCAATATTGCGTCCAAAGAGTGGATGATTAGGCAATACGATCATGAAGTGCAGGGGATGTCGGTCATTAAACCTCTTCACACGGTGTTCACGGCCCATGGGGCTAATAGCGGGCCTAATGATGCTGCGGTTATTAAACCCAAAACCAATTCGTCTGCTGGACTTGCCGTGGGTTGCGGGATTAACCCGAAACTCTCGGATATTGATCCTTTCTTAATGGCCCAATCCGCTGTTGATGAGGCGGTGAGAAACGTTTTGTGTGTCGGCGGCGAGTTCGGAAGACCCGAATCGGTTCTGGCTTTGATCGATAATTTTTGTTGGCCCGATCCCCAAGGCGATCGTTTGAAAACGGCGTGGCTCGTTCGGGCTTGCTATGGAATGCAGCAGGCGGCCCTGGCTTTGTCCGCGCCACTGATTTCGGGCAAGGATAGCATGAAGAATGATTTTCGAGGCCAGTGTGATGGCAAGCCGGTGACGATTTCGGTTCCACCGACATTATTGATTACGGCTATCGCAAAAGTGCGGGACGTCGCGCAGGGGCGCACCGCGGATTTTAAAACACCGGGGGATGCGATTTATCTCTTGGGTGGAAAATCTTTTGGACTGTGGGGCTCTGAATTTGAGCGAGTTCAAGGGGTTTCACAGCTTCCTGGTTTTCCACGGGTGGGCGTCCCGAATTGGGAAGAAGCCCGTCGCATCTATGGATGGCTTGGAGGAGAGGTCGGCAAGGAGCAAAGTCTGCTCAGATCACTTCATGATGTTTCTGACGGGGGCCTGCTTGTTGCGGCCGTCGAGGGGATGCTGGCTCGCGGGTTGGGCGCTTATATAAAAATTCCTGAAGCGACGGATGCCTGGGAATTTTGTTTCGGCGAAGGGTTCCATAGTTTCATCGCGACGGTGGCCGACTCTGATGCCGAAATTTTGGAGATGGAGTTGCGACAACTGGGAATTCCGTTTAAAAGATTGGGCAGTGTTACTCAGCGCGAGAAACTTGAAGTGATGTGGAGTCCGAAAGAAGATCAGAGTGTCAAATCCTGGAGCGTTCCCACGAAACAGCTCCGTGTGGCTTGGCAAAAGGGAGGGTACTGGGAGTGAGTGACTCAAAACCTCGAGTATTGGTGCTGGCAGGCGATGGAATCAATTGCGAGAGCGAAACGGCCCATGCCTTTAGTTTAGCCGGGTTTATGCCGCAGATTCGTCATATCAACGATCTCGTGTCTGAACGTGTCTCTTTGGATCAATTGTCCGGCACTTTTTCAGTGCTGGCGCTTCCGGGTGGATTTTCTTTTGCCGATCATCTGACCTCGGGCAAAGTTCTCGCCTTGAAAATTCAGCACCAGTTAGGTTGGAATTTGGGGCTCTTTGCCGACCGGGGCGGCCTTGTCCTGGGCGTCTGCAACGGCTTTCAGGCGCTCATTCGGATGGGTACTTTTGGAAAAGAGATTTCAATCACGCAAAATGCGAGTGGTCGGTTCATCAACGCCTGGACGAAGGTCAGCCCTTCAGGGACGCGGTGTGTTTGGCTTAAAGGCGTCGGATCCATGGACTTGCCTATTCGACATGGCGAAGGCCGCATCGTTTTTGATCAAACTCGCAAGACCGAAGTGTGGGGGAAAATGGTGAGGCTCGGCCGTAATTGTCTCACCTATGAAGATAATCCTAATGGGAGCGATGAGAGTTTAGCAGGGCTTTGCGATTCAAGCGGCCGAATTTTTGGACTCATGCCGCATCCTGAAGCCTTTGTTCGATGGTCTTCGCATCCGGAGTGGACACTGCAAGCGGGACGAGCCAGTGCGCCTGGGCAGGGGGCACAGTTATTTGAAAATGCGTTTCAGGAGGTCAGGCGTGGCTCCAATATCTGAACTTAAAATTCGCAGAGCGCTTTTAAGTGTTTCCGATAAGACCGGGCTTGTGGAGCTGGGGCGAGCATTAGTGGCGTGCGGCACGGAGCTGGTCGCGACAGGCGGGACGGCTTTGATGCTTAAAGAGGCCGGGCTCCCTGTGGTTTCAATTGAAGAGATTTCGGGTTCTCCCGAGGCCTTCAATGGCCGCATGAAGACGCTGTCTTTTGGCGTATGCAGTGGGATTTTATTCAGGCGTGGTGACGCGCAAGATGAAGAGGACGCCAAACGATTGGGAATTCGGCCTATCGATTGCGTGGTCGTGAACTTTTACCCGTTTGAAGAGGCGTGCAAGAGGCCGGGGATTACGCCCAAGGAATTAATAGAAGAAGTGGATATCGGCGGACCCACTCTGGTACGCGCGGCTGCGAAGAATGTCCCTCATGTTTTGGTACTGACTGCGCCTTCGCAATATTCAAAAGTCATTTCCGAACTTCAGGCGCAGAAGGCCGTGGGTGTTGAAACTGTTAAAGAGTGCACTGCCCAGTCCTGGGATCTCGTGTCCCACTATGATGCCGCGATTGCATCTCAGCTTGGCAAAAAGCGCGTGATCCCTTTGCGGTATGGGGAGAATCCCCATCAAAGTGCCCATGTGGAGATTGGCGAGAATCCCCCGCTTAATTGGACGAGTCACTCGCTGTCCTATAACAACATCCTGGATCTATCGGCGGCATATCACCTTATTAGCGAGCTCGATAAATCGTCTGCCAGTGCGGTGGTCATCTTAAAACACAACAACCCGTGTGGGGTTGCTTGGGTGCCTAAATCGCACGCATCGGCGCAAAAAACGGCCTTGATCAAGGCGTGGGAAGGTGATCCTGTCTCCGCTTTTGGGGGAGTTGTTGTTTTTTCAGAACCTTTGGAGAATGAAACGGCTCTTTGGCTGGCTGATAAATTTGTTGATGTTGTAGCGGCTCCCGGTTTCTCCGCGCAGAGTCCCGCGCGCGAGCTTTTGTTGAAGAGGAGAAAGAATCTCAAAGCGGTCGAAATTTATCGTTTTGGTGAGCAGGCTAGGCAAAAGGAACTCTCGATTCCCGGTGGGAGACTTGTTCAATCGGCGGACAAGGGGGTGGGTAAAGGTTCAAATGAAACGTTGAATTTTGTAAGCGAAGCTCATTGGCCTGAGAGTTTTTCGGCGCTTGCTCATTTTGGAATCAAGGTCTGTGCTTCACTTAAGTCCAATGCCTTGGCGATCGTACGTGAGGTGCCAGGATTCTCAGGCGCTTTCCAACTCATTGGCGCGGGCCAGGGGCAGCCCAATCGGGTGGACGCTCTCAAAATCCTTGCGATTCCAAGAGCGCAGGCGGTGTTGCGCGAAAGTGGCGGAAAACTGTCGGACTGTATCTTGGTGAGTGATGGGTTTTTCCCTTTTCGAGATTCTGTTGAGGTCGCCCATTCGGCCGGGATCACGCGGATCGTGCAGCCGGGTGGCAGTGTGAAGGATCAGGAAAGCATCCAGGCTTGTAACGAATTTGGCATTGCGATGGCTTTTACGGGTGTTCGGCATTTTTTCCATTAGGAGGGCTTCAATTGAGCGCATTGAATTACGAGCAAGCGGGAGTGGATCGTGATGCCGCAGATCGCCTGGTGGAGAAGATTCAGACGTTGGTAAAGCCCACTTTGAATTCGAGGGTCAAATCTTCGATCGGGGGTTACGCATCCCTGTTTGCTTTGGATAAGAAGCGGCTGATTGCGGCCTCTACCGATGGGGTGGGCACTAAGTTAAAACTCGCTTTTCGGCTCAAGGAGCATAAGACGGTTGGCATTGATCTGGTGGCGATGTCCGTCAATGATCTCTTGTGCGTGGGCGCTGAGCCTTTGTTTTTTTTGGATTACTTTGCGACAGGAAAATTAGATTCGCAAATCGCGAGTGATGTGATCTCAGGCATTGTGGCTGGGTGTAAACAGGCGCACTGCGCTTTGGTGGGGGGAGAGACGGCCGAGATGCCCGATTTTTATTCGCCAGGAGAGTACGATCTTGCAGGATTTGCGGTCGGCATGGTTGACGCAGACAAGACGCTGCCGCATCGGGAGATTCGTCCCGGAGATGTGCTTATTGGATTGCGCTCTTCAGGGTGTCACAGCAATGGTTTTTCGTTTTTAAGACGTATCGTGCCTGAAGGTCTCGATGGGTTTTCGATTGCGCAGGAGATGTTCACGCCCACCCGTATTTATGTCGACTCCTTGAGCGGACTTTTGAAAAAGGGAAATATAAAGGGATTGGCTCACATCACAGGCTCTGGCTTTCTTAATGTTCCACGGATGAATTCGAAGGTGAGTTATGAAATTGAATTACCCCCTTTGCGTGAGCGGCCTGGCATCTTTAAATGGATCCGAGATTTTGGGGGGATGGATTTGAAAGAAAGTGCCATCACCTTCAATTTGGGCATTGGCATGGTTGCGGCTGTGGCGCCTGCAAAAGCGAGTTCGGTTTTGAAAGCGCTTAAGAAGTCGGGCGAAACGGCCTGGGAGTTGGGCGTGGTCACCTCAAAACGAAAAGGACGTCCTTCGGAGGTGCTTCTCAAAGCTGGCGAAGAGGAAGTTCTCCTGGAATATGCCTAATGGAATATGTTGATGTTTGAAGACCTAGGCGGCCTGGAGCCCCTTGCTCAGCTTTGTGTGGGAACCGGGATTTCCCGCGAAGAAGTGAAGAATCAGATTCTGCTCGAAGGGATTCCCCTGGTGTCGAACGCCATTACGACGCTGCCGGATCTTTGCGCGGGGATTGTGGAGCGCAATACGGGGCATCCGGTGGGTGAGCGTATTTTGGGTGCGACGGCGCGCGAGGAGATTCTGCGCACGCTCGTCGCGAATCGCCATATTGGAGAGCATCTTCACGAAGTCAAGGAACTGCGACGGCAGAAGAATTTTTTTAGAAAACTGGATCGCGCGCTTCAAAATGGTCGCCTGGCTTTTTCGCATGAAGAAGAAGAAGCCGTCTTTGATCAACGTTTGACTGAGCATTTCGGGGAAAACCCTTTGCGCGTTGAGGTGCGAGGCCTTGCGAAAGCTTACGAGGCTTGGATTGGGGCCACTGGACATTGGGATTTGCCTAGACTCTTACGCGATTCGATTCAAGCGCTCGAGGATGGCGTCGTTGGAGTTCCCACTCTGCTCAGGCTTCTCAGTGCTCGGACTCCCGAAGGCCTGGAGAAAACTTTTTGGGAGACACTTGCGCAAGTCACGCAACTAGAGGTCCTAGATCTCGGGTGTGCTGAAGTTTTAGGCGTCTTTCCCCAAATGCAGTGGCAGCGTTGGCATAGTCTTGATGATTCAGCTGAAGGGTTAGCCGATGAGCTGCTCGTGGATCGAGCCTGGGCAAACGCCGCGGTCTTAATTCCTGATGACCCCAAAGTCAGAAGAAGTCTGCTCAGAGCATTAGAGGGCAGGGGGATTCCCCTTTTAGATCCCAGGGATCCAACGCGCCTTAAATGGGATGAAGCCGCTAAGCAAGCTCTTTTGCCGTTAGAGCTCATGGGTCGGGATTTTGCGCGCAACGAGGTTTTGCGATGGGTGACCCAGTGGCCGAGACCTGAAGCGGCACAAACGCCTAGGTTCCAGTGGATCAAGGAGATTCATCAAAAAGGAATTCGCTCTGGCCTGAACGCTTATTCGGGCGAAAAATTGGCGGAGCTTCGAGGGGAGCTCAGCGGCATTTTTGAAATTCTAAATGGGAAAAAGACTTGTCGTGAAATGGGTGCGGCTCACGTGAAGATCCTTCGCGAAATGGCGCAGGGGTTTGAGGAGTGGGTGAGCTTTTTTGAAAGTTTCTGGGAGACCTTTGCGGATGATCTATCAAGGGTGGGGAGTGTTTCAAAAAAAGCGCCCCCTCGTTTTTGGCTTGAACGCGCCCAGGACCGTCTTTCGCAGGCAAATCCCCCAGCGCCTCATTTTAAGCCAGCACAAGGGGTGGCCCTTTATCGTCTTCAGAATGCTTCTCTGATCCATTATGAAAAACTATGGATTTTTGGCGCGCCCGCCGACTGGTTGGAGCGCGCGCAAGAGGGAGACTTGTGGTTTTCGGTAAGAGATCGCGAGCTTTTAGCTCCTGAGTTTGGCCTGCATTCAACCCGAAGCCGTTGCGATCAGCGGCGTAATATTTTGTGGGGTTGGTTAACGCGTGCCAAGGCCGTCTCATTTTTCGATGCCGCCTATGATCCTGATGGTAAAGAGCGAGAGCCTCTTCAGAGTCTTATGAGAGAATTAGGGGTTGCGGAGCTGGAATTTTCAGACAAGGGCACTCACCCCCGTTTTGCTCAAAGTTACAATCCGTTTCGAAGCTTACCTCCTCAAGAAGTGAGTCTCCCCGCGCGCGGGTTAGAGTTTACAGCGACGGCTCTCGATCATGCCAGTCAGTGTGGGCTCCTCTCGCTGGTTGTGGATCGTTGGCGGGTGTTTGAGCAGGAAGAAGCAGACATTGTGCTTTGGCCGCAGGTTCGTGGATCGTTGCTTCATGAGTGCGTGGGACGGCTCCTAAAGTCACGGATTTTTTCGGATGGCTCAGATGCAGGCGTCCAGTTTGGGAAAGCCGCTTTGGATACTGTTGAAGAGGTGTGGGCGGAGCATCCTCCTCAGGGTTTGATGAAGAGCACTCGAATTGTAAACGTCATCAAGAAGCAATTGGCGCAGATTCTAGAAGTATTCATGAAACGTGAAAAAGAATTTTGGGATCGCGCGCAAACAAAGACCGTGGCGATTGATGACATGACTCTTGAGCTGCACATCGGAGATGTGACCATCAAGGGTAGGCCCGATCGTATCGAGGAGAATGCCGAGGCGCTGTTGATTTCGGATTTTAAGACAAGCTCAGCTCTCCCACATGGTTCAGACATGTTGAATCTGTCCTATCGACTGCAATTGCCGTTTTACGCGTTGGCGGCGCAAAAGACCCTACATAAGCCCGTAATGGGTATTCAATTCGTCGAACTCACGAAGCAGGGCACCCGCACCAAGGGGGTGTTTTTCCCTGAAGTCTCCGGAAAACAGGAAGGCGCGTGGGTTAATCTGCGCGCGAATTCGCGAAGTCTGATGGGCGAGGATGCGGAGGAAAGTTATGATGAGGTTTGGCGCAGATTTGAAGCTCATCTCGGTGCCGAAGTTGAGAAAATGAAATCCGGGCAATATTCGGCCGCCCCCAAGATGCGCAAGGACTGTGATCGTTGTCGGGTTTCGGATTGTTGTGGGTTTCGTAGGCTCACCAGTGCGCCCGAAGAAGAAGAGGGAGGGGGGGGCAGTGAGTAGCGAAACCTTGTCTCGCCTGTCTGTTGAACAGCGTGCCGTCGTAGAATCCTGGGGGCGCGGGATGGCGGTTTTGGCCGGCGCGGGCTCTGGTAAAACGACGACGCTCGTTGCAAAGTGCGAGGCTCTTTTGGAGCGCAACCCAGAGGCAAGATTTGCAGCGATTAGTTTTACGGAGCGCTCGGCGAGTGATTTAAGAGTGAAGCTCACCCAAGTGTTGGGCAGGTTCAAACCCCTACGACCTTTGGAATCTCATTGGGTCATGACGATTCATGGATTTTGCGGCGCGGTTTTGCGCGAGTTTCCAAGATCAGCAGGCAAAGATGGTGAAGAGAGAGTGCTTTCGGAGCTTGAATCAAAAATGCTCTGGGAACAATCGGTCGAAGCCTTATGGGCAGATGGTTTGCCTGAGGAGTTATCTGGCGCTTTGGATCTTTTGCTTTTCAGAGAGAGCGTCGCGTCGCTCGTGGATCTCTTGGATCGCTTGAAGCGCCTCGCACATTTTGGGGCGGGTGAGGGCTTGGCAAAGCTCTCGGATCCCGGAAGCCTCGCGCTGAATCGGGTTTTTGACTTTGTATTGGCTCGTTACGAGCAAAAGAAGATGCGGCAAGGCGCAATTGACTTTGATGACCTTGAAAAGGGGGCTTCTCGCGTTCTCTCGCACCCCGAGATCGCGAGGGTTTTTCAGAAACGGTTTGATTTGATCTTGGTTGACGAGTTTCAGGACACCAATCCGGTGCAGGCGCAGATTGTTACAAGATTTGTGAAACCAGATTTTTCAAATCTCTGTGTGGTTGGAGATCCCAAACAATCGATTTATCGGTTTAGAGACGCGGACGTTGCGGTGTTTGAAGAGTTTTGTTCCAAACTCCCGGGCAAGCATTCGTTGACTTGGAATTTTAGAAGTCGACCCGGAATCATTCATTTTGTGAATGAATTGTGTGCGCAGACTTTTGAGAACTCTCCGGTGGCCTTTGAGGCCTTGGTTCCCAGGCGGCCGCCCAATGATACCCCCAGTGTTTTGCGCCTTGATGTTGAAGACCCGGCGGAGCTGGCCTCTTGGATTCTGGCGGAGCGTGAAAAAGGGGTTCCGCTTGAGGACATGGCCATTCTCATGCGCCGAATTCGCGGTAATGAACGTTGGCTTCAGTCTCTGATTTCCGCAGGCGTTCCCGTGGTCGTAGGCAGCGGCGGATTTTTTTGGGATGAACCGCGGGTACGCGAAATGGTGGCTTTGCTCAGGTGGTGGGAACTGCAGGATTTGTCGGTTTCGGCCGTCAGCTTTTTACGGGCCCCTTGGGTGGGGATTCCCGATGCGCAGATTGATGAGTGGGTGAGTCTTGGGAAAAATGCGTTTTGGGCTGCTTTTATAGGGTCTGATTATCCGATCGCGCGGGCCTTGGCGCCGCTGTTGAAGAAAAGCGTGCGACCGGCGGAAGTGTTAAGTGCCGCGTTTTTGGTAACTCCCGAGGCGGAGCAGGAGCTTGGAGTCTCGTACCTGGGGCTGTGGCATAGAGTCGAAGAGCTTTCTTCGTCTGGAGTGGATTTTTCGGGAGTGGTTCGGGAGATTTCTCTGGCGATCAAAGAGGGTAGGAGAGCACAGGATTTACCTCCCCCGCGCAATCAAGGTCAGCTCATCGTGATGACTCTGCATGGGGCCAAGGGACTTGAGTTTCCTCATGTCATTTTGGTCGACTTCGGGAAAAAAACGCGCGGGGCGGATGCGCCACTTTTGTATTGGGATCGTAATCAAGGCGCGCATCTCGCTTCTCGAACTCCCGAGGGGGAGCGCGATCGCAAAAATCCAGTCGATAATAAGTGGAAACAGCTCGAAAATGAAAAGGAGCTTGCCGAAAGTAAACGGCTATTCTATGTCGCGCTCACCCGGCCTCAAGAGCGGCTGATCATGGTTTGTGAGGCGATCCCAAAGCCCGAAAAAATCACCGAGCTTGAAGAAAAGGGAAAAACCTATCAAGAAGATTGGTGGAGAGCCTGGCTGGATTCATCCCAGGTCTTTAAACGGGGAGCGTTGGTGCAAACACGGCGCGTTTCAGCTTCGCGCGGGCCCTCGAAACTTTTGGGTCCTGCGCAAGGTTATTTGATCGCAAAAAATCATGAGAGCCCGGCACAGATCAGATCCCGTCACAGCGTTTCCGAATGGAACCTTCTTGCTCGTTGTCCCAGAGCTTATGAGTGGACCTATGTGAGGCCAGTCACTCCGGCGCATCAGCCGGTGGTGATTCCTGCGGAAGGACCTACAGAGATACCCGAATTACAAAGTGATGACGACGCCGCCGCTCCAAAATTCAAACGAGTGGGCGGCGGGGCCATGACGCAAGTTGAAGTGGGGACCGAAGTTCATCAGGCGCTTGAGCGAGGGGATTGGGCAAGGCTCGATGATTTGGAAGTTTTAGCCGGAAAATATCGCGTGAATTCAAAACGGATTAGGGAGTGGGCCATGAACTCTCGACTGATGTTGCCTGAATCTAGACCCGAGCGCAGGGTGTGGGCGGAGCTTGCTTTCGAAATTCCGATGAGTGGCGGGCAGGCTCTGGTGGGCGCGATGGATCGGTTAGTGCTTGAGGGAGACAGGGCGCAGGTCATTGATTTCAAGATTACCTCTCGCCCTGCGAAAATCGAGGACCTCAGGGCCAACTATCAAACCCAGATGGCACTCTATGTTGACGCCGTATCAAGATTAACGGCGCAGCAAGTGAATCCTCCTCACGTTGAAGCTTGGATCGTGAACATTTCTGGTGCTGAGGTCCATGAATACAAGATAGAAACTGAAGAAGCGTCAAAATCTTGGCAGAATCTCAATGCTCTTGCCTCTGAAATTGCCAGCGGCGTCCCTGGAATTCCAAAATACAGCGCTCGATGTGAAAAATGCCCGTTTTTCGGTTGCTGTCCCAAAGGACCCGTTGATACACTAAATTAAGATCATGAAAAGCAACGGAAATTACCATGGATGGGGGTTTCAGATAGCGGGTGTTGCAATCGCACTGCTGTGGCTTCTTCTCGTAGCCTTCAGCTGGGCGCAAGCGGCGCAAGCTTCCGATGAATATAACTTCAATTGGCTTGATACGGATAAGCAGGTTTATGTTTTACAAAACCGGCGTTATTCAAAATCAGACCACTTGCTCTTGAGTGTGATGGGAGGGCCGGGACTTTCTGATCCCTACCGAATGACCTTTCACATTGATCCGCGAGTCGCCTACTACTTTACCGAAGAACTCGGAATTGAAGCCTTTTTCGTGGGCGTAATGAACTCTGAAAATAATACTTTCAAAGCTTTTGCGCAGGCGGCACCTAACGCGCTTTCGGTGGTACGAGAGATACGATCTGAGATGGGTGGACTTATTCATTGGGTCCCTTGGTATGCGAAGATCAATGTCTTTAACTCCATTCTTTATTTTGATTGGTATTTTGCCGGGGGTGCGGGAACGTTGAATTCTAGGATCGAGGGGACTTCGGCGGCGTCAGGTTTTGCGGATCAGAAGTTGTTTTCCTTTTTTGCAGCCACAGGACATCAATATCATATTTCGCAAATGTGGACAGTTCGTTTGGATGTCATGGGAGCTTATTATAGCGCGCCGATTTACGGCACGACGGGGGAGAATGCGTGGTTTTCCAATTACCGTTTCGGTCTTGGGCTCGGTTTGCGGCTTTAGTTGTCTTTGTTTCGACGACTGCAATTGCTGAAGAGCCCGATTCGACTTCATATTTGCATGATTCACAAAAGCTCTTTGAGTCGGGGCAGTACTTTAAGGCGGCCCGTTATGCTTTTGCAGCAGCAGAACATGCCCCCAGTGATTCAAAAGTCGTTCATACGGCCTATTCTTGGATCACGCTGAGTTTAGTGAAGGCGGGGCTTCCGAACGCTGCTTCTTACTTCTTTATCAAAACGCTTCAAAGCGGGGAACCCTCCGCAATTCGGCGTGTCTTAACTGAAACAGAATCACTGCTCCTAAGCCTAGGCGGCGAACTGATCAGACCCTATCTCATTCGTCACACCAAGTATCAGGACTATGACTCCATCAATAAAAGCGCTTATCTCTTCTCTTTAGGGAAGGACGCGCTCTTGACCCGAAAATCCGATGCCGCCGTAAAGTACTTTTCAGGCATGAATGAAACCACCCCTTTGTGGCCCTTTGCCTTGCAACTTCGGGGCTCGGCGCATGCGATTTTGGGTAAAGACGCATTGGCGCTTGCGGATTTTAGAGCGTGCCAAGCGCGTGCCGGGCGGGAAGCAAAAACCGAAGCGCGTTTTCGTGAATATGACGATCTTAAAAATCGCTGCCTAGCAGGCGAAGCCCGTACGCTTTATCAGATGGATCGTTTTGATGATGCCGACCGGACCTATGATCGAATTCCCAAGGCGAGCTTCGTGTGGCCAGACATCCTTTTTGAGCAGGCCTGGAACTCTTTTGGCCGGCAGGAATATAATCGCACCTTAGGAAAGCTGGTTTCGTATAAAAGTCCTGCGCTCAAGTTCGTTTTCAATTCTGAAGTGGACGTCTTAAGAGCTCAAACCTTCTTAAGTCTTTGCCTTTATGACGACGCGAACCAGGTTATTAATGAGTACAATGCGCAATATTCTCATGTGGGAGAAGTTGTAAAAGAGTTTGTCGAAAATCAATCCGCTGATCTCGGTGCTTTTTTTGAACTCGGTAAAAAGGCGTTAGGTGAGTCCCTCTATTCTTCAAATGAAACCCATCAAATGATCAATGGCTTTGTGCGGAGTCCCTATTTTCAGGGGCTGGTAAAGGCTGAAAAAGACGTTCGCTCCGAGCGGCAGGCCGTCGAGCAGTTTTCAGCGATGCTTAAAGGTGTGAGTTTTACGTCGGGGAAAGGCTTTGCGGGTTTCTTGAATCAGGTTTTGGATTGGCGAGGAGAGTCGCTTCGTGTTTTAGGGGGCGGATTCGTGAAAAATGGGATGATCGAAACCCATGCGGCTTTGATTTCTAATTTTGAGAAGATGGCCTTCATCAAGCTTGAGATGCTCAAGCATGCCAAGGAGCGGCTCATGAATAAGCGGCCTTCAGCGCTGGAACGGGCCCGAGGTAACGAGCGGCCGAGTCGAAAAAATTATCAGTATTATTGGTCTTTTAATGGCGAATTCTGGAATGACGAACTCGGGGACTATGTTTTTGGTCTTGAATCAGAGTGTCGCGACACGCCCGACGGACGAGGCAAAAAGGTGAGTGCACGTGAGTAAGAAGGCGACCAAAGTGTTGGGAGCACGGGCTTTCGTGTGTGTAATTTTTTTTCTGGGATTAGCGGCCCCTGTTACTTTAGCTTGGTCCGGGCCTGCGGCAATTGCTGTTGCCTACTCTGATTCCGAAATCCGAAGCGCTGAATCTTCAGAAGAAGCGAAAATCCGGGAGCTTCGCGGACAAGAGATCACCCAAATTCGAATTGCCCTGGGCAGGCGGGCTCCAGAGAATCGAAGGGCGGATTTGTATCTAAGGTTAGCTGAGCTTGATTTAGAGGGATATCGGGCGGAGTTTCTTCTTGAGGGGCGAGCGCACGAGAAACGACTCGAGAAGGGCCAGGAAAGCCCAACGATTGATCGTTCTCATTCAAGGTTCTATCTGGGAGCGGGAATCAAGGCTTGCAAGGAAATCCTGGCTCTGGGGATCGCCTATGAGCGACTGGATCAGGTTTACTATTTTCTAGCCTATAACTCGGCAGAGCTGGGGGCTCGCGAGGAAAGTCTTCGGTATTTTGAATATTTGATCCAAAAATTCCCCCAGAGTGTCTATGTCTCGGATGCTTATCGCGAGTTAGGAGATTCTGCCTTTCAGGCAGGGGAGTTTCAAAAAGCAAAATCACTTTTTGAGGCTGCAGCCAAGGGCGCTAATCCTGAGCAGAAACCCAGGATTTTGCATAAACTGGCTTGGGTGTTTTATCGGATGCGCCAGCCCGATCGTGCCGTGCTTGCCCTTAAAGAAGCGGTCGAAATCGCGACCAAAGGGGGAGAGAAGTTTCTGTCTCTGAAAGAAGAAGCGCTGCGGGACATGGCGGTCTTTATGACTGAAGATGGAAAAGTTCAAGACGCGCTGGCCTATTTTAATACGACCTCAGGGGATAAAACCTTTTTTCCAAAACTTCTGGAGCGACTCGGCAGACAGTACGAGCGCAATGTACAGCCTGAAAAGGCCACGGAAGTATATGAAACGCTCTTAAAGACCCATCCCGGAAGCGACTCTGCTTTTCGCGTCGTGGTGAAGCTCATCGATTTGGATTTGAGAAGAGGTCGACATAACGACGCGCTGACGCGACTTCAGAAACTGACTATACCAAAAAGTGGCGATACCGAGACGTTGACGGCTGCGCAGAATCTTCGGGCCATGGTTCGGAGGACTGCGACGGAGCATCACGACGAGTATCGAAGAAAATCCAATCGTGAGGCCTTAATCGTCAGTGAGGCGTATTATTCGGCTTACTTAGGTGTTTTTCTATCAACTGAAGACAGCCGCAAGGAAACTCCTGAGATTCAGATGTATCTTGCCGAGGTGAAACGCGACCTCGGGAAGTTGTCCGAGGCGTCGGATATTTATCGTAAAGTGGTAGATTCAAGAGACGAGCGCTATGCCAAGGAAGCGGCGGCACTTTGGACGGCAAGTCTTGCGGATGCGATTCAAAAACAGGGTAAAACCGAGAGCAAAGCCACTGACCCGTCTGATCTGGAAAAACAATTCGTAGAAGCCACCGATACCCTTCAGACTTCGTTGGGAGATACCGCAGAAGGGAGAGACTCTGCTTTGAAGGCCGCGCAAGTGTTGGCAGGCTATCCCGGCTCTCAAAAAGAGGCGGTCAAAAGACTTAAAGCGATTGTGGATCGGACACCCAAATCTAACCAGGCCCTCATTGCAGCTCGTTTGTGGCTTCAGATTTATTCGGACCAAGTCCCAACGGTTGCGTCGATGGCGGTGGATTCGGACCCAGTCCGTAGCAATGTAGAGGGACTCAAGCTGGCCGTGAAGGAGCTGGGTGAAAATGCGGCAATCCTGGCCAACGATCAACAAAACGCGGCCGGAAAACTGAAGCTGTTTCTAGCGGATTTGGGACAGAGGCTCAAGATTGGGCTCATTGCAAAACAGGAGCGTGGTAAGGATTTTGCGGAGGCCGCGAGGGGTTATGAGGCCTTGGCTCTTGAAACCGTAGCGCGAGATGTCTCGGAAAAAACTTTTGCCAATGCCTTGTTGAGTTTTCAAAAAGCGGCACTGGCTTCAGATACGGAGCGAGTCAGTGGGGAGTGGCTGAAGCGTTTTCCAAAAAGTCCCAAGGCGCTTGAAGCGATTCGAAATTCCGCAACGGGATGGTTCATCACTGGGGCGATGCTTACGGCTGCGAGACTCTTTGAAAAGCTGGGGCGAGAAGGCGGGACTCCTGAATCTTTGGAGACGGCCGCACGCGTTTTTGAGGGTGAAGGGGAAATCGCTAAATCGCAATTAACCCGGGAAGCCTTTCTCACGATTCATCCAAAATCTCCCCTTCGCTGGTCGGTGGCGCTCGCGCTTGCGCGCTCCTACACTCGGTCCGAAAAAGAGAGCGAAGCCAATCGGCTTTTTAAGTTTTGTCTGACGGGACCTGCTGAAATCGATGCCGAGTGTGCTTCTCGGTTAGGAGATCTTTTGTTGAAGTCCGGGGAAACCGTTCAAGCCAAAGGGATGTATAAAAAAGCGGCGGGACTCGTGACTTCGAGCAGTTCAGGACAAAAAGGCAAGGTCGAGTCCTTCTCGCCTTTTGTGGGGTATGCGCGTTTTCGCCTGGCTGAAATGATGGAGAGTGAAGCCCATTTTGAAAGTTTGCAGCTACCCGAAACTCAATTGAAAAAAGCGCTTGATCAGCGGATGTGGTTCTTGGAGCCTCTCACGAAAGCTTATGCGGCCGCCGTCGAAGTTGGCGGTCCTTGGGGCATTGCAGGACTTCATCGCCTAGGGGTATGGGCCTATAGCTTTGCAGACGAGATTGACCGAATTCCTCCTCCTGCCACGGTGAGTCCCGGGACCGATTTGGCCGTGTTTCAAGCTCAGTTTAAAAAGAATTTAGAAGCGCTCAGTGTCCCTCTTCGTGCCAAGGCTTTTTCGACCTGGGCTGAGGCTTATTCAAAGGCCGCGGCTTCAGAAATTTTGAGCCCCGCCCTTCCCGAAATTGCGGATGGCCTTGCGGACGCTCGAATCACAACCGTTGCGGGTGTTGGGGCACTCGGGCGTGCACAAGGCGTTCGCGGGCGGTTTCGAATAGCAGGGATCGCTCCGGATGGTGGAACGATGGGCTTGGCGCCGGCCTTTGAAAAAACGCGTGAACGGCTTCTCAAAAACCCTGAGGAGGGTGAAGCGTGGGTTGACTACGGAAACTTGCTTTGGGGGCAAGGCAAACCGATCCTGGGGCGAATCGCTTATGAGCGGGCGCTGGCTTTAGCGCCTAAAAGTGTTTCGGCTTTGAACAATCGCGCCGCTATGACGCTCTCGGCAGAAGGTGAAGAAGATTGGGCCGCCGCCGCTGAAGCAAATTATGGCTTTACACAGGCCCTGCATTTAAAAGACGGTTTTTTACCTGCGCTCATTAATCGCGGAGAATTGCTTGCTTATTATCGGCTTTTTGCAAAAGCAAAACTGAGTTTTGAAAAAGCGGCGAAAGAGGCCGCTGATACGCTAGAAGTAAAAGTGGGTCTTGCCGTATGTTCTCAAGGGACGGGCGGGACAACGTCGGGAGAAGGCATGCGAGCGATGGGTTCTGAGCCTTCAGGTCGATTTGCCCGCAGTTTTCATGAAGCGGCACTCGCCGGTCCTGCCGGTCTTGAAGGCGCGGCTAAGTGTCTGGAGATTCTCAAAGAATTGGATGGGGTCAAACTGGTAGGGTTTGAAAAAGATTCTACGGATCGTTTAAGAAAGGTGTGTGGGGTATGGAAAGACAAATAGGGTTTCTTTTGCCTGCACTCTTGCTGAGCTTTTGGGTGGCTTGCCCGGTTTGGGCGGAGGAGCCCGTGAGTAGTGGTGGAAAAAAGGTTCGAACGGTATTTCCTAAAAAAACAGAGCTTAATTTTGATGGAATCAATATTCAAGGAGAGGTCAAAGCGCCGGGGGAGTTTTATTTTCAAAACCGTAACGAAGAGAAGTTTGATTCTTGGGTTAAACGGCGGAAAAACTTCCATCCCGAGATGCTTCGTGATGCTCTTATGACAAAATGAGAACTAAAAATTTATGACCGATAAAACAAAACCGCCTCACGAGGCAGCCCCCGATCCTACAAAAGCAATTGAAGGGTTTCGCGACGTGATCGCGCCCACTCGCAAAAAGGCCGTGATGGTTTTAGAGAGTGTCGAGGGCACTTTTCGCTTTGATAAAGATCGGATCGTGGTGGGTTCGGTGGTTTCAGCAGATCTGCGCGTCACGGGTGATGGCGTGGCGCCCCTTCACGCCGTGCTCGAGCAGAGCGAAGATGGCAAGGTCAGAGTATTTGATTTAGCCAGTGAAACGGGGATCTTCGTAAACGGCAAGAAAACTGTTTTGGAGGTTTTAGAAGGAGGCAGCAAACTGACCATTGGTCGGCATAGCTTTAAGTTTTCCTTGGATAGACCGCAGGGATCAAATGCCCTGGCGCCTCCTTCAAAAGAAGCCGAAGGCCGAAAGCTTTTTCTGGATCCTAAAGAGGACTTTACTTCGCTGCTTTTGGAAGATGAATCTGTTGTGAGAGAAATTTTTGATTATCGGCCTACCCAAAAGCAGGCGCTGGAGATTGTGTTTTCCTGGAATACCGCTGGCTCCGATGGCGTTTTGGATGTGAAACATTTTGTCGAAGCAGACAAAGTGAGCATCGGACCCACTCGCGAAGCGGATTTTGGAATTCCTCAGCTCATGCCTCAGCTTGCGCCTCTGGGCTTGTTTGATTTAGTCACACGCGTTGGTAAAGATTACGTTTTGAATCTCGATGTCCCCATGAAGGGCGTTGTTCATCGAAACGGACAACTGCAAAACTTAGATCAATTAAAGCAGGCCTATCAGGTTTCGCTCGGCAAAGACGATTTTGCGAAGATCACGCTGGGGGCTTTAGATTTTTATCTGAGTTTCACGGCGGCGCCGCCCAAGCTTAAGCCTAGCAAAATGATTGAGCGGGATCCGCTTTTTTTCAAGATCTTTGGCGCTTCTTTTTTACTTTCGGCAATCATGATCACGGCCCTGCTCAAGATCAATGTGCCGCAAAATGTCGAACCCGAGCAGGTGCCGGAGCGTATTGCGACGATCCTTTATCAGCCAGAAAAATTTTCGGCAAAGAGGCCGGTGATCAAGGAAGCTCCTCCCGCGCTGGAGAAAATTGCGCTGGAACTTAAGAATGCGGAGCCCAACAAGCCCGTCCCTAAGGAAATGAATGTCGGCGCCAAAGCCCTGGAGAAAAACGCGGCAGCCGCGGCTATAAAGAAGAATGCGAAACCTAAAGCTCAACTCAAAGCGCAAGGCGGCAAGGGCGCGCGCGCGAAGGGCAAAGAGGGGACCCGTGGCTCAAAAACGGCCAAAAAGGATTTGGAAAAACAAGAGCAGGCCAAGCGTGCCGCCCCTGATGGAGGAGAAGGCAAAGGGGGCGGAAACAGTCAGGTTGCAGATCAAGGTAATTTGGATCTTCTTAAATCAGCCGCTGGAAAAATTGAAAATCTCTTAGGAAATAGTGCGGCCCAGCTTGGAAAGAGTGGCTCAAAACTTAAAGGATTTGGGGGCTTTGATACTGGCGGCGGCGGTGGTCTTGCGCTTTCGGGTGCAAGCAAAGGCGGTGGGGGGACAGATGCGACGACCCTAGGCGGGCTTTCTAATGAAGGCCGAGGTGGCGCACGCGTGGGCACTGGCATGGGAGCTGCGGGCACAGGCAGTGGCATTGTGGGCGGACAAACGCGTGTGGCGATTCGGATGGGCGGCGATGAAGAAACGGTTGTGATGGGAGCGATTGATCGTGATGCGGTTGAAGCGGCAATTCTCGCTCATCGGGATGAATTTAGACTGTGTTATGAAAAAGAAATCAACGCTGAAAATCCCCATCTCGCGGGGCGCGTAGGAACAAGTTTTGTCATCGGAGCTTCGGGCATCGTGACCCAAGCGGGCCTGGAGTCCACGACCCTTAATAATGCCAATACGGAGCGTTGTATTTTGGGCGTCCTAAAGCGGATTCAGTTTCCGATTCCACGCGGAGCAGGCATTGTGCAAGTGAGTTACGCGTTTAAGTATAGTTCCGGTGGGAAGTAATGCGCGCGCTTAAGGCGCGTTAGTAGACGCATCTACTGATGCGTCTTTTTCGTCGGTCGTAAGTTCCACTGTTTCTTCGCGGATTGATTTGAATCGCATGATCAG
Organism: Oligoflexia bacterium; assembly: GCA_903881565.1. Classification (GTDB taxonomy): domain Bacteria; phylum Bdellovibrionota; class UBA1018; order UBA1018; family UBA1018; genus CAIRTR01. Next base: position 24,792 of record CAIRTR010000085.1, on the reverse strand, counting down.
CCTGGGTGCAAACGCCGCGCAATAGGCGTAGAAAAAGTACTTAAGGCCTCGGCCTACAAAGATGCTTAAGAAAATCGCAGACAGAGACACATGCGCAAATCGGCATAAAGCAACGGCCACTTGTTGAGGAAGTGGAGTCATGGCGATGAGGATGAGTCCCCAGGCCCCGTGCTTTGAAATAATTTCGGTGGTTTTGGTCCAGGTTTCGCCGACGTACCAAGTCCCCAAGTGTTCGCGCACGAGGGGCTCTCCCCATAAATCAATAACGTAAGCCAGCGCAATCGCGCCGAGCGCCGATCCCAGCGTTGCAACGATGAAGACTTTGAACCAATCTTTTTTGCGAAGCAAAACAGAAGCGACCACAAGTGCATCCATCGGGATCACGACGACAAAAAAATCGATGAAAGAGAGGAAAAAGATGAGTGGCAAAAACCAAGGTGAAAAGGCTTTCGCTCGCATATGAGCGAAGAGTCTGAGGATGGGATGAAAGCGCTTATGCACGCTCTTGTTTTACTCTTTTTTCATCGCGAGAAAACGGAAAACTTTATAACCCGCAGCGCCGGCCGTGTACATGACTCGCCTAATGGTATCGTAATGCACGCGCTTATCGGCCTGGATGGCAAGAACGCCTTCAAAAGGAAGGGGATTGCCTTGCGCATCGCGCTTAGTTGATTTTGCGCGCAAAAGCTCAGACTTGTTGCGAGCCTTGATCAGCGCATCATAAAGGGGGATGACTCGTCTGCCACCTTCATCCGTGTCTGAAGGCCTGAGCGAATAGGAAGCGTCGCTTGTTCCGACATCGCCTGCGGAGCGTGTAAATTCCAAGATCCGCTCATTCTCAAAAGTCATCGCTTCAGGGGTCAAAATCAAATGTAAGCTATCAGGCGGAGAATCCTGCGAAAACGAATAAGGGAGCTGCACTCCCGCCATCGCGCTAAACTGATTAGTGGCCGTGGAGTAGCTCTTAAGCAAAAATACAACGATGATGACCAACACATCCATCATGCTCGTTAACTGCAATTCGAAGTGGGAGGAGACACGTCTTCGGCCGCGACGTCCTCGGATGGATTTTCGAAAGCTCATGCGCCCCCTTCCGTTTCAAGAAGGTTCCCAAAGATGATTTCTGGAAAAAGGGTTTTGATGGTTTCAGAATTCCCGGATTTTGGATTTTTGCGAAAAAGCGGGGGATCTGTTGGCTCTATGGCGCGCGCCGTGTCCATCACGCCAATGAGCAGGTCATAGTTTGCCGAGGGATTAGGGACCAAGATGAGCTGCGTTTCTTCGGGAAACTGTTGTTTGATGGCAATAAGTGCGTCGTGAATTTTCTTGATGTCGGGTTGGGGTACACCCGTGGGTAGCTCAGGAGTAGCATGGGGTATCACTTTGCTTGGAATTCTCTCAAAGGGACTCCAAAGCTCCGATTCTTTCTCACGAAGGCTGAGGGTGAGCTGTAAAGGCCGCTCTTTTATCTTCTTCTCAACCTGCGCCGAATTAGTTTCTGGGAAGGGAGATTCAATACTGACAATGGCCAAAAAGGAGGTTGTAAAGAGCAGAAAACCAATGAGGGTTACCATCGTATCCAAAATTGGAACGAGGTTCAGCTCGATTTGCTGATTTTTACTCTTTCGTTTAGATGTAGGGCGCTTTAGCACGCTTTTTGGTTTCCTATTCGGCTTGCTGCGAAGGCTGCCGATATTTTCGCGCTGACAGAAGATCCAGAAGTTTCACGCCAAACTCATCAAGCTCCTCTAAAAGGTGATTCGCTTTGCTCGTGAGAATACTGTGAGAGATCATCGTGAAAATCGCGGTTAAAAGACCAAAGGCCGTGGCATTCATGGCTTCGCTGATCCCGTGGGAAAGAATCGCTTGGCGTTGCGCTGGATCCGCAAGAGCGATGGCGGCGAAGGCTTTGATCAATCCGCTGATCGTTCCCAGCAATCCTAGGAGTGTCGAGATATTGGCGATGAGAGCTAGGAACGGGAGCCTACGCTCAAGTTTTGGCATAATCTCAAGGCTTGCCGCATCAATCGCGTTTTGGATCTGTGTTTCATCTCGAGAAGCGCGTTGAAGGCCAGCCTTGATAACTCGAGGAAGTGCCGCTTTGCCAGTGCCATTGCAGAGGCGGATGGCGCCATCTAAGTCGCTGGCGAGCACGTATTTTTGGATTTCGAACATGAATGACGCGCCATCCACGTTATATTGAAAGTAGAGGCGAATAAAACGCTCGATTGAAAATGCCACCGAGACGGCAAGAGCGATGGCGATGGGGATCATCCACCCTCCGCCTGCCTGAAAACCTGCTACCAGTCCTTGTATGTAATTCGCCGATTCCATGAGCGGGCTCCTTTTGTAGAAATAATTCCTAAAAATCTACATGATTATCTAGAGGATACCGGATCTTGGAGCAGGGTCAAACGATATCTTAGATGTGTTTTTGAATCGTCGAAACGATGGTGTCTTTGGGGTGGTTGCCCACCAATTGATCCACGAGTTGACCGTTTTTGATAAAGAGCACAGTCGGAATCCCTCGCACGTGAAACTGGGTAGGAGTGCCTGGGTTTTCATCGACGTTCATTTTGAATACTTTCATTTTGCCAGCGTACTCATCCGCAATTTGTTCAATCACAGGCGTGAGGGCTTTGCAGGGGCCGCACCATTCGGCCCAAAAATCCACCAGCGCAAGCTGGGAGGAGCCTTTGACGTCGGTTTGGAAGTTAGCATCGGTGGCGATTAAAACATTCTTTGAAGTTGTCATAGTTTTCATTGTATAAAAGATTCATGGGCACGACGCAAGCGAACTTAAAGCCTAGCGAATATTTGGCGCAAATTTTTGAAGAGACGATCGCTGCGCAGCGGCGGTTTTTTCATGATTATGGAGAAAACCTCATAAAAGGCGCCAAAATGATGGGCGATTCGATTGCCGGAGGCGGCAAGATTTTGATTTTTGGCAATGGGGGATCCGCAGCCGACGCACAGCATATGGCAGCGGAATTAGTGGGCCGGATGCTCGTTGAACGTGGACCGCTCCCGGCTCTTGCGCTCACGACGGATACTTCAAATCTCACTGCGATTGGCAATGATTATGGATTTGAGCATGTTTTTACAAAGCAGATCCAAGCATTGGCAAAAAAGGGGGATGTGGTTGTTGCAATTTCAACTTCAGGAAATTCACCCAACGTTTTGGAAGCCGTGAGGGAGGCCCGCAAAAAAGGCTGTCTTTCGATTGCGATGACGGGCGGCGTCGGAGGCAAACTTAAGCAAGAGTGTGATCTCGTCTTGAACGTCGAGCTGGGTAAGAACTCCTGCCGCATTCAAGAGGCGCATGGGTTTGCGATTCATTGCTTAGTGGATATTTTAGATCGCTTTTTTCTCCCAGGAGCCCTTTAACTCGATGGCACACCCTCGAGTCAGTGTGCTGAATCGTGTGGTGGCAAAATCCATTGACCTTGTGCTCGTGATTGCGGTTTCTGTTGTGCTCCCTTATCCCGTCGGGCCGTTGGCAGGATTTCTCTATAGTCTTTTTGGAGATGGAATAACGCGTGCCGGTTTTCACGGGCAAAGCCTAGGCAAGCGCGTGCTGAATCTCAGAGTGGTGAGCACCAAACGCGGTGGCAGTGCGACGTTTCGCGATTCACTTTTAAGAAACGCGCCGGTGGGTATTGCGACATTTTTTGCATTGATTCCGGTTTGGGGATGGTTGATCTTGATCTTGGTCGGAATCCCTTTAATGCTCATTGAAGTTTATCTCATGGCCACTGTGGCCGCAGGTCATCGCTTAGGCGATGTGCTTGGTGATACGGAAGTGGTTGATGCTCATGCCCCCCAAAAAGAATATAAAGACACTCTACCTGCTGGACATTAGTTCCTTTATTTTCCGCGCCTTTTACGCGATCCGGCCGCTTCATACGCGAACGGGCGAACCTACGAACGCCGTTTATGGCGTGGCATCCATGATGGCCAAGCTTTTTGATGAAGCAAAGCCTGAGTACATGGCGGTCACATTCGATTCAAAAGAACCTTCCCATCGAAAGCTGGTTTACGCCGAGTATAAAGCCAACAGATCGGCGCCTCCGGAGGAACTCATCCCGCAGTTTTCGCGCGTCGAGGAACTGGTTAACGCTTTTGGGGTTCCGGGGTTTCGACTCTCGGGTATTGAAGCGGATGATCTAATTGCGACGTTGACTAAAAAGTGGTGCGCGCTAGATCCCGATCACGAAGTGGTGATTGTGACTGGGGATAAAGATCTGATGCAGCTGGTGTCGGGACGTGTGAAGGTCTGGGATACGATGGCTGGAAAAACTTATGATCCCGCGGCAGTGCAAGAGAAGTTTGGAGTGCCCCCTGAACTCATCCGAGACTATCTGGCGATCGTGGGGGATTCTTCGGATAATATTCCGGGGGTGCGCGGCATTGGTCCTAAGGGCGCTTGTGAACTTTTGAATCAGTATGGGAGCCTGGACGCGGTGCTGGATGCTGCGGAAAAGGGTCTTGTTCCTGGCAAAAAAGGCGAGACTCTGCGTGAGCATGTCAAAGACGCCAGATTGTCTTCAGAACTTGCAAGCCTGCATCATGATTTGCCCCTTGAAGCAGATTCTGAAAAGCTGCGCTTTGAGTTTAGGTTAACGGCGGAACTTAGAGAGTTTCTTGGAAAAATGGAATTAGGCTCGCTCATGAAACGCTGGGAAACTCAGGCCCAAACGGCGTTTGCCTTTTTTGGAGATGCGGCGGTGCCACCGGTCGAAGTCAAAGCAGTGCCTACGATTGAACTTGATCGCAACACTTTTCGAACGATCAATAACGAAGCTGCTTTTGTTGCCCTCTTGGAAAATCTTGAACGTACAAAGGAGTTTGGGTTTGACCTTGAGACCACCTCTTTAAATCCTAGGCTTGCGCGTCTTGTAGGGATTGCGATTTGCTATGACGTAGGGTTTGGGTGTTACATTCCGATTGGGCATCGCGAGGCTGGAGTTCCTCAGCTCGCGCAGGAGCGAGTCTTATCAGGGTTGAAACCTTTTTTGGAAAATCCCCGTTATAAAAAAATCGGGCAAAACTTAAAGTATGACTGGAGTGTTCTCTACCAACTGGGCTTGCGTCCTGATGGAATCGGTGCTGACACGATGGTGGCCTCTTATGTCTTGGATCCGGAAGGTAGGCACAATCTTAAAACTCTGGCTGCAAAATATCTCAATTACGAAGTGCTCCCTTTTGAGGCCGTCTGCGGTGAAGGGAAAAAACAGGTAGGCTTTGATGAGGTGTCTGTAGAGGTTGCCACTCGTTATTCGGCTGAGGACGCCTGGATTGCGCTGAAGTTGTGGAATGAACTAAAAGGCCGACTTGCGTCTGAGGCGGCAATGGAAGTCTTTGCCAAGATCGATTTGCCGTTAGTCGATATTCTGGCGCGGATGGAAGCTCAAGGCGTTTGCATTGATAAGCCCTGGCTTGCGCAGCTGTCTCGGGAGTTTGGGGCGGAGTTATTGCAGATTGAAGAAAAGGTCGCCGCTTTTACAAAAGAGCGCGTCAATTTAAACTCGCCTAAGCAGCTTGCAAAACTTTTGTTTGAAGATCTGGGACTTCCCGTTCAATCAAAAACGAAAACTGGATTTTCAACTGACGCATCGGTCCTTGAAGCGCTTGCGCCGCTTCACGAAATTCCGCGTCTTTTGTTAGAATACCGAGAGATTGCAAAGCTTAAGGGCACCTACGTTGATCCTTTGCCTGAACTTTGTGATCCTGTCACGGGCAAGATTCACGCAGGTTTTCATCAAGCGGTCACAGCCACGGGGCGGCTTTCTAGCTCAGAGCCTAATCTTCAAAACATTCCGGTGAGATCAGAGCGAGGGCTTAAGATCAGGCGCGCGTTTGTGGCGTCCCCTGGCAATGTTTTGGTGTCGGCCGATTATTCGCAAATTGAGCTTAGGATCTTGGCACACATGAGCGGCGATATTGAGCTGTCTCGCTCCTTTCAAAAAGACGAAGACGTACATCGGCGCACCGCCGGAGAGATTTACAGGATTCCGCTGGATCAGGTTACTGATCAGAAGCGATCCATTGCCAAGGCGATTAACTTTGGGCTGATGTATGGCAAGACGGCTTTTGGTTTGGCCCAGGAGTTAAAGATCTCCAGGCGCGAGGCACAGGATACGATTGATCGCTATTTTGAGCGCTATGAAGGCGTGAAAGTGTTTTTGGGTGGTTTAATCAGTGATGCCAAGGAACTGGGCTATACCCAGACTCTTTTTGGGCGAAAGCGAAAATTGCCGGAATTATTGTCCAAAAATGGCGCCGTGCGCGCCAATGCCGAGCGGATGGCGATGAACACGCCGATTCAAGGGACGGCCGCGGATTTGATGAAGCTTGCGATGATTGAGCTGGATCATAGGCTTAAGGGATATCGCTCAAGATTGATTATACAGGTTCATGATGAAGTGCTTTTGGATTGCCCTGCCGATGAAGTTGACGTGGTTCGAAAGCTTCTGTGCGAGGTCATGGAGACTGTTGTGACTTTGGCGGTTCCTTTGCGGGTGAATTCGTCGCAAGGGGCGAATTGGATGGAGCTGTAGCGGTAGCGTGAGTCCAGTCATGATGGGCCGAGCAGAAAGTCGTCAGATTCTCTAAAGTGTTGCCTCCTCCCTCGGATACCGGGATTTTGTGATGGATTTCGATCCAGCGGCTTTGGTTGCAGCGTTTTCCGTTATCCGGTGTGTAGGTGCATCGGCCTTGATCTCGGAGTCGGACTTGATGAAGGAGTGGGGCGGGGATCGGGACGCGTCCGGTGACGTGTTTAGTGGTTTTTTTGCGTGTCTTTTCAGGCTCAATCGCCTGACTCGATACAGGCTGTATGACTTGCGGGGCCGAATCCGAGCCATTTTTCGCAATCTGCCTTTTAGCTCGGCGGACCGGATCAAAGCGTTTTAGGTATTCACCTGTCATCGCTACCAAGGTTTCTTCAAGTGAAACCGCCCGACCCCGCGTTTGACTCAAAAGGTCTTGCACGCGCCTAAGTGCCAGCATGTCTTTTTCGAAAAGTCCGACCTCAAGTTTAACGCGAGTTTCCGATACGTAACTTGCGCTCTCTTGCGTCGCACTTTGGGGCCTCACTTTAGCAACTTCTTTTTCAAGCTGCCGCTGGGAGAGGGTAGCGGCCTTCTCCAACCATTCCTTTTTGTTTTGGGGCGTGAGCACGGGAGTGATCCTTCTTGCATTGGAAAGGGTCAGAGAGCCCTCGGCAATCATCGACTTAATCTCAGGCACCGCGCGCGCTTTGCGAGCAACCGTAATTAGGTTGTAAGCGACGCCTTCGGAAAGACCTAGTCCCCGCACGGCGTAGAGAAACAGGCTGGAGTGCCCCTGCTCAAGATAAACGCGGTGGCGATCTACCTGATCTAGAATTTCTAGCAATTCGGCTTCGGCCTTTTTGTAACGGGTGCTGAGTTCGAGGGCGCGTTGGTGGATTTGCTGAAGGAGTGACATAGGTCTGGTGCCTTTCATGAAAGAGAGTGGTTTTAGTGAATTCATGAAAGTGCGCGACAAAGGTAAATAGAAAAGACGGTGTAATTAAAACGCACTTATTGTGGGTAAAAGTGCCTCTTTATCGCAGAACGAAAAAAGATTTGCAATTAAATTTTAAAAAAATTCCAGAAATACCAGTCGGATACATTCGCATATCCGCCGGGCAGCCACGCTGCCCACGGGATACTTAGAGATCCACTTCTCCGCGCCAAGGGTTCATTGCATCTCGGCCATCCAGGATAATGCGTTTGCGCAAATACGGATTTGTGATCATGACCATCCCACTGCCATCGGCCTGAATATAATCGCCTTGAGCCAGCGGCCAATGAAACTCGTTGAGATCCATCTTCTGACCATTCCAGGCGTGGATCCCGTAATCGTAAGCAAGGGAAGGTAAGGGCTCAAACTCCACACGCCCGCCCTGAGAAGTGACATACACATTGTTTTCGCTGGGCTTGAATTTCGCCCCCGGGTTCTTCGCCAAGATCTGCTTTTTAAACGCTGCAAAATCCATCGAAGCCGTGGGTTCTGACACTTCCAAGAAACCAAAATTGTCTGCCACTTTCTTGCAGTTCCACATGGTGCAAGGTTCAATATAAGCGGCGACAAAAAAACCATAGTGAAGGGGGCACGCAGCCGAAGTAAAATCCACAAACGTCCAGTTGCCCACTGTCTCGCGACAAGAGGGAGGAATAAATTTGGGAATCACGACATTCATGCCGCACGCAAAACCGGGGGCTAAGCACAGATTGTGTCTGGCACTGAGCTGCCTCAATCCATCAATGTGAATCATTTGATCGCGAGAAACACCTTCGCGGGCAGGAATTAACGTCGTGGGCACTGCCCAGGAACTCAACTGCTTGGTGAAAAAATCCCACTGACTTTTGTATTTTCCGCCAGCGGCAAGCAGAAACGTAGGGGCGCCTGAATAAGCTTCCCAAGCGGTATGATGAAAACGCTGAAAAAACACACGCCCCGGCTCCTCATCGCGAACGATGAGATCCAAAATCATATCGGGAACGCGGTAAGTTCCTACGGCCTGCGCAATTAAACTCCACGTATCCAAACTGTAGGGCGAATCCATTTCGCCCAAGTGTTGGGTGTTGCCCGCCATCAGCGCCATGCGTGTGCTTTCTTGATCAATGCTCACAAGATTGGGCGTTTCGGCATAGGCGGGCTGCCGTTGAAAGGGGGACGCTTCGGCGCAAGCTTTTTGAAGAGGCCGCAAATTTGGCATCCATAAAGTTCATGACCATTTCAGCCATGAGTTTGACTCGGGCGTCCTCTGAATATTCAAACAACGTCGTTACCGCGGCAAGAGCCAGCTTTTGATAGGGGCGAGAATTGAACTCATCGAAGTCATTTTTCAAGAACTTCTGCATAAATCGCAGGAGCTTTTCGCTCAACCCATTCTTGTCATTGTCAAAACTTGCGTCGTACTTGCCTTGCGCTTTAAGGTCATTTAAACGCAATTGATTGGTGAGAAACCTTGAACTCTCGGTAAGGAGAATATGGTTTTCGGTTTCTTTCCATTTTACGGGCCCGAACATGTGGTAAGTCGTGAAGTCGCCGCCGGTAGCGGTCATGAGCTCATAGACGATTTTTTGGCGAGATTCTGGCCAAAGTAAATCCGGCCGGTTTGCAAAATGATAGGCGAGGACTTCAAGTCCTCTGAGACCAAAGTCGTAATCGCCGTTTCGCGCGAATAGCTTTCCTAAGTCATGAAAATCAGTGCCTGGGAGTGCGGACGCATAGGACCTTGGATCCATGATGGACTGATTGACCAACTCAATGTCTTCACCAAAATGCAATCTCGCCAGCGAGATGATGGGAAACCGCATGATGTTGGATCCCATGAATCCCAATTGCACGCCCGCATAGTCGCGAATAAACGCGGCGGCTCGATCATCAAAGCGCGCTTTGGATTCTTCAACCGTGCGTGCAGGCGGCACTTCGCTAATGTTGCGCGGAGTCCCGGCAAGCGCGTGGCCCCCCGCCAGCAACGCAAGAGCACAGCTCAAGATTTCGATAAAGTTTTGAGATTTTCCCTTCGCCATATGCACCTACATTCCCCATTAATATCTTAATAAGACAGGCGGCTGATTAGCTAGTGCAAACTGCGTAAGGAGGACGCTTGCTGCTCAAGTCGCTGCAGAAATGGGACGCAGCCCCATTTTCTTGAGTGCTTCAGTCCGAAATCTGAGCCAAATCTTGCGCGAGATGGCTTCAGCAAGCTTACCTGACTCAGGCGGCAAGGGGAGGGTTTTAACCCATTCCTGGGCTCTCTCAACCGCTTCACCAACGAGAATAGGGCCTTTTGAATCTTGTACGACGCTTGCGCTCAGATCCACGGAACTTTCGACAAAGGCACGATAATGGGGGTAGGCCCAGAGGTGAAACTCAAGGACGGGGGAGAGATGGATTTCTCGAACGGTATTCTCCAACAAGACGTAGGGTGACTCGTAACTGGGATGGGCTTCACGCAAAGGGGTTAGGGTCGTATGCAGCGAAAGGTATTGGGTCACTTCGGCAAGCGAAGGGGGGCGATCGAGCTCTCCGGCTTGCTCCAGGACTTCAAAGAGCACGTCTTCTTGCAAAAAAGCCGCAAGTTCTTGCAGGGTTTGTCCGTGGGATTTGAGGATGAAGGATAAAAAATCGACGACTCTCACTACGTTCTCATTTTCGTTTATGGGTTCGCATTACAGGAGTGCGATTGGCAGAAAAAGTTGCTCGCACGGGTTGCGGTTTTAGTCCGGCATCAATTTGTTCAGGTTGAATGAGGCGAAACCCGTTGTCTTGGGCCTCGGTAGGCATCGTTGAGGCTTTGGGTTTTGGCTTGCCTTGAGCTTTTCGGTTTTGCGTGATTCGCAACAGCGCTTCGACCAGTTTTGGATCTTGAAGCGCGCCTTTGTACTCGGGGCGTGAGGTTGAAAACATGGGTTTGGTTTGAATCAGTTTTCCGGGGGCCGCCGAAGGCGTTGCTGCCACTGGGGCGGGCACAGGAGCAGAAGCGGTCACGAGAGGTGCAGCCGATTTTTTAGGCTGAATCTGCTTCAAACTTTCGGTCGTAATCTCCGCCAGGCCGTTGAGAAGATCCAAGGCTTCCGTGATTTTCTCAAAGGGTTTGCGTTGCGGCGGCTCAAACTTCTTTGAGCGATCGATCGACCACGCCGCCAAATCTGAGAGAGAAGGCTTTAGTGGCACACCCAAAGGGGAGCTCCTTTCCCATGATCAGGAAAATTCTCTTCAAAAAAGGATTCTGAAGGGGTGCCAAAATCAGCTCGCGAAATGCCTATTTTCGGTAAAGTCAGGGTCGCGAGATTCTTTCGCAGAAGGGCGACACACGCGGGAGAGGGAACGCTTCGAGCTCCCGAAGCTTTGTTGCTGCCGCAGCCCAGGAAAATGACATGAGTGACGCGTCCATGGCTCTGAAAGGGCGCATAAATGCACTCTCCCTCGCGGCCACTCATCGCCCCCGAGCGCAGGTACGAGGAAAGCGCGCCTTGAAAGCGCCAATCCAAGAGACCGGCTAAGCCGAAGAGCGGCCTTTCGTTTTGATACAAGGTCGCAACACAGCCTTCGAGAGTCTGGCTCTCTAAGGCTGTGATAGGATCGAGTTCAATTTTATTGTGACGATCAGCATCGGACATCCTGAGGATATTCTATATGAGTTCGGGGGCAGTGTGCAAGTGTCAGTGATCTGACGGCGCGGCTGCAGGGATTTCCCGGGCGCCCTTGATGGCGTCCAAGACTCCGTTGACAAACGAAGGGGAGTCAGACGTACCAAACTGCTTAGCCAGTTCAATGGCTTCATTAATGACCACCGAGATCGGCGTATCGGAGATTTGGGTCATCTCATAGACGGCCATGCGAAGCAGCGAGCGATCGACATGAGCGAGCCTCGATAGTTTCCAATTATCGGTATGTTTCTCTAAAAGCGCATCCAAAATGGCCATGGCGCCCAGGGTTCCTTCAACGAGAAGCGCGACAAAGGGACGCAAGTTCTCAGAGACATGAAAATGGGCGAAATGCCCTTCAAGCTCAGCTTTGAGCGCGGCGCTGGTGGTAGGCGCATTGCCTGCGATGTCATAGCGGTAGAGGATCTGGAGAGCGATTTCACGAGCAAGATGTCTGGATTTCATAAACGTTTGGGTGCCTCGGGTGCGGAATCTTCAATAAAAGGAAACTTCAGATTTTCGGTCGCATCGTCTTCTTCTTCTAGAACAAGCAACTCGCCTTGGGAGCCCCGCAGTTCCGCGACAAAGTCCTCGACGTCGCGAAAATCGCGGTAAACCGAAGCAAATCGGATGTAAGCGACTTTATCCAGGCGATGCAGCGCCTTCATGACGACCTGGCCCAAGGCGCGCGATGGAATTTCTTTTAAGCCCATGGCTTGAATTTTTCGCTCCAAATCCTGGACGATTTGTTCCATCTGGGCAATGGTCACTTCGCGCTTTTGACAGGCTTTTTGGATCCCATCCAATATTTTTCTAGAATTAAAGTCTTCGCGTCTGCCATCTTTTTTGATCACCGCTGGCATCTGCTCTTCGATGCGCTCGTAGGTCGTAAGGCGTCCTCCGCAATGGAGGCACTCGCGCCGCCTCCGAGTGATTTCGCCCGTTTGATTGAGGCGGGAGTCGATGACGCGGGTGTTGAAGGTGGAACAAAATGGGCATTTCATGCTGTGGGGGGTCTTTTACCTGAATGGGGGGAGAAAAACTAACGTATTTTTCTTACTTCCTTCTGGCTTCTAATGCCATTTTTTCCAGCTGGCCGGTTCGAGGGTCTTCAGGAGCTAAATCATGGGAATAATGGACCATATTCTCTATCAAGGTGCCCGCGACCTCCCGGGGGATTGCCTGATTCTTCTTGGCTAAAAGGTAGGCCGTTCCCCCTAAATGGAAATAAGAGTCCAGGACCTTGCCATCGACACTGATCTTGGAGGTGAGCAGTGCCTGAGCCTGGTTGAGGGCGTCCTCCCCAGAATTTCTCACATCTACTTTTGAGAGGGCTTCATTCACCCAAGCCTGTCCGTCTTTGAGGTCTTCTCGAAGTTCAAGGGTGTTAAGCACAGTTTGAAAAACCTGCCAGGCGGAATCGGAGCTGGGGTGGCTTGGCCGATCCAGGATGATCGTTTGGTGAATGCCGTGAGGGGTGATGAAACAAAACCGCTCCTGGAAACTGTCGGCCTTTTCAGCATGCAGATAAAACCCTTCAGCCTGGGAGGGCAGCTTAAACCAACGGATATTAGAAACCCTCATTTTCAATGCATGGATCTCGCGCAAATGTCTGGCGAGCACGTCCTGTTTTTTTTCAAAGCAGTCAAAGCCTTGAGGGTTGATTAACGAAAACCAAGATTTTGTAAAACAATCTCGAATCGCCGTCATGGGCCAGGGCGCATTCGGGGTCTTAGGGCCTTCGAAAACCACACGAACACGTGGCGAGCCGGGCTCGTCCCAGCGAGCGATGATATGTCCCACGAAATGTTCGGGGGGGCCCTTTTCATAGGGGATCGCGTAATAAATGGGCTGGCTGTTAAAGTTCAGGGGCCAAAGGGCCTGCGTGTAAAAAAAGGGGAGGCGAAGTCGGGCGGGTGAGGTAACGGCGAGTGTGGGGTTATTCACGGTCGGTTGCCATGGGGCAGCCCTGCTCCAAAGAGGATGGCTCAAAAGGGCGGCTTCGGTCAAACCGACAAGCGCGAAGAGCAGGATGAGTGTCGCCCCCATGCGTACGAAAATCAGAAAACCCAAGGCCTCTTTTTGTTGGAATCGATTGCGGCCCTCTTTTTTGATACCCCAAACGCGAGTGCCTGGGGAAGGTCTTCTGATTCCAAAAAAAATGAAAATGACGCCCAAAATCCAGAGTTTTGAGGGGGTCAGCGACCAAAAATCCAACCGATTGCCCAGGGTGAGGACAGACACTCCAATTGCGAGCGCCAATATTCCATCCGTTACGGCTGCCCCTAACCTTCGGCCCCAGGAGGCGGGGAGGTGATAGGTGGAAACGCCACGACTCATACTAGTCTTTTGACTCTTTTCGTCTGGAGGAGCTAGCCACGTCATAAGATTGAGGTTACACTTTAACTAAGACACGTCTCAAGGGGAGTTTTCTCAAGGGGAGTTTTAATGATTCATGTGAGTCGGCTTGCTGGACAACCGTTTGTCGTCAATTGTGAGATGATCAAGTACATCGAGTCCACTCCCGATACTCTTTTGACTCTGGTCACGGGCGAAAAGATTATGGTGCGCGAGAGTGTCACTGAAGTAATTGAACGAAGTGTCGAATATCGGAAGAAACTTTTTGAAGTGCTGCCCTTGAGTTCAGGTGGCCCTCCCCCAGTGAAGTCGGGGCAACAAGAGAGATAACGGATAAAAGGACTAGGTGAATTCATGGATATTGCCGCAGTCGTAGGAAGTTTCTTGGGTCTTTTCGCCATCGTGGGGGGGCAACTCCTTGAGGGTGGCCATATCGGACAAATCATGCAGGGCACTGCAGCCATCATCGTCGTCGGGGGGACGTTGGGCGCGATGCTGGTGGCTTATCCCACTGAAGATATTATTCGCGCTGTGCAGATGATTCCGGTGATTTACAAGAAAGTGGACATGGATTTTCGGCCCGTCATCGAGGAGATTGTTCGCATTGCGACCATTGCTCGAAAAGAGGGTGTCTTGGCCGTCGAAGGGCAAAAAGACACGATTCAAAACGAAATGTTCAAACGCTCCATCAAGTTCGTCATCGACGGCTTTGAGCCCAATACGGTTAAAGAGATTCTGGAGACCGAGATCTACATCACGTTTGAAGAAGAAGAAATGGCTGGAAAAGTCTTTGAAGGCGCCGGAGGTTTTGCGCCCACCATCGGGATTATCGGAGCCGTCTTGGGTCTGATTCACGTTATGTCGATGCTCAATGACCCTTCGAAAATCGGAGACGGGATCGCCGTGGCCTTCGTCGCGACGGTTTACGGGGTGGGGCTGTCAAACTTGATCTTGATTCCTTGGGGGACCAAATTGAAGCGGAAAGCCCAACAGCGGATGATGGTCAAAGAAGTCATTCGTCTGGGCGTCACGGGGATACAAGAAGGACTCAATCCTCACTTCTTAAAAGAAAAATTGGAAGTGTTTCTCGAAGAGCATTTAAGAGGCGGTGGAGGCCATGGCGGCGGAGACGCTAAAGCGTGAGAAAAAAACACCCTGAACACGTAAATCTTGAGCGCTGGCTGGTTTCTTATGCCGACTTTATTACGCTGCTCTTTGCCTTTTTCGTGATCATGTACGCCATCTCGCAGGCGGATATTGCAAAGTTTAAACAGGTTTCAGCCAGTATCGCTCAAGCTTTCAATGCTCCCGCTCCTTATGGGCAACTGGATTTGACTGGCAACACGGGGGGAGGGAGCGTGAATCAGTTTGACGCAGAACAAACTCAAGCCGGTCGTCTTGTGAACATGCCGGCCGGGAAAACCCATACCGCCACAGATCCCGATCCAGAGATGCAAGATATTCGCGAGCTCATGGAGGAGACGATCAGCCTGGAGCTTGGCGTGTCGGATCTCTCCGAAAAACTTAATATGCAGTACGACAGTAAAGGGATGATGCTTCGACTGGCGGCGAAGGATTTTTTTGATCAAGGTGATGTCGAAGTCAGGCTTGATATGCGCCCCATCCTGGATCGAATTGGAAAGATTTTGGCCCGAACCGATCGCCATGTTCGCATTGAAGGACATACGGATCCCTCAGAAGAGGCCTTGGCCAAGAAGGCGGGGTTTTCAAGTGACTGGGAACTTTCTGCCGCCCGCGCCTCTTGGGTCGTCAAGTATTGGATGCAACGCTTTGAAATGGATCCCAAGCGCCTCAGTGCTTCTGGGATGTCGCATTATCGTCCGCTCGCAAGCAATAAGGAAAAGGCCGAAGACAAAGGTGATGATAAAGGTGACGACAAGGGCGATGGCAAAGACGGCGAAAATGCCGCAGGTGATGCAGCAAAACCTGCGAAAAAACAAGCCCACTCAGATGAAGATGAACATTGGATTCGGGCAAAGAATCGCAGGGTTGAAATCATTATCTTGAACAATCGCTACAATTGACCTTTTCGCGGGGATCCCGCTCTTTTTTTTTCAGTCTAATTCAGTTCAATTCAGTTTAAGTTTTTGAGTCGAGCGACCGAAACAACTCCTGAGCAGTTTATGAAAGGAGTTTTTTTGTATGAAGTACCCTTCGATGGTCACCCCATTTTTTTCAAAGGTGAGTTTCGCCGCCCTGGCTTTAGCCGCATTTCCCTATTCTCAGTTGGATTCGTATGCCGCGGCTAAAAAGCCTGCGGTAGACGCTTGTAATCCTCATCCTGGGCAAACAACGCCCAACCCTACTCGCAGGGCGGTTTTGCGACCTGTGGTGACAAAAGCGTTTCAGCTCCCTAATGGCGCGCAGGTAAATTTGAGTGCTGATCTTGACACCGTTTTTTCGACTGCGGTGACGGCTGCGCTGAGTTTTGCACCCACGGATCCTTCTGACAGTGATCTGTGTGATACCCATATTGAGCTCAGAGCGGCCGTGAGCACGCTTGAACTTAATGCCTTTGAGGCCGGTGTGACGTTTGGTTACACGCCAACAGGCGCGACAAATACCGTTTCCAACATCACGGGCAAGACCACGGTAAAGGTGGGGACGATTGCCATGGATTTTAGTGTCTGGGAGTGCGTCGGTCAAAAATGTACGGCGGCCGCCGCCGTGCCCGCCAGTCATTTGACGGCTGGCGTGGATGTCAAACTTGATATCGACTTCAACAGTGTCACGACGAGCACGAGCTTGATCTACAACACGCCACTCGGAGGAATTCTGCGCGCGATCATGGTGGATGGCATGAACCGACTCTCTGCAAATCCCCATATATCGGAGTTGAATTGGAAGGCGAGCGTGAAGGAGTCAACGCCTGAAGCGGGGATGTTCACCTTCGATGCGGGCACGAATTCTCGAATCTTGCCCAATCAAAGTTTTGTGGTTTATGCCGTTACCCCAACGACGGGCGTGTGCAACGTGTATCACGCAGTCGGATATGCTCATACGACGCAAGTGGATCCCGTATCCAGTGTCGCGTTCGTGGATCAGATCTTGGATGCGCGAGGCGTGCAGCCGGGTGATGTGGTGATGGTCAGGGCAGTGAGTTCAAAGTAAGCCAGTCGCCCAGTGTTTTTCGGGCTTCTGAGCTTTCTAGGCCTTCTCAAGATGAGAGGGTTTGTACAGGGAGGTTTTCGTTGTGGGACTCATTATTAAATCAAGAATTATTGTTTTAGTCTGCGCGGCGGTTGTTTTGTTACAAACAGAGCAGGCGCAGGGAGCTGCAAAGCATCCTGCGCCTGCCGCTTCAGCCGATTCCGCTTTTGTGGATGGCAAGCGCGTGGTGAGTATCGATCCGATCAAGAGCCTGGCTCTTGAAATGCCGGATGGGTCATTGCGCGATTTTGGGTACTTGCTGCGCAGTTCTTTAGAAGATCGTCTCTATCAAAGTGGCCATTTTGTGGTGACGCAAACGCAGCCTGAAAACGTTGTGGGTGGGGCGTCAGCTCTTGAAAGTTCTGGAGAGCGAGCGATAGAAAAAGAGAGTCAATGGGTCGGAAGTTCCGTCCCCGCCGTGACTCTTCGAGTGGTGCCGCAGGCTTTGAGTTTTCAAACGGGTTTTCGCGGCGAGCGCATGTTTTACGGCTTTAATGAGCGTTTCAAGTCTCAGTTTAACGACGGCACGGGGCTTTTTCCAAATGAGTTTCCGTTTCGCACAGACCCGCAAAATCCAGGCTGGTTTGGGGCGTCGTTTGAGCAAAAGGGTTCGGTTGCGTTTGGCTCACGCTCGGGCCTTGATCTAGGTGATGGATTCGGCATTGACGTGTTGTTCGCGTTCTTAAGTGTCAAGTACGCACGCTATCATTCGGAGCTGCGATTTGATCTTCAGCTTGATGCCGATCTTGCGGGAATTCACGAGTCTCGATTGATCGGCGTAACGGGCGAGGGTTATTATTATGACGTTGCGGGGGGCTACGGCCAGTACAGCGGCGCCATCGAGTATGCCAGGCGAGATGCCATGGAGCGCGCGATCAGTAGTGCGATTAGCGCTTCTTTAGCGGCGATCGAGCGAGGGGTTTCTGCTTTTCCACTGACTGCGCAAGTGGACGCAATTGAGTTGGGCTCACATTTAATCTATTTAGGAACCGGTCGCGGTGCGGGCGTTCGCCCGGGAGTGGTGTACTCGGTCGTGGATCGACCCGATCTTCAGATTCGTGTGATTCAAAGTGAGCTCAGTGGCGCGATTGGTGAAATCTATCGAGGTGAGGTTGCTCAGATTCACCCTGGCGATCTGTTGATTCAAGTGGTGGGTGGGGGAGCAGGGGTAACTGGAGTTGCGCAAAAGCAAGTGGCTCCTGGGGAGCGTGCGGTTGTTGCAACAGAGTTCTTGACGTTGAATGATCAGGTGATTGCGAAACCGGAATTTCCTAACGATGGCTCCATTGCGGTGCCTCACGACTCGACGTGGAAGGCCCGTTTAAAGCAAATTACTGAGGGTTTTTTGCTGCCCTATCGCATTTGGCGATACTTTCAATATGATAAGCCTTATCGCGCGCAAGCCGCAGATGGCATTCCCGAAGGCGCACTTTCGGATGCCGCGCGCGTATTTAATTTTCCAAAACAGCTCAGGGGTGAAGCCTGGGCTACGCGTCTGGGATTTAGTGGTGGGACTGCCGCGCCTGTTGCCGCTTCTAAAACGGGTGTCATCGTTGCCGTCATTGATAGCGGAATTGATTACGGCCATCCCGCTCTCGAAGGTCACGTTTGGGAAGAAGGCCCTGAGGGCGCGCGCGTAGGGTATGATTTTATTTCAGGAGACGCTAAGCCTTTTGATGACGGTTATCATGGCACGCAAGTCGCTTCGCTGATTGCAGGCGTTGCGCCCGATGCGCGCGTGATGTCGCTTAAGGTGTTCAATCCTTGGGGGCTCACCAGTTCGGCATCTCTGCTTGCCGCTTTTGAATTTGCGCTAGATCATGGCGCGCAAATCATTGTGTGTGCCTGGGCTACGCCGCGCGAGTCTCAGGCATTGGAGCTGGGAGTGAAAAAGGCCCAAGAAAAGGGCGTGATTGTCGTGACTTCAGCCGGAGATCGGGGGGGCGATATTTCGAAACAACTGCTTTATCCCGCAAGCCTTGGTGCGCGCTATGAAAACGTAATGACGGTCGCGGGCGTGGATGAGCGGGATCAGTTGATGGGGCAGGGTGGAGCGCAGAGCTCGCGTCGGTCGGGTTTTTCGCGAGACCTTGTCAGGCTTGCGGCTCCGGCGGTGAATGTGCTTGTAGGTGAGCCAAGAATTCAACGGGGACGTGCAACGTCTTCGGATATGGCAGCCGCACTTGCGGCAGGTGCGCTTGCTTGCGGATGGGATGGGGCTCGCGAGGGGATTGAGCAGGTTCAGGAGTTTCTGCGAGGCTCGGATCGAGTGGCGGGGCTTGAGGAC
Source organism: Oligoflexia bacterium (assembly GCA_903881565.1). Taxonomy (GTDB): domain Bacteria; phylum Bdellovibrionota; class UBA1018; order UBA1018; family UBA1018; genus CAIRTR01. Next base: position 5,790 of record CAIRTR010000085.1, on the reverse strand, counting down.
TTTGTGTCAGGGGGACTTAGGCTTAGGTTTCCGAAGAAGTGCCGGTAGAAAAATAAGCCACTGGCAAATTCTTCGGCCTTCTTTGCGTCCCCCTTGCTGAGGGCCAAGGTCCCTTTATTTTAATTTATTATCGACTGGCTCAATCAAGAAAAGCGATACTCTCCAACGTCCTCATTTGGTCGTCAGTGAGGACAAGATCACAAATCTCCAAGTTGGATTTCATGTGCAGTGGCGAGCGGGTGCCGGTGATGGGGAGCATCCCGAGTTGCTGAGCAAAGCGAAAAATCACCTGCTGAATATTCTTGCCAGTCTGTTTTAAAGTTGCGCAAACTTCGGGGTGCAGCTCGCCCACGAGGAAGTTCGAGTTTGCCGTGAGCAATGAGAATCCCTGGTAAATGATTTTTTTCGACACACAGAACTCGCGAATTGTTTTATCCCAGCCGGTTTCGGCAAAACAGCGATTTTGCACGAACGTGGGCTTAATCGAAGATTTTTCGTATAGCTCGATTAATTGCGCATAATTTACATTGGAGATGCCAAGATGTTTTACTTTGCCGCTTAGGCCTAGGACTTCCATCGCGCCCCAGGTTTCCCAGTCTGAATCAGTGAGACCGGATGACGAGCTAGGTCCATGAAGGATATAAGAGTCGAGGGTGTCGGTCTGCAGGTGCTGCAATGAACTCTCGAAGCTTTGTTGAACTTGGAGCTTGAGCGGGGCATTTTTGTCATAGGGCAAACGGTGATCTTGGCCCCTGGCATAGGTGAATTTCGACTGGAGAAAAAGATCCTCGCGCTTCAGTCCGAGTTCGGAGTAGGCGCGGGCCAGGGCTTTTCCCACGCCCTCTTCGTTGTAATGTTTTCTTTGGTTTGCTGTATCGATGGCGCGGTATCCGGCAGCAAGGGCACTAAAGACGCAGGTTTCGGTAAGCTCTTCTTTCCAGGCGGTGCCGTAGATGAATCCTGGCTCGATTTTCAAGGTTTGAGTTTCCATGAACTGATGAGTACTTTGCGGCCGAGCGGCGGGTCAATAAGCAAATTCAGAGCGACTCAGCTTTAGGTTTCCCACGAAGTGTGGAAACAATCTTTGCGACACCTACAGCGATGAAGAGGATTGGAAGCAGGCCATCGGGAATCGCACCGCCCCGAAGTTGAATGTTAAACAGATTGCCAATACCCCCGACAACGAAGATGAGTCCGATCATTAATCCAAACCGATCAAGCGGGAGGCCCAAATACTTCCGTGCGGCTTGCGCCCAGAGCGTGATGATGCCGATGCCCAAAAGTCCCAATCCCCAGCCCACGTCGGCAAGAAAGGCGATCCCCATCCAGATAAAGAAGAGTCCCCATCCAATAGCGTCCAGCTTCTGGATTGATAAACCCGCATTTTTCAACTGCTTGTCGTGCTCTTGGTTTGTCATAACTTGAGTTAAGGGGTGCAACCCATATGCCTGATTCGAGTCCAATGCTCTTTGGTAAGCGATGTTGTGAGGGTCATCCTTAATAATTTCGCAACGATACTGATGACGCAAGCACTCCTGTATCGAGTCAGGCTACGACTTCAAATCCAAAAGCAGCTCCATTAATTCCTCTCGCTTCAACGCCTCGCCACTGCCTTCAAGAAGATTTTCCGCAAGTTGCTTTTTTGCGGCTTGTAACTCCAAGACCCGCTCTTCGATCGTGTTCTCCGCAATCAACCGGTAAATCATCACTGGTTTGGTTTGCCCAATGCGATGCGCGCGATCGGCGGCTTGCGCTTCGGTAGCGGGGTTCCACCAGGGATCCAAAATAAACACATAATCAGCGGCTGTTAGATTCAAACCCACGCCCCCTGCTTTTAGAGAGAGCAAAAACACAGGCGGACCTTTGGGATCTTGAAACTGAGCGATCACTTCACCGCGATTTGCAGTGGTCCCATCCAGCCGCAGAAAATCCAACCCAGAAGCGCTCAAATGCGGTTCCACTAAATCCAAAAACGAAGTCCATTGCGAGAAGACGAGACAACGATGGCCCAGCGAAGTAACTTCTCGCAGCGTTTCCAAAAGAAGCTCAATCTTAGAAGAACTCTCGGCCGCCGACGCCCCCCCACGGGCGCCGCCCACAAGCGCAGAATGGCAACACGCTTGTCTCAGTCGCAGCAGCGCGGTTAAAAGATTCATGACACTGATGGTGGAGCTGGATTCCTCCAACTTTTCCAAAATCTCTTTGCGCGTGGCTGCCAAAACCGAAGTATAAACTTCGCGCTCCGGATCCGTTAGCTCGCAAGAAAGTACGGCCTCCGTTCGAGGCGGAAGCTCTGAGGCGACCTCCTCTTTAAGACGTCTTAAAATGAAGGGCCGGATTTTCAGCCTAATCGAATCGCCATAAGTCTCACCGCGCCCCATGGCCCCTGCCCGAAACTCAGTCTTTTCGCCCAATAACCCTGGGTGCGTAAAATTAAAAATACTCCACAGGTCCTGCGCCCGATTCTCAATCGGGGTGCCGCTTAAGGCGACTCGAAACTGGGCTTTGAGCTTAAACGCCGCCTGCGCCATTTGACTCTCCGAGTTTCGAATCATCTGCGCTTCATCAAGCACCACCGTATCCCAGGTTTGAGAGGTGAGGGCACTTAGGTCCTGTCGTAAAACTCCATAGCTTGTGAGCACGACATCGGAGGCACTTAGCGTTTCCGCATCTCGACGGCTTCCGTGATAAATACTCACGCGCAAGCCAGGCCGAAAAGAGGTGAGTTGATCACGCCAACTGTTCAAAACACTGGTGGGGCAGACGACAAGGCAGCGCGTGGTAAAGGTTGCCATGACCTGCAGAGTTTTCCCCAACCCCATGTCATCGGCCAAGAGTGCGCCAAGACCGCATTGTTTTAAGAAGGACAACCAGCGAAATCCCTCTCTCTGATAACTTCGCATATCCGCAGCGAGATCCCTTGGCAATTCCACTTCGGGCAAAGAGCTGTGCGACTGCCACAATCCTCTTAACCGGGCTAACGAGGCGGGAAGGGCATTGGGCGTGCAATCCTCGAAAAGTCGCGCAAGCTCGGGTCTAAAATGCGTGGCCAAAACGCCCGCACTCGAACGTTGCTTTTCGAGCAAGTGAAGCGCGCGTGCGCCAAAGCGCTCCAGCCAATCACGTGGGAGCTTCGCCCAGCCACCACTCATGAGTTGAACGATACTTTCGCCTTGTTTCCAGGCTTCAAATACACGTTTCGGATCCGCAAGTGACTTCGCGCCAGAACCGCCCCCAACACCCGGCACCTCAAACCCCAGCTCAAACCGATCGCCCTCAAAACTCATGGTGGGCAGCAGGACACCTTGGGGAACAAACGCCTGAGATTCCCCTGAAGTGCTCGCCGCTTTGAATGTCGCAAGTTTTTCTGCCATTCGAACCGCTTCGATTCCCTGGTAGGTGACTCGTTGATCGAGTTTTAAAAAGAGGTCATGTCGCAATTCCAAAAGAATTTCGCGCTCAGCAGCCAAGTCTCGCTTCGGAATCCGATTCGTCCGACGGCCTAGTGGCAAAATCACGAGGGTTTCACCGCGGATTTCGGCAATGGGAGGCGTTCCATAATAGAGGTGAGGGAAAACTTCGAGATTGCCCTGAGAGTCTTTTTGCATTTCGATTTCCAGACGCGGGGCAAGTTCCTCAAGCACAGGCAGGCGGGTACTTTTGATTTCAACACGTGCGAGGGCTTCAAGCTCCGGCAAAATCTGCGTAAGCAGCTCCAAGGTTTGCTCCTGCGAAAAAAACAGACCCGGCGAACTAAGCCGCTGTTTCTGGGCGGACGTAAGATTCGGCTCTTTTAACGGCCGTAGCAGACCTTCGTTGGCAATCATTGCGTTCAAAAACCGCACGCCGTCGGGGTACTTCAGACACAGTCTAAATCCTGAAGCCTGGTCGGTGAGCTCGATCACGGCTGTGGCCGGCTTTGCGTTGACCCTGATTTTCGCACCATCAAGCGTGACATCAGCGCAATCTTCGAGATGCGAGAGCATGAGCGCAAGCGCGCCCTTGGTGGCGTCAATTGCAAGATCCGCATTCGATGCCGCGATCGGGGGCTTTGGAATCCGCTTTGATGTGATTCCTCCAATTAAAGAAACCAGGCTTTGATCCGGGGGAAGGGGGAGCTCGTTTTCGGCGCCCCAAACAACATAGCGCTCAAGGGTGAGGGTCTGGCCTTGGGATTTGAAGCGATAGCTGAGGGTTCCGAGGCCTTTGTTGGGGGAGGGGGCGTTTGCGTCTGGAGATTGCGAGGCTTCGGGAGCCGTTTTGAGCCAAACCACAGCCGCCGCAACGTGAACACAGGGGTCATTGCGGTCGCCGCAATCGCAGAACCAGTCTTCTTCGTCAATCCAGAGAGTGACTCGGGGGCTGACGGGACGGTTTGAGACGCGAATTTTGAAGTGAGTTTCGCCAGGTTTGGAGCCTGGAGCCTCGGGTAGGACCGCGTTTTCGCGGGCAAGCGACACCCCACGGGACCAAATGGCGGGGAGGGTGGCCTTTTGGACGGCCAGATAAAAGGTTAAAAAGGCTTGAGAATCCATTCCTCCTATTCAATCCGATTCTGGGGTTGATCCGCAATGAATTTGAGGGTAAGAAATGGCCTCGACCTCATATTCTCCAAAAGTGGCTCGGTAGCTCAGATGGTTAGAGCGCGGCATTCATAACGCCGAGGTCGGCGGTTCGATCCCGCCCCGAGCCACCAAAAAGGTACTCCGTACCTTTTGGTTAAGGAACGCGTCAGAACCCTGTTTTTTTCCGTGGGTCCGTGAGATTAGATGGGGAGCATGAAAAAGAACGATCTCTCGCTACTCCTCCCAGTTCTTTTGTCGATACTTGCGGCGGCCTGCTCTTCGGGGACTCGGCCTTTCGTCGGCGCAAAGATCACACTTGCTCATGACCGCTCTTCTGCATCGTCGTGCCTTCTTGATCCCTGGCGTATTGGCGCCCTGTCTTCTGCAGCTGATTTTTCATGTTTCTATGTCAATATCACGGGAAGTGGGCTCACTGCTTCAGCCCCTTTAGAGCGATGTACCTTTGAAGATTTAGGTGTTTTTGAATATCAGGGCATTGGCGTGGGGCCCCTCCGAGACGGAGAGTCAGCCGAAGTGCAAATCCCCGTGGGCCTTCAGCGGAAATTCAGTGTCTATGGCCTTTATTCAACAAGTGGCGACTGCGCTGCTGTCGCGGCGGGTTCGGAGGCCTTCAGTGGCTTCTATCTTGGCTCATCGACGGTGGATTTGTCGCAAGACACGACCGTGACGATTCCGATATCCTTTTCTGCCAGCAGTGCTGCGGTCTTTTCGTGCCGGAGCGCAAACGCGGGAGATGCTCCGAGCCTGACGATCAGCAGTGCTTCAACCACGGAGGGGAATATCGGCACTAAAACCCTGAGTTTCACCGTCACCCAAAGCGCGGTGAGCGCGACCCCCACAACATTTTATTGGGCGACCTCCGATGTTACTGCAACGGCAGGTTCAGACTATGGGGCCGTTTCTTCTACTCCTGTAACCATCCCCGCAGGTGCGACCACGGCGACCCTTGATGTGACCATTTACGGTGATTTGACCCCTGAGTCTGATGAAACTTTTGCGGTCAGCTTGAGTAATCCCACCAATGCGACGATCGCGAATCCGACCGCGACTGGCACGATTACAAACGATGATGGTGTTTCACTGCCCACTTTGACGATCGGCAATGTTTCAACCAGTGAAGGGGATACGGGGACCAAAACCCTGAGTTTCACGGTCACTCAAAACGCGATCAGCACGGCGCCCACTACTTTTTACTGGGCGACTG
>CAIRTR010000084.1 GCA_903881565.1 Oligoflexia bacterium | reverse complement strand
TAAAAACCCCGGGCACTACTTAAAGCCCCGGGGTCATAATTTGGTCGCGCTCCGATTCGTATTTTTTCGGCTACGCTGACTCTCAATTCTCTCTTTTGTTTTTCCCGCTCCGCACAAGACGGACCGGTTAAGTCACTGCAAATTTTTAGAGCATTTAACTGTCACAGGAGCACCCGGCCAGGCGCAGCTTGACAGGTCATGAGCCCCATCGGTACCAGATGGGTTAGCCCATGCTATCGCTGCTTCGGAGGTCCCAACGCGTAAACTTCGATCCAGAAACTTTGATAGTGCATCTAACAGATCCTCCTATCTGAGATCCACGTTAGCGCAAATTTTTAGAACGCGTAATGTGTCATCTGAAATCAATTAATTGTTAAAGCCCTAAAGTCGCTGCGCTGCAAATTGCATAAGCAAAAGGCTATGGGAAACCTTCACCTTCAAATGAACCGTGTTGTAATCAGTATCGTGATGATCTTAGCCGCGACGCTCTATGGTTGCGGTTCCAATCTCCCCGAAGAAGATCCCGGCTCTGACACACCCCTTGCGATTCCAACGAATGCTCCTCTTAACGGAAGCACACTCTCTTCTTTAACAGGGGATAATGTCGTGGCGCTTTCAATAAATGGATCAACGTGCACCGATACTTCATCTCCAAACAAGCCCTGCGTTAGCGTAAAAATCTGCGCGCCAACTGACCTAAGCAACTGTCAAACGCTAAACGACATCATTCTCGACACGGGCAGCGTCGGGTTTCGCGTTTTCAAATCCGCACTGATTCCGAGCATCGCGTCTAGCCTCTCCCCCATCCAAATCAGCGGGAAAACGCTAGCCGAGTGCATTGAATATGGGGACGGTTACCAGTTCTGGGGCCCCATCCAAAAAGCCCGAATGATTTTGGGCAACGAGCCTTCCATAGAAATTCCAATTCATGTCTTCGACTCTGCATTTGCCACTCCTCCTGATTCTTGCGCCTCCCCCATCGAAACGCCTGCGCAGGCAGGCTATAACGGAATTCTTGGGGTAGGTCTTTTTGCCCGCGACTGTGGCTCCGTGTGCGAGACTCAGCGAAACAACAAATTGTACTATCAGTGCAATGGATCAGGCTCGGGATCGACTTGCTCCGGCGCGGCGGTTAAATCTTTATCTCAAGTTAGCAACCCTGTTGCCCTGCTTCCGCAAGATAACAACGGCGTCATTGTTCAACTTCCAAGTGTTCCTCTAGGAGGCGCACCCTCCATCGAAGGCTACCTCCTCTTGGGAATCGGAACTCAACCCAACAATATCCCGAAAAATGTAACTCCCTACCCCACAGACGCGAACGGCACCTTCTTCGTGAGTTTTGAGGGAACAGATTACGCGGGGATTATAGACAGCGCGTCGAATTCCCTCTATTTGCCGAACCCCTCTTCCGCAACGCTTCCAGATTGTAAATTGGCCGATGCAACTTTTTCAGGTTGGTTTTGTCCAAGCTCGGCCACAAATCTTTCGCTCATTACCAGCGGAGCGAGTGGTGAGGCCCAAAGCATCATTCCCTTTCAGATTGGAAACTTCATGGAGTTGAGCAAGTCCAAGAACAACGTCTTCTCGGAGCTTGGGGGTCAATCTCAACCTGCAGGCACAGAGGTCCTTTACTTAGGTTTACCCTTTTTCTTCGGAAGAAACGTCTATGTCGGTATTGACGGCACAACCTCTAGCCTTGGAAAAGGACCCTACTGGGCATATTAGCTTTTGAGCAAGGCGGATTCTAAGATAGAATTTGAGCATGGCTCTGATCGTCCAAAAATTTGGGGGAACCTCGGTAGGCACGATTGACCGAATTCAGCACGTGGCCCGCTGGGCCCTCGACTCGCAGGCGCGCGGCGATGATATTGTGCTCGTCGTTTCTGCAATGTCCGGAGAGACGAACCGTCTGGTTGCACTGGCAAGCCAAATTAACCCCATTCCGTTCTCGCGCGAATACGACATGCTCATCGCAAGCGGCGAGCAAATTGCCGTTGGCCTGGTGAGTCTCGCCATCAATACTGAAGCTGAAAAACGAGGAATCATTCAAAGAAACATTCAAAACCGCGCGGCTGTCGCCGCACCACTTCTCGGACACCAGATCGGAATTCGAACGGACAGCGTCTTCTCAAAAGCGCGCATTCAAGCCATCGATACCTCGACGTTGCACAAGGAACTTGCCGCTCAAAGAATTCCGGTCATTGCGGGTTTTCAGGGTGTGGATGCCGAAAATAATATTACAACGCTGGGACGAGGTGGATCCGATACCAGTGCTGTGGCGATTGCGGCAGCGCTTAAAGCCGATGATTGCGAAATTTATACCGACGTCGACGGGGTTTATACAACAGACCCGCGCCTTTGTTCAAAAGCGAGAAAAATTAAACGGATTTCTTATGAAGAGATGATGGAACTCTCCAGCCTGGGCGCCAAAGTCCTGCAAATCCGGTCCGTCGAACTCGCCGCAAAATATCGGATTCCGTTACATGTCAGGTCCAGTTTCAATCCTGTGGAGGGAACAAGAGTGGTTTCTCAAGATTTGCTCGGGTCCATGGAACAAGTGCTTGTATCGGGAGTTGCTGCCGACACCGCTCAAGTTAAACTTTCACTTCAAAATCTGCCGGAGCAACCCGGAGTAGCCGCAAAAGTTTTTGGCGCCCTATCGCGAGCGTCCATTGTCGTCGACATCATCGTACAAGATGTGCCCTCCAACGGGCTGCTCACCGTCAGTTTTACTATCGGCCAAAACGACGCCCTGCTTGCCAGAAAAATTCTTCAGGAACTCCGGGCGACTCAGTTTTCGGAGATGCGTATCGTTGAAGAAGCGGACTTAGCCAAGGTAAGTATCGTAGGAGTTGGAATGCAGAACCATCCCGGTGTGGCTTCAAAAATGTTCAGCCTTCTGGCGGAAGCGGGCATCAACATCAAACTCATTACGACGTCTGAGATCAAGGTCTCCTGCCTGATTGACGGTAAACAGGCAAAAAAGGCGGTTGAAGCGCTGCACGAAGGTTTCCAGCTACACCTGACAGAATAGTCTTTCAAATAAAGATGGATCAGCCGTAAAAAAGCCCCTACAATTTATTCAATAACTAACTAATTGGAGGAATGGGCAATGCAGATTCGCGTTTTGTTTGCGGGTTGTTTGGTGGCGGTGGTTCTAAGCAATTTCGTGAGCTGTGCGAAAACAGCGGCAACCGCAACTCCAGATCCCACAGCCAGCGCGGGCATAAAAGTTACCGCAACCGTCTCAAATCTTCCGGCAAGTGCGATCATGCTACGAAACTTCATGAACGTCGGAATTCTTTCAAACGAAACCTTAGTTACCCCCTCGACCTATAAACTGGCGCTCGTGAATTTCTGGTTTCTAAAGAGTGACGGCACCCAAGTCAGTGTGATTAATACAGACGAAGCAAATCCTACCTACACCGAAGAGCGCCCCCTTATTGTGGATTTTTCCAAGGCCGGTGCCTCAAAAGAGCTCTTCTCTGGAACGACCTTTACGGCAGGAACTTACACTGGTTACAAAATGCAAATCGTGTACATCGAAATGGCTTTGCCCTGCGCTTTCCACGTTCCCACCCCGTCATGGGAAACCGAGTATACCAGTAGCTCGATTCTCGATACGTCTCTGACTCGCAGCTTTCGCCTCTACTTTAATGCCCTCGGCAAATACTGGAAACGTGACTTTGTGGTTGAGCTCACCGCAGACTCAGGCGAGTGGTATTGGCTCAGACGCGGCGTGAATGACTCGTTCAAAAACTTCTTCATCGGCACGACCGCCAATGCCCATCCTATTGGGGGAGCGGGCCCGACAAGCATCGTTGATCTTTTTGACGCTCCCGACTTTTGGGGAGATGCTGACTCCTATAACAGCTCTGCGAGCCCCATTATTATCGGCACCCATTCAACGGCCGGTGGCGTAAATGCGACTATGGCTCAGAGCTTTACAATCCCTGCGACTCTCACGGAGTTTTTCAACATTGATATTAAGGTGAATGTCTCCAATACAATGATGTTTGGAGAACACACCAACACGGCACCAGCTGGAGTCACATTTTTTTCGAATGTATTGGATCTTGGGCCAAGTGGCGGCGTTGGCGACCCAATGCCGATCTATGGTGATGCTGGACTGCATCCTCTGATGCCTATTTTCACGATCACGGTAGCCAACGGCAGCACCGATACAAAAGCAACGGCAGAGAAGGCCTTTCAGGTTCCTAAAGCTTGTGCCGACGGAGGCTGGTTGGAGCCTGCCGCGTGCGGTACAAATTATTGCGGGACTCATGCGACCGACGAATTCTGCGTCGCTTATGCGGCGAGGAAAAGCTAAGACTTAGACACAATCTCTAATTGCCGCTCTGTACCGTCGCTCGGTTTGTGATAGCATGTTAGGATGCTAGATTTTCTCAGAGCCTACCGCTCGTATGATCCTGCGGCACGAAATATTTTAGAAGTTCTATTCTTATACCCAGGCGTGAAGGCCGTTGCTTTTCATCGCCTGGCGCACGCACTACATTTGTGGGGAGTTCCGTTTTTTCCGCGAATGGTTTCGGAGATCGGCCGCTTCATTACGGGCATCGAAATTCATCCGGGCGCTAAGCTTGGAAAACGCGTCATCATCGATCATGGGATGGGAGTCGTGATTGGCGAAACCGCTGAGATCGGCAACGACGTCATCATTTACCAAGGCGTAACCTTGGGGGGAACACACCTACTCCCCATCAAACGCCATCCCACCATTGAAGATCACGTAGTCATCGGAGGCGGCGCAAAAGTTCTAGGCGCCATTGTCATCGGAAAAGGTTCGCGAATCGGCGCAAACTCAGTCGTGGTGAAAAATGTCCCCCCCAACACAACGGTTGCAGGGATTCCCGCAAAAATCGTCACCACTGGAGTGAAACCCGGCGAAGAACTCAGCCACGAACGCATTGATACAGATTAGGAGATATCCAAGATGAGAATTTTTGAAGACATCACGAAAACGATTGGGAACACCCCACTCGTAAAACTGCAACGCATAGGCAAAAACTTACCTGGAACCGTTCTCCTTAAACTCGAATTTTTCAATCCCCTGAGCTCTGTCAAGGATCGCATCGGACAGAGTATGATCGAGTCGGCCGAAGTTGCGGGAACGCTAAAAAAAGGCATGCGGGTCATTGAACCCACCAGCGGAAACACCGGGATCGCACTTGCCTTTGTCTGTGCGGCGAAGGGATATTCTCTCACGCTCGTCATGCCTGAGACCATGTCCCAAGAACGTCGCACCCTCTTGCTCATGCTGGGTGCGGAACTCATTCTCACTCCCGGCCCACTGGGGATGAAAGGTGCCATCGCCAAATCACTGGAGCTACACGAAAAAGATTCCAATAGTTTTCTGGCCCGGCAATTCGAAAACCCAAGCAACCCTCAAATTCACCGCGAAACCACGGCGCTTGAAATCTGGCGGGATACCGATGGCTTGGTTGACGTCGTTGTTTCGGGCGTCGGAACCGGCGGAACTCTAAGCGGGATTGGAGAGGTTTTGAAAGCCAAAAAACCATCCGTTAAGATGATTGCAGTGGAGCCAATGGAGTCTCCTGTAATTTCGGGCGGGAAGCCGGGACCCCACAAAATTCAAGGAATAGGCGCCGGCTTCATCCCCCTGAATTTGAACATCAAACTTATCGATGAAACCCTGCAAGTGAGCAGCGACGAAGCTCTAGCAATAGCTCGCCAAGTGATCAAAAAAGAAGGGATCCCGGTCGGGATCAGCTCGGGCGCCGCGATCACGGCCGCACTTCGTGTAGCCGCCCGACCCGAGAGTCAGGGAAAACTTATTGTTGCGATTATCGCAAGCTCCACCGAGCGTTATCTTTCCACTCTGCTGGCAGAGCAGGAGCGCACGATTTCGGCCAACCTCCCTATCACTTCCGTTGAAGATTCGTATTTGAAGCGAGTCTAAGGAAAGCTTAGCTGTTTTTCGCTCAAAGTTTTCTTCCGAACCGCGAGCGCCAAAAGGATTCCCCCAGGGATAATGGGCGCATACCAAGAAATCACACGCAAAAGGAGACTTATCCCTATCCCTTCACTCGTCATATTCGGATTGATGAGGTAACTCGTCGCAAGTTCCGTGACCCCGATGGCGCCGGGAACGGGCGCAAGATAAGCGATCATTAAACTATTGCTAAAGACTGCCAGTGATTTCAAAGGAGAGAGCAACACTCCAAATTCTGTGGCGATAAAATATCCGATCGCTGCGTAGACGAGAATTGTTAGAACCGAACTCACATGACAAAACAAATTCAAAGGACTTATCGACCGCCCCAAACTGCAAAGGGTTTGAGTGGTTCGTTGTAATCCCCCCAAAAACGAGCGCAAATACCCCGGCAAATTCTCGCGCGAAAGCTGCCGTTCCGTTAAACGAAAGATGGCGCCTGGAAACAAAACAAGAGCAATAAAGAGGAGACCGACCAGAATCAGCGCCGGAGTGGCAACTGCCATCCCAGTGGACACTGCTGATGGAAGGTGAACTTCAGGCGAAAAACGCAAAGATCCAAAAGCCACGAGGCAAATCCAAAACGTAATATAAAGACTTCGCACCGCAGTCACCGCGATCGCTGCGGACACCGGAACGCCTCCCGCCACCATCAATAAAACTAAAACCGGATGCAACAACTCCCCCATCGGAGTGAGGGTCGCTGCGAAGTGACTTGCAAAAGTGAGCCAAAGACCGAAGGTCAGTGATTTTTGAAATCCGGCAAGTCTAAGAAGCGCCCAGTACCTCGCTGCTTCGAAAAAATAGAAGACGGCGGCCCCCAAGAGAAGCCATCCCCATTTTGCGGCAGAAATCCCCTTATAGAGACTAAGAACTTGTGAAAAATCTCCACCATTAAAATACTTAATGGTGGAGTAAGTAATCCAAACAGTCGCAAAAAGAATGATTGTAAACAGTGCTTTTCGCAGCATCCCCCAATTACAACTTACGAGTCACTGTCGCTAGCCCATAGGATTTTTGCATCCCTCGAAACTTAACACCATCCACACTGGTTCCCACAGTCATTGTCGTATCCAAGGACTTCAAAGTTCCAGACGAAACGTCTAAACCAAAGGTTAAATCGTAAACGCCCGTGGAAATCTTGGTGACGGAGCCTTCAATGAATTCCATGCGCCCGGCTGAAGTCACACCTTGATTACCTCCCTTGAGAAGTACGAGAGCATTATCATCATCAGGCATGAAGTTGGTGCCCATGGGAACGCCATCTGGATCGGTGATGATCGTCAACCAGCCGCCAACCGTACCAGAGTCTGCACCCGATGTTGATGTGCAAATATAGTTAGTCGGGATATTGGCCGTCTCGATATTCAAGCAACCATGTGCAATCCATTGATACCCTTGAATGCCTCCGGCTTGACCTGCAAAGGCGAAAACAGACTTTTCAAAAACGCTTGAAAAGAAATAAGCCTTGGTGGTTGGAGAGCCGGGATTGGGTCCTTGATCAGTACGGCCCAGGTTATAGAAACGGAGAAGTCGATTCGTATCGATCACCAAGGTCAAAGGAGTTTCTTGACCCTCCGCGATCGTCACACTGTTTTTGACTGGAAAGTCAACAGCGAGATCATCAGAACCTCCCGCCGAAGAAGAGCCAATCTGTAAAAGGTCAAAATCCATCTCCTCTGCAGTCTTGTCCTCAAAGTCAGCAGCGGTGCCGCCACCCGAACTCTGGTACATCGATTTTGCGGCCTGCGTGCAATAGGTATGGCTGCCTGTTATCGTCGACGCGCTATAATTTCCGGTCACGCACCCCTTGATTTTTGCCTTTCGCCCGAAAGTCACTGTCATCTTCGTGAAGGCGCCTACTTGAGCAACGACCGTGGCAAACTTTCCACCCGCACCCCGTTTTCGATTTGCACTGTCGGGGGTTGGATTTTCCCAAGGACAACCATCAACCGTTGTTTTGGTGCCATCCTTATTGGTACGTGTCCAACTCTGTTTGGAGATCGGATTGTTAGCGGTATCAAACCCACAATCACAAGTTTCACCCGTCTTTAGAGTATAAGCTTTACCGGTATTATCCAGGCAATCCGCCTGAGTAAACATATCGCTAATATCGATTCGGCTGCCCGTGATGTCTAACGCCTTACCAGCCGCATTCTCAAAAATCGATATCTCCGTGGTGTCATTGCCGAGCGCAATTTTCTTAATCGTGAAGTTCAATGTGTCCGGGGCTCCGGAGGTGATCGACTGGACGGTGAAGTCTGCGTTCGTATAAGTTGGAACGGAACTCGCCGTAGCGTTTAGAATCTGCTCCTCTGCTTGCTCCCTCAGGCTGAGGGCGACGCTATTAAGTGAAGCACCAGTGCCTGCCGAGGCAGCCGTGAAGTTCATCCGCAAAGTGCCCGAGGCCGTAGTCTTTTTTCCGCATCCTGCGGAAAGCGCCAAGCCAAAAACAGCAATGAAAACAATGATCAAATTCCTTGGGTTCATGAAGTTCTCCTTATTTTTGATGCTCTAATATTCTCTGTATTTTGGGATTTAGGAAAGCATTATTTTTAGACGGATGCGCGACGGCCGACGGCCTAGAACAGTTAGCTCACCACGGAGATTGACAACACGCCCTCTTTTGACCGATTGTGCACTTATGCGACAAATCGAACTCAGACAAAAAAACGGCGTAAGCAGCGAAGGCGACATTATACTGAACGTCCAAGATAAAACCTATGACTACCTGATGACATCACCCGCAGCTGAGATACGGGTGTCCGCTTATTTCGACCAAGATTGGACAAGAGTTGAGGCCGAGTACGCTGAGGTTTTCGTGCACGAAACTTGCGCCTTCGAAACTAAAATTACCAAATTGATCCCTGGAAGCAAGTCTCGTGAGGGCGTCACCTTGCCGGGCCCAATGAAAGAGGGCGAACAGCTTGTGATTCTGGTAAGGCGCCAAGCCGGACCTGCGGCCGAGGCAGGACAAGACTAAAACTGGCCCCCCAAAGTGTGGGGCAGCTAATGGGTAAATAGGTTCAAGCTCTGGGTTTGCCAGAGCACTTGGTGCTAGACGATACCGTACTGCATCAGATGAGTCGCATATTTGTGGTCCGCCGAAAGAATGTGTTCGCGCAGCCAATTACGCACCAACTCCTCTTCATCCAGGGTGGGGAGCGCCGTTGGATCTTTAATTTTGCAGGTCATTGCAACAAACTTTTCCAAAAAGGCATCATGGAGCTGCTTGTGTTGCTCCCGCTCCGGGTATTGCGTCTGTAAAAATAAAACTTCTTCATGCTTAAAGTGTTCGACAAGATGATCTTGCAGATCAATGAGAATGTCGCTCGCGGCTTTGCGGCTCTTTTCGCCCATCATTACGAGATGAAGACTATTGAGCAGCGAAAGGCATCGCAAATGTTGCTTATCAATTGTGGGGATCCCTACAGCGTGTTGCTGGGTCCATTCCAAATGACCGGGGAGAGCGCAGGAGGGTAAACGAAGCAAAAACGTCGTACCCTTCTTTTGCTCACTTCTGATTTCGGTTATTCCGCGGTGCGATTTTACAATTTGGTAAACAATGGACATCCTCACCATCGCGCTTTGCGCTGACCGAAAGCTTCTTATTAAAGAGCACGTTGTCCTGTTTGCCCGTCTCTTCCATCAAATCAAGCGCGTCTCCTGCGTTTGACAGAATATTAAGCCAGACCTGCTCCAGCTGATAAGGCTCGCCATTGACCAGTGGGAGCGTCGCACTCAAATCTTTCGCGACCTCGATGCCCCGCCCCTTGAGCTGTTGCCCAATAAGCATGAGTGCAGAATCAATGGTATCGTTGATACTGAGCGGACTAAAATGGAGCGTTTTGTCCTGTCTGGCGAATCTGCGAACATGATCGACCAGTCTGGTGCAGCGCTCGATCGATGCTTGAATACTTTTGATCGAACCGGCAAGCTCCTCGTCGGTTAAGAGATTGCGGGCCTTTAGTTTCTGGATCGTCTGTACCCCGAGCGAGATACCCGCGAGGGGCTGATTCAACTCATGAGCCATCCCCGCGGCCATCTCCCCTAATGTGGATAACTTCGAGGTCTGAAAAAGATGCGCCCGTGTGGCTGTAGCGTGCCGAAGACTCGAGATAATCAAGGCAAAGAGTAAAATCAGCACGGCCCCTATCACCAGGATAGCGATCCAGAAAATCGTGCTGAAATACAAATAACTGGATTTTGCTTCGGTATCGATCCGTGCTGTCTCAGCGGTGATCTCGGAAAAAATAGCGTCAATCGTGGCCGTTATCGTTGTAAAAAACTCATTATCGCCTGTTTCTACAACGGCTCCCACCTGGATCTGATCTAAAACACGCTCAGTGGCACGCCAACTGGATGACGAAAGAATATGATCGATCCGTTTTCTCACTTCAGTCGAGACAAGAAGGCCTGGCGAGTTGAGCGTTACGATGACTCCACTGCGAAACAGTTCCAACTGATGCTGATCTGCGCGGCTTATGGATTGATGTCCCGCGAGCGCGGAACTTGCGATCGCCCGGATTTTACCCATATTTTCCTTAACGGATTCAAATACACTTTGGCTGACGAGCTGGGCTTCACGTCCGTTCCACGAATGCGCCTGGGAGCAGCGCACTTGCAGCGCAATCAGTCTATCGATCAGCTTTGAGTATTGAAGAATGGATTCGGAAACTTTCCCACGGGCAGTGACGTACGTTCTGACATCCACATGCTCACTTAATATTTTTGTGGTGCTCTCCGAAACGTCTCTGTGCACCTCGGGGAGCAGCAAGACCAAAGAGTCCACCTTCTTGTTGACAAGTCTGCGCTGTCCCTCAAGCTCTTCCCTGGAAATTCCACCACTCAGATAAACAGATGATTTTCCTCGCTCGCGTTGAAGCTCGTGGATCAATTCGGAGGTAGAGCGAAAATAACTGACGGAAGTACGAAACCCTTGTGCAGAATGCCAGGTTTGAAAAGTTTGGGCCGCTAGAATTCCAAATGCCAGGATTGCTCCAATCGCCAGCGGAATGAGAAAAGGGAAACTTCTTTTAGCGGATACAAAGCGGAAATTCATAAAAAAAAGAACCTCAAAAAACCTCGGTTGATCAATCAAGGTTAAAGGCTTTTCAAGATTCGCGCAAGCCGGCAATGCCAGGGGCTTAAAGTCTGACTTCGAAAACTCTTTTACTCTTTTTTATTTTAGCCCTCTTTATTTCCCCTCGGATCGCAATGAGTGGGCCGGTAAACCGACACTCTTCATGGGGGCGCTGCAGCCGCACATGCGCACCCTGATGAGGTACACCCCCTTTCCAACCTGAAACAGGAACATCAATGTGTCAGGGTATGGAGCTCATTTGCAAGACACCCTGCCCGCATGTTTTCCACGGCGGAGGCTCTCTGCCAATTCGTGAGACCAAATCCACGGGTTGTCGAAAGCCGGGTCTATTGTGCCGCTAACACTTGTGCCCCAGACCTTCAGCGGGACTCGAAGTGCGGGCTCGGGCTGTAATTTCATAACCTCTTCAGTGGTCATGACCGCTCCATCCTTTGTGCCCTGAATGTTCAACCATTCATACGGCCACTTGTTTCGGTGCGCGCCTGCAGAAGTGACTCCGTAGCGTCGAAGAAGCTTCTCGATTTTTAGTGCCCGTTCATTGTCGATAAGGGAATAAGCGCCTGAACTTCGCTCATGGGCTTGCCTCAAGACCATGCCGGCCCGTGAGGTGGTGCCCTCCTGGTTCTTGATATCAAAACCCAGATCAAGGACAGCGTAGTTTCTCACGGTTTCTAAACCGCTTTTGCTTTGTTTGAATATTTCATTCACTAACCTCTCGTATCCATATTCCCTAATGGCTTCTCCTAACGATGCAAGGCGTTCCGTCTCGTACCTCAGATGCCGTGCGGTTTTCAAATGCTGCAGACCTAGTGCCTTGAAACGGCCCACTTTAACGGGGGGTGTTTATCAGCGCTGAGACTGCAGTTTCTATCTGATACCGCTTCCCCCGGTCATAGACTCCAAGGCACGAAGGCACAGTTTGGCGGTTGGCTGCACTGGGGAGGCGGTGGGGACATGTTACAGACCGAGGGAAGTGGCACGATCGCGCCGCCGTTGACGACCCCATTTCCCTGAAAACTAATATCCTCTGCGAAGCATTCACCGATGTCATAATTCGCTTGCGGGAGCGGTGGCATGAAGGCGATGCCATCCACGTTGTTGTTAATCTGCCCGGTTGAGGCCGTGAGGTAGCCGTCTTGAACAATCACCCCGAAGCCCTGCGCGCGCTCGCTCACAAACCCGTGAAGTTCCAGCGCCGCTTTGGACATGATCTGAAAATTGTTTCCGCCTCGTATGCCTGACGAGTTGGCGAAGTCGAGGGTGCCGCTCACGGTGCCCTGTCGAAAGTGTGCGCGGGCCCTTTGGTGCAGAAGGACGCCAATAAATTCATTGTCAGTCACGCTGAAGTTTTGGGCGAGAAGAGTGGCATCATTCGTTACCTCAATGGCCGCCGAATGCGAAAAGTCTGACGAGGCGGCCGCGGCCAGCGCCGCCGGATTCACTTTGTTTTTTTCAACCCGAAGGCCATTTGTCAGCACGCGTGTGCCCGGATCAGAAATCCAAAGTGCCTGCCCCTCGTTTTCGGTCAACTGCCCTTGCTCGATGACCACTTGAGCGCCTCCTTTGATCATGACGGCCGTGCCGGCCTCCGGTCCGGGCGATCGCCGACGAGTCTGCGAAACGGTTACTTGCCTGAGTTCGAGGGTTCCCCCGGATTGGCTAAGTGCAATGTCGGCGGCGCCTGCTATGTTGAAAAAATGGATGACGAGGGTTTGCCCTTTTGAGTTGAGAATCGATCCCGTCAGTACAGGGGCGCTGGCCCCTTCGCCAAGAATCCGGGTGTTGCGCGAGATATTGAGGTTGCCCGAGTAGGTGCCCACCGAAACGTGAATATCGAGGTTGCAGGCGAGGTTTTGGTCGGCGACGGCGAGGGCTTGCTGAATTGTGGGGAACGGCATTTTCTGTGAACCATCCCCGGGCTTGGCGCGTGCCCTTACCCAATAGGTCATCGTGCCGCCGCGAAGGCAGGGATCGACTGGGATCGGCGTGGGCCTGGTTATGGGCGTAAGATCCGGCAACGCCTCAACGGCAAGAGCGTTTGCAACCGAAAACAAAAATACCGCCGTGAATGCTGCCTTGATGATCATGTTGCCGCGTGTACCACAGTATACATTCACGCTCAAATATGATGTGAATAGGGTGTGAAAAAAATCGCTCCTCACTTGAGCCAAGTCCGTACTCAGATCTCCAACATCTGGCTTTTAGAGGATTTATCCGGCCGGAAGTTTCTCATTGATACCGGCCACCGCCTCGAACGTCTCTCCCTCGTAAGTCAGCTTTGGTTCAGAGGAATTCGACATCCGGGCGATCTCACGGCAATCCTGCTGACCCACCGTCATAGCGACCACGCCGGAAACGCGGCGTTTCTGGGCAAACGCTTTGGCGCACCCATCATCTGTCATGCAAAAGATGCCGAGATTCTGATGGGTCGGGCGAATCCCCCTTCCCTGCTGCGCGACTCCAAATCCCCAAAGCGCAAAGGGGTGCGCCCCTTTTACGAGCGTTGGCTTTGTGCCTTTGAAGACCGTGCTCCATCAGCGTGCGAAGTCGATGATGCATTTAAGGAGGGGGACTGGCAATGGGGTTTTCGAGTCGTTCCGGTGCTCGGCCACACCGAAGGCTCAGTCATGCTTTTACACGAACCCAGCGCCACCCTTTTCAGTGGCGATGCCATTTTGGTCGGGGATGCTTTGAGCCATGTGATCGGCTCGCGCCTGCGGCACCCAAGCAAAGCCATGGAGCTTCGGCTCGCGGAACCGGGATTTAGTTTGGATGCCGAAAGCTGCCATCGGGCTGTGCAAGATTTTCTGCGCCAGCTCCCCCTCATCGCGACATTGTGTCCCGGGCACGGCGTTGCGCTTAACGGTGACATCCAGGCACGGCTCCAGAATTTGACCCCGCGGAAAAAAACAGGTACCAGCTTAGGATGATGAATAACTCAGAAGAGAAGAAAATGCGGGATTGGGCTGCGGGGTTCGGGACGTTTGCAATCGCGGGGGTTGCCCTCGCCGTGTCCGGATTCTTGGGTTTGGGTACCAGCGGGTGTGGATCAAGTCCGAAAAGCTGCACGAGTACGAGTCGCGCGGTCGTGGGGAGTTGCACCGGGACCGGCTTTTGTAACGACTTCACGGGTTCCGCCTATTTGACCGCGAGTCAAATCGAGTCCACCTGCAAAGGGAGTGGGGCGACCTTCTCCGCATCGGCCTGCCCGGTGGCGGATCTAGTCGGAAGTTGCCTCGTATATTGCGGAAACTCCTACGAGTCGACCTATCATTACTATGCCGAGTTTCCAGGCGGCGTGACCTCTGGCGCGCGACAATGCTCGGAACTCAAAGGCGCCTGGACCGCGAACTGAGAACATGCTAACTACCCTGGTTTATGAAAACCAGTCTATTTTCGATGGTGCTTCTGTTCTCCCTACTCCTCGCGACCTCGGGCTGCCCCCGCAATTACCCGAGCAAGATTCCGACTTACGCGGTTGCGGCATCCATCTTCTCGCTTCAACAACTTCAGGGAAAATTTGAGTCGTTGACCACCGATTTTGCGCCTGCCTCCGTGGATCACCCGGTACTGATCCATTATGCGCGCGTTTCCGCCGCCATCGAGTTCCTAAACCAAAAGATGGCCGGCATCGATTTTTCAAAGATGTCCATTGAGGACGCCGTCATGATGATGTTCATGCTCATCGCGGAAGAGGCTCGCGAGGATATGCGCGACATGCTCGCCGAAATGGAATCCGACCGGGAGGCGAGGACCAAGTTACGAGATGCCGCCACGAAGCTCAAAGAAGAACTCGACACGCTCGAGGTCGCACTAAAAGCCGCCTGGGATGCCATGCCGGAAAACCCAAATGCCCCGCTTACGATCACGACCGCCATTCACGAGATCCGACCTGTCGGGAGCGCCGATGGGACTCCGGCTCCAGCTGAGATCACACTTGAAGTTGCAGCGGCGGGAGAGCTCACTAGCGAACTCCACTGCCCAAGCGGTAAATACAAGGCGACCCTCGCCCTCCGGAACCTAACCTCCGACCAAGAGATCGCCACCGAAACGGGGACCGCAGAACTCCTCCGCGCCTCCGCGCAATTCGCTTCACGGACCCGGGTCCGAGTGGATACTTCAATTTTCAATCTGCCCGCCTTCCAAATGCTCGCATGCAAACTCTGGATCAGTTATCCAACAATTAAACGTGACACTCACGTACTGCTTCCCCAAGTCCGCTGGTCAGTCGCCCAAGCCATTGCAGCCAGAGACCAGGCGGCGCGGGAATTACTGAAGACGGCTTCCACACTCCAAGCCTTTCCGAACCTGCAGCGCGCGATTGCGGTGTTGGTTTCAAGCCGAGCTTCATATTCGAGCAACGCAGGCAGCTTCGCCCAGCTGGACACGGTCATCGACGCATTGGCGGATGAAACTTCCTCACTCGCCGAACTAGGCGCAGAACAACAGCTCAAAATGCAGCTCTTCCTGGACCGGATGACTAAAGCGGATGAGGCCCTGACAAACGCGCTTAAGAAATTTGCGGACGCCGAGAATCAAATAATCCAAAACCTGAAGTGACATCGCCTCGAAGACACGCGGCCCCTGATAACGCATCCTACTTTTGCCCTAGTCGAATCACCGTCACGGTGCAGAGGGCTTGCGCAACGACCTTGGCAGAGACGCTGCCCAGATAGCGGCGAATGGCTGAACTTCCTCGCGCACCCATCACGATATGATCGACATGGTTCGTGCGCGCGTAATCGAGCAGGGCCTTGGCCGGGTCAGGCGCGACAAGAACATGGTAAGTAATTCTTTCGGCAGGCCAATCAAGTTGCGAGGCCCAATGCTTCAGCTGTCCCAGCTGAACGACATGGAGATTCCGGCCTTTTCGATCCACCGGAGTATCGATCGCTAAATGCCGCACTTTTAAAACACTGACACAGGCAAGTCTGGCACCGGGAAGCGTTTGTAACGTTTGGTGCGCAATCTCTTTTAACTTCTCAGTGATGGGCTGGCCCTTTGCAGATAAGTCAACGGCAACCACGACAATCGGAGCATGATCTTTACTTTTCCCTTGTTTTGGGAATTCCGGAGAATTCTCACCCAACGACCTGATCCATCGTTTTGCTCTTTTCAAGAAAGGATCTCGAGTGAGCTTAGTGGATCGTGAGGTCAAGACCACTTGCGCGGGGTTCTGCAGCAAAAATCCCACTTCCGCAGCCGTTTCAGGGCGATTTTTCGGCTCGACCTCCAGGCACTTCAAAATCAGCTCCTGAAGGTACGCGGGGCATTTGGGATTGCGCGCCCGCGGCGGGAGAGGATCCATGTAGAGTCGGCGGCGCATGCCATGCTCGGTTGTGGGATCATTAAAGGGACGTTTTCCGGTGATCAAGTGATAGAGCAGAATGCCCAGAGCGAAAAGATCACTCTTCGGCTCCGTCCTGATTCTCATGATCTGCTCAGGCGAAATGTAAGTTCGAGTTCCCATAGGAATGGAGAACTCCTCGGCGAGCAAATCAGGAAGTCGGTTGTGGTGCGCAAAACCAAAATCAATCAGCACGGCCTCGCCACTTTCCCGGAACATAATATTACTCGGCTTGATATCAAGATGAATGACATCTTGCTTGTGGAGGGAATGAATCGCCCACGCAACCCGCGCCCCAATGGAAAGCACCTCCTCCACGCTTAAGGGCGCCTTGCCTAACTGATCAAGAAGTGCCCCCCCCGTAATACGCTCCATGACCAGGTAGGGCCGATCAGAAAAATCCCGCGCGGCTATGAATTTGGGCACATGCGGACCCGAGAGTTTTGAGAGGATCATCTGCTCGACTTCAAAGCCGACAATGGCAGTCGAGTCGTCGCCGTAGCGAATAAGGGGAAACTTCATGATCAGGGGAATCTTGTATTGAGGATGGCGCACTCCCCAAAGAGCACCCATGCCTCCCGCTTGGATTCGTTTTTCAAGTTCAAAACCGTCGATGATTTTTCCAGTTCTCAAAGGGCCTGACATTTGGCATTTCCTTTATTGTTACGTCCCATAAAGGATGCCATTGCTGATGCTTTCAGGCAATCCCGCGGCGCGAATTTTCTCGGAGGCTGAGAAATGCTCATAGGGGATGCGAAAATAGGTAAGGTCACGAGTGCGGTCATCAAAAACCGCATAGCACGAAGCAGGGCGATGATCGCGCGGGCGCCCGACAGAGCCAGGCAATACAAGCCATCGCCTTTGCGCACTCAAGTGAATCGGCATTTCCTCGGTAGGATCGAACTGACCTACCGTCGCTTGGTCCGCTTGGTGATAGAGCCTTTGCACATGGACATGGCCACAACAAATCAAGGGCGAGTCGATTGAAGAAAAGCTCCGCTGGGCATCATGAGGTGTGGACACATAGCCCCATTCTAGTGGGGCCCAAGGACTCGCATGGGAAAAAAATGAAACCGGGTGTCTCGCGATCAGCGGCAGTCCTCTCAGAAAAGCCCTGTGTGCTTCCCCAAGCTGTTGTCTTGTCCATTCAATCGCAATCGCGGCATCACCCTTCATCCCTAAGGGCGCCTCCGCATTGATTGCCGCGTCGTGATTGCCCATAACCGCGATCGCGCCTTTGCGCACTAACGCCATTACCTTCTCAACCACATACGTCGGATCGGCTCCGTATCCCACCAAATCACCCAAAAAAACAAATTGCTCGACACGCTGATCGTGCGCATGAAGAAGGCAAGCGTCGAGCGCCTCTCGATTCGAATGAATGTCGGCCAACAGTGCGACCCGCATGGAAGAGAGCCCTCCTACTCTTCTAGGGTTGACGTATCTCCAACATCCTGCCCTAAAGCCCGAGCACGCAACACTCGTCGCATGATTTTACCACTTCGGGTCTTAGGCAACACACTCATGAATTCAATTTTCTCGGGCCGTGCCAATGATCCCATTTGATGAGACACATGCTCCTTGAGCTGTTCTTCGAGCTCTTTGCCGCCGGTCCTGCCATGCTTAAGGAGGACGAAACAATGAATCGCGTGGCCCTTGAGTTCATGAGGAACTCCGATGACAGCGGCTTCAGCGACATCCGCATGACTGACCAGCGCGCTTTCAATTTCGGCGGTACCCAAGCGGTGTCCACTCACTTTGATCACATCATCTGTTCTCCCGATAATCCAGAAGTAGCCGTCCTCATCCATGCGAGCCGAGTCACCTGCTTTATACCAACCCTGCTTCTCATAGGTTTTCCAGTAAGTTTCTTTGTAGCGTTCTGGGTCGCCCCAAATAGTTCGGGCCATCCCTGGCCAAGGTGCTTTTAAAACGAGATTCCCCTCGCTGCCTACAGGAACCTGGGCGCCCTGGTCGTCAACTACCGCCACTTCATGACCGAAAAACGGACGCGTGGCGGAGCCTGGTTTTAGGGGAGAAATTGGCAACGGCGTAATGACGAAGCCTCCCGTTTCAGTTTGCCACCAAGTATCCATGATCGGACAACGTTCTCCACCAATCACACGGTGATACCAACGCCAGGCTTCTGGGTTAATCGGTTCACCCACTGAGCCCAGCAGTCGCAGCGAGCTCAAGTCATGGCGTTTGGGCCATTGTTCTCCGAAGCGCATCAGCCCGCGAATCGCAGTAGGAGACGTGTAAAGAATAGTGACTCCGTACTTTTCAATGATCTGCCACCAGCGATTAGGATAAGGGTGATTTGGAGCGCCTTCGTACATCACTTGGGTGGCGCCATTAATGAGCGGGCCGTAAACCAGATAGCTGTGCCCGGTGATCCAGCCCGGATCAGCGGTACACCAATAACGATCTTCTTCTTTTAAATCGAAAACGTACTTGAGGGTTGTGGCGGTATAGACGGAGTAGCCTCCATGAGTATGCAAAAGTCCCTTGGGCTTTCCTGTGGTTCCCGAGGTGTAAAGAATGAAAAGGGGGTCCTCTGCATCCATCACCTCGGTTTCGCACTTCATAGAGGCAATGGGCAGCGCCATCAATTCGTGCAGCCAGAAATCTCGGTCAGCCTCCATACTCACCGGCTGCCCAGTTCTTTTGACGGTGATGCAAACCTCAACTGTGGGCGAGTCTTTGAGCGCCTCATTGACTATGGACTTGAGTTCGAAGGTTTTTCCCCTCCGAAATCCACCGTCGGCGGTGACCACCACGCGGCTACTTGCATCGCGAATCCGGGTGGCAAGTGCTTCGACGCTAAATCCTCCAAACACAACCGAATGAACCGCTCCGATTTTTGCACATGCCAGCATTGCGATAGTCAATTCAGGAATCTGGGGCAAATAGAGGGTGACGACTTCGCCCTTTTTGACTCCCATGCTTTTCAAGATATTGGCAAACTTACATACCTCTCGATTCAGCGCATGATAGGAATAGGTTCTGCTCTCGCCCGTCTCAGCTTCCCAAATAAGAGCAAGTTTGTTGCGTCTCCAGGTAAGCACATGCCGATCGATGGCATTCAGGACGATGTTGGTTTTACCTCCCACAAACCACTTGAAAAATGGCTTGTTGGAGTCGTCAAGCACTCGATCCCAGCCTTTGAACCACTCGAGTTTTTGGGCTTCTTCAGCCCAAAAACCGAGCCGATCTGAAATGGACCTCTGATACAAAACCTCGTACTCTTTCAAGGTCGCACCTTCAATGACCGAGGCGGTGGGCTTATAGACGAGGCACTGGGAGTCGCCGGGACTGCTCCCTTTTTTTTTGTGTTCGTCCATAAAGCACCACCTGTTCTACGCTCGTGCGATCTCTCTTTGCTTTCGACCCGGCCTGCTATGCTGACGCTCTAGCCGGTCTTTTTTACCTTCTCGTCCTCATCGTCCTGCAGGTCTCGGTCTTTGGTTTCATGCAGGAACAATCCACCTATGACAAAGGACATGAGAGCGACAACCAGAGGGTAATACAAACCGGCGTAGATGTTCCCGGTTTCAACGACGAGTGACGCGGCAATAAGCGGCAAGAAGCCTCCGAACCACCCATTACCGAGATGGTATGGCAGCGACATCGAAGTGTACCGAATCTTCGTTGGGAACAATTCGACGAGGTAGGCGGCAATAGGGCCATAGACCATGGTCACGTACAGCATCAGCACCGCCAGAACGCCAATGACACCCACGTGATTGATCTGATTTGGATCGGCTTTTTCCGGGTAGCCCGCAGCTTTTATTGCAGCCTCGTACGAAGCGGCGTCAAATCCATTGAGCACCTGCGTCCCAATGGTGGCCCCCAGGGCGAGTCCCGCTTCTTTTTTCGTAACGTACGGAATTCCTCGCTTATTGAAGAACTCCCTGAGACTCGAGCACGCTTTGTCGCACTCAGAATACTGGATTCCGACAGGAGCATTCATTGTCGCAGTTTCCAAGGCCGGATTCGCAAAATGCGTCAGCTGTTTAAATAAGGAAATAGTCGTCAGGGCGGCCAGCAGACAGCCCGCCATCATAATCCTTTTTCTTCCGATACGGTCTGAAAGGGTACCGAAGAAAATGAACAAGGGCGTGCCAATCAACAAGGCAACCGCGATTAAAAGGTAGGCGGTTTGGAAATCAACCTTCAGCGTATTTTGCAAAAAGAACAGCGCATAGAACTGGCCGGTGTACCAGACCACGCCTTGCCCTGCGGTAACGCCAAAAAGTGCGAGCAACACGAACTTCAGGTTTTTGGAGTTTCCAAAGCTCTCTTTTAGCGGTGCTTTCGAGGTCTTCCCTTGCGCTTTCAGCTCCATGAAAACCGGCGACTCTCGCAATTTAAGTCGGATATAAACAGAGACGCCGAGAAGGATGACCGATACCAGGAAGGGAATTCGCCAGCCCCATTGTTTAAAGCCGACCTCACCAATCCCAATTCGACAGGCTAAAATCACGGCCAGCGAAAGAAAAAATCCAAGCGTGGCAGTCGTTTGAATCCAACTAGTGTCCCGCCCGCGATGTTCTTTGGGTGCATGTTCGGCCACGTAAGTTGCGGCGCCGCCATACTCACCGCCCAAGGCTAGTCCTTGAGCCAGACGCAGACTCACCAGCAATACGGGGGCCCAAATACCAATTTGTTCGTAGGTCGGCAAAACTCCGACAAGGGCCGTTGAGGCACCCATGACGATAATGGTGACCATGAAGGTGTACTTCCGGCCGATCATATCGCCCAGGCGCCCGAAGACCAGCGCCCCGAAGGGACGCACGGCGAAGCCGGCACCAAACGTGGCCAAGCTCGCTAAAAAGGCTGCGGTATCATTGCCCTTTGGAAAGAACAAAGAACCAAAGAACACGGCGAGAGTCCCATAAAGGTAGAAGTCATACCACTCAAAAACCGTGCCTAAAGAAGAGGCGAAAATGACAAGATTCCGTTCCTTTTGTTTCGACATAGCAAGATTCCTTTCGTAGATTCATGCTTTCAAATTATGGGGTCGCCCTCCGATTTTACCACGCCTGGGGCTGAATAATTAAATCACGTCAGTTTAATCGGCAGCTAGCCTCTCGTTTTGTTGAGTATAAAAAATATAATCGGTACTCCGTTTTTTCTTAAACTATTGGGGATTTTGGCCCAAAAACGGGCACGAGCCGGACCGAGTTCTTATTTCGCAAACCTTCTTCATTTTTTAGGATTTTGGACTTATTCTCTTCTTATGACCCAGAGCAAATCACGGACGAAAGAAACGGCATCGAATTACAACGCCCAATATCAACAATCCATTGAACACCCGGAGATCTTCTGGGCAAGGCAAGCGGAGCAGCTTCATTGGATCAAGAAACCGTCGAAGATCCTGAGCAAAGACGCCAAAGGCCACCCCCGCTGGTTTGAAGGGGGCATGCTCAATACCTGCGCACTCGCTTTAGACATTCATGTGGCCGATGGCCGCGGCGATCAACTCGCGCTGATCTATGATTCGCCGGTGACCCAACATCAAAAGACTTTCACTTATAGCGAACTGCGCGATCAAGTCGCACTCCTCGCGGGCGTCCTGAAGAACTTGGGCGTTCGAAAAGGGGATCGCGTGGTGATTTATATGCCGATGATTCCGCGCGCCGTGGTTGCGATGCTTGCGTGTGCGCGAATTGGCGCGGTTCACTCCGTGGTTTTTGGCGGATTTGCGCCCCATGAGCTAGCGCTTCGCTTAGAAGACGCCGAACCTAAAGTGATTCTCACGGCGTCTTGTGGGATCGAGGTCAGTCAATTGATTCATTACAAACCGCTTGTCGATAAGGCGATTCAAGAGTCCCGCCACAAACCTGAACATGTGATCGTTTATCAACGTGAATTTTTGAAAGCCCCGATGAACACAGATCCCCAGGCGCCTGTCGGGCGGGATCTGGATTGGGATGAGTGTTTGCGCCACGCTGTTCCCGCGGATCCCGTACCCGTCAATGCGTGGGACCCCTTGTATATTCTCTACACATCAGGAACCACAGGGAAACCCAAGGGAATCATCCGCGATAACGGCGGTCATGCCGTGGCGCTGAAGTACAGCATGGGCGCGGTCTACGACATGCACCCGGGCGATGTTTTTTGGGCCGCCTCCGATGTGGGTTGGGTCGTAGGGCACTCGTACATTGTTTACGGCCCGTTGCTTCAAGGTTGCACCACGGTTCTTTACGAAGGAAAGCCCGTAAAAACTCCGGATCCTGGCGCGTTCTGGCGCGTGGTTGCGGAACATCAGGTTAAGACGTTGTTTTGCGCACCCACGGCACTCAGGGCGATTCGCAAAGAAGATCCCTACGGCACTCACATCAAGGAGAAGAATCTTTCCAGTCTCAAGGCCCTGTTTGTGGCGGGAGAGCGCTTGGATACCTCCACTTATTCCTGGGCCAAAGACCTTCTCAATGTCCCCGTGGTCGATAATTGGTGGCAGACCGAAACAGGCTGGCCCATTGTCGCAAACATGCTGGGATTGGAGCCCATGCCCGCGAAGCCAGGGTCCGCCACGAGGCCCGTGTGTGGTTTTAATGTTCACGTCCTTGATGAAGCAGGTCGTGATGTTCCCGCGGGCAAAGAGGGATCGGTGGCGCTGAAGTTGCCGCTCCCTCCCGGGTGTCTGCCGACGTTATGGAACAATAATGATCGTTTCATAAAGGGTTATCTCGAGACTTTTCCTGGCTACTATGTTTCAGGAGACGGCGGAATGATTGATGAGGAGGGCTACGTCTTTTTGCTTGGGCGTATTGATGATGTGATCAATGTGGCAGGACATCGCCTTTCGACTGCGGAGATGGAAGAGATGATCACCCAAAATCCAGCCATCGCAGAATGTGCCGTGTTCGGAATCCAAGAAGAGCTCAAGGGCCAAGTGCCGATCGCGCTTGTCGTTCTTAAAGAAGGTGTCAAGATTGCCGAGGATGAACTTGAAAGAGAATTGGTCGCGACGATTCGCAATCAGATCGGGGCTGTCGCCTCATTTAAAAGGGCGCTCGTGGTGAAGCGCCTTCCGAAAACTCGTTCGGGTAAAATTCTCCGGGCGACCTTGCGAAAAATCGCAGACGCGGAGGAGTACACCATGCCTTCGACTATCGAAGACCCGAGCGTTTTGGATGAAATCAAGGCTGTTTTGATCGAAAAACAGGTTGGTTTAATCGCCGGAAAAGCATTATTTACTAAACTTGAGTCAAGCTTTTGCCGATAAGTCACCATGTTCAGGGCACTTCTTTTCAGTATCAGTTTTTGCTTCGGCCTTCACGTAGGTATTGCCTCAAGCGCCGCGCCTCCAGATGAACAAGTAGGCTGCAAAGATAACGTGGGTGGCACGGACAAAGTTACGGTTCAGATCCTCTATTTTTGGAACACCACCAAAGAGTGCAGCCTTGAAGTTCATGCCGACGACACGCCTCCGGGAGCGAAGGGGGATCGCAATTTTGCTTTTCAAAGTGATGGTCAAATCATGGCTTTTACCAGTATGAACGGCAGCAAGAAGAACTCTAAGTCGACGGGGGCCCGTGTTTTCTATTTGTTTCCCCGAAAAGGGTTGCCTACTTTTGAAGTATTCGCAGATGAGTCGATTGCGGTACGCACACCCTCAGGAGATCTTTGGAGATTTTCAGGGACTACGGGGCGCCCGCTGAGCTTTTCTGGCGGCGAATTCAAAGAAGCCAGCGAGGTCAGTTTGGATAATCAAGGCGGTTTTGAGATTCCTAAATACAAGGGCCTTCTCATGGATTGTGGATGGCGCTCAGGCGAAGCTCCCATTGGGGATTCGAAACGCTCGTGTGTTTTTCGCGACCCCGCGGGCCTTACCTGCAGCGTTGGCAATCCCGAACTCTTCAAGCGCAATGGCGAGAGTATTGTATTTCGTTATCCAGATGATAAATCTCTTTTGGAATTTATCACTAAACGCTGCTCAAAGCTCGATGCACGAAGTCTAATTCCGGCTGCTTCGGCGCCTGCTGCGGGTGATGCCGTTGAAAAACCTGCAGCAAATAAGGCTGAATAGAGATTTCAGCTTCTTTTTCTTGCTCGGACATGATCTTTGCCGACTTGAAGTCAATTTGCGCTCTAAGTTTTTCGCCCGTTTTTGGATTTTCAATTAGTACGGTATTGTCGAGTTGCTCCTCGCTAAAGCAGG
>CAIRTR010000083.1 GCA_903881565.1 Oligoflexia bacterium | reverse complement strand
CTTGATGGGATTCGAACCCATGACCTCTCCCTTACCAAGGGAGTGCTCTGGCCAACTGAGCTACAAGAGCATTCTTCACCCTAAGAGCTAAAATTCCAAAAATAACTGGAAGAAGGTGTTTACACAGTTTCACACCAATTTTCAGCTTTTTTTTGAATAAATCTTTTTTTTCGAAATCTACAGCCATTTCTGGCTAAAATTTGGAGCGGGAGACGGGATTCGAACCCGCGACCCTCAGCTTGGAAGGCTGATGCTCTAGCCAACTGAGCTACTCCCGCCCAAAAAACACAGTTTAAAAGTGGTGGAGAGAGAAGGAATCGAACCTTCGAAGGCTAACGCCGCCAGATTTACAGTCTGGTCCCTTTGGCCGCTTGGGTATCTCTCCAATAAATTTCAACTGCGAAATAAATCTCGCTTTGCAAGCTGGAATACAGCTTTTTGCTGCAGTCTTCTTGCGTTAATGGAGCTGGAGAAGGGATTCGAACCCGCGACCTGCGGTTTACAAAACCGCTGCTCTACCAACTGAGCTACTCCAGCCCAAATTCACGCAAAACAACTAACACGTCGTTTAGCCCTTAAAACCTTGGCTAGGTTTTTTTAGACAAACGAACCCCAAAAAGCTTTTGCCAGCTCCAAGGTACGAAAATTTCCATTATTTCGAAAGAAAGTCAACAAGAGTTTGCCGCGTAGGTACCAGAACAGCACAAAAAGATTCAAAGTACGCCGGGGGATCTACGACACACAGCGGAAACTGACTCAGCGATTGACGGCCATGCTCGCCCACGAGACAATTTAGAGATGGCAAAGCGGATATTTCACCTTCAACCCTCTCTCCGGCAATCGGGGTGAGCACTCTCTTCAAGTTTTGAGCATGCCCCAAATTGAGAGAAGAAAACCCGTACTCATCGTTCAACACGCACTTCACGAGCACCCCGCCGTTATTCGTCGCGCCCTGGAAGCGCAAGGCATCCAAACGCTCCTCATTCATCCCTACCATGGAGAATCGTATCCGCCTGTAGGGGAAATTTCGGGACTGATTTCATTAGGGGGCCCATGGGGGCAAACGATGAAATGCAGCACCCGTGGATTCCGTCGGAGTGCCTGCTCCTTCGAAAATGTACTGAAAAAGAACTTCCCGTCGTCGGAATTTGCCTCGGGGGTCAACTTTTAGCGAAAGCTTTGGGGGCCGTTGTTGAACAGAATCCTCACGCGGAAGTAGGATGGTTTCCCGTCACTCCGAATGCACGAGGATTAGAGGATCCCGTGATGGGAGCCGCAGGTGGGCATCCGATTGTTTATCATTGGCATCAAGACACGTTTCATCTCCCAGGGGGTGCCGAGTTACTCGCGCACTCACGCTTGTGTGAGCGACAGGCCTATAAAATAGGTGATTTTGCCTATGGGTTCCAGTTTCATCCGGAGGCTGACGCACAATTAGTAGCTGAGTGGCTTGCGATCGAAAGCTGCGGCGATGAAATTCAAGCCACGCAAAAAAAACACGGTCCCTCAGGGGTGCAAGGTCAGAGTGTTCAAGGTAATTTTTCCAAAAAAGGTGAGCGTGGGAGTCTCAAAATTACCGCAGCGCTCAGTCGGATTTTTAGACAAGTTCCGTTGGGGGAGCCTTTGAAAGACGTCGAGTTAGCGTTGCCTCAATACACTGTTCAACGAAAGCGGATTTGTATCGAGTTCCACGATTCTTCCCGAAGAACGCGGCAGATTCTGGGTGTGGTCATTAATTTGCTGCGAATTCCTGCGGGCGAGTTTGTGGTTTTTCGAGCTGAAAATGGGCTACTTTGGCCAATCCCGATGGGGGATGTTTTAGCGGTGAAGAGCTAAATCTACTTCGTCAAATGCGACATCAACACCCCGGCCGCCACCGAAACATTTAGCGAAGTCACAGAACCTTTAGGCTGAATTCCACACAAAACATCGCATGATTCCTGGGTTAAACGGCGCATTCCCTTTTCTTCGTTCCCAAGCACGAGAAGCCATGGGCGATCAGGCTTTACCGTCTCAAGCCCCTCTTTGGCATGCTCTGAAGTTCCCAAAACCCAGATGCCTTGATCCTTCGCAAACTGAAGCGCTTGCTGTAGATTCGTTTGCAGCGAAAACGGAACGACTTCGACACCACCCGAGGCGACATCATAAACCGTGGGAGAAATCGGCGCCGAACGCTCTTGCGTAAGCAAAATTCCCTGGACCCCAAAAAATCCGGCCGCTCGAAAAATCGCGCCGACATTGTGCGGATCTTGGAGACAATCCAGCGCAAGCCAAAGTCCACGACCGCCCTTTTTTTCCGAAGCGCCCGAAAACAGCAGCTCCATGGGGATCGAGTCCTTTTCCTTAACCGTTCCTTCTGCGCCGCCCTCTCTTCCACCCTCATCTGAGGCCGAAAACCCGCCATGTGGAGCTTCGGGAGCTTTCGTTGCCACCTGGATTTTATGATCACGCGCAAGCTTCAGAACCTGCTGCCAGGGATCATCGGGGTTACCGCTTTTGTCCATTCCGCGGGAAATTTGGATTTTCTGGACATCTTTAGGACGCGTATTCAATACAGCCAAAAGGCTATGGGGATTTCGGATTCTGACGCTCACGGTTCTACTCCTCTGCTTTTATTGGAAACACTTATCCATTAAAATAAGCGCTTTGGCCACTCTCTCTTAAAATTTGTTCCGTAATTGTTCGTGGGTCCCTTGACTCACAGATGGGCCGCCCCACGACTATGGCGCTTGCGCCAGCAAGATGCGCCTCTTGAGGGGTCATCACCCTCGCTTGATCCTGCGCCGAAAATCCATGGGGACGAATTCCGGGTACAACGGTGTAGAGACCGGGGCACAGTTCGCGAATGGGCTTGAGTTCGATTGCGGAACACACCACCCCATCTGCACCCCAGGCCACCGCGTGCTCCACGAGCCCCAAAACAGAATCCATGACGTCTACAGCATGTCCCGAAAGGGCTTTAGTGACCTCAGCCCACTTCACATCGTCAAACGAGGTGAGCACACTTACGCCCAGAATTTTCGGGCGAATCGATTCGATTTCCGCAAGCTCATTGACGACTGATTTGAGCATATGACTGCCGCCCGCCAGATGAACCGTGAGCATTTCCACATGCAAAAGAGACGCTTGCTTGATTGCACGAGCGACCGTGTTTGGAATATCGTGGAATTTAAGATCCAGAAAAATTCGCTTCTTTTGATGCACAAGTTCTCTGACCAAATCAGGACCGCCTGCCAAGAAAAGTTCGGAGCCCACCTTGTAAATCAAAGGTAAATCGCCCAGCTCTTTCACGAGCTGAAAGGCAGGCTCAGGGCGCGGAAAATCCAGGGCAACAATGAGTTCTGTGTGATGAGCGGCTTGGTTTGGCATCGGTGATCCCCTTTGAGTAACTCTTAACCTCGATAGTGATTTGCAAATACCGTACTAAAAGGGCTTTCGTCTGTCCATGGGCGAAGGATCCCCGCCATCGCCGGTGGGTAGGGGTGTCGGAATAGGCCAAGGAATGAGTCTCTTCTGAATATCCTCAATCGCCTTCAAATCCAATCGCGATGGACCGAATCCGAATTTGTTCGACCCAAAATCAAAACGTGAATCGGGCTTTGGGGAAACCGCGGGGGATTGATATGGCGGAATCGTCACACCGGAGTAAGAACTCCAATCTCCGTAAACTTTATCTCCGGAAGCAGGGTCAATCATAAAGGCCCTGGCTCGAACCAATGCCTGGTTGCCCTTCGAATTCATCATCTGAATAGGAAGCGGTCGAACAAATTTTCTTTTGACTGAGGCCGTGATCCAAAAGGAGTATTCCAAATTGGGAGGTTTTACTGGATCTAATTTCACCAAAGTTTTGGCATTATTAACTGGCAAATCGGTCATAACGGGGTCCGTAAATTCAAATTCGAAACCAAGATCCCCCCCAGCGCAAGAAAAGGACTGAGCATTGAAACTGAATTCAACGTTATCGCTCTCTAACTTGAGCTGCACCGGCGTGCCCATAACAGGGGCGACCGGAGGCGTGAGATAATAAAAGCAAAAAGGAACATGTTTCACCGTCAAATGCTGAGGTTTTCCTGCCGAAGTAATTTTGTACGTTGGGAGCTCAGTCAACTCCGATTCTTTTCCGTTATCGCAAACCTGTTTTGCGTTCCAAACCCAGACCCCCACTCCCAAAGATTGAGCCCAATCCGCTTCGCCGGTTTTATTTTTCTTGATGTCTTTTTCAATCTGGGTACCCGTCGCAACATCCGTAAATCGAAACCGAATGCGACAATTTGAATACTTATAAACAGGCCCCCTTGCATGAACCTTGAGCTGTGGCTTTGCGTTACTTACTCCCTCAAGGTAGTAGTAGAAAAAGGTTTTTTTGGAATTCCAATCAATCTCCTCATCATACGAATTAATCACGCTATGAGTGAGATCTAGAGGCGGACTTGGATTTGAAACATAATTTGGAACATAAAGTTCTCCCGTATCAATGAAGTTCGAGCGCAAAAGAGTCGCAAGCTGATCTGAGGTTCCCAGACCTTGGCTTACGAGGTATTTACCAAACGAAAGCTGGGAAAGGGGGCTTGAATGGGTTGAAAGCCTAAGAACATTATAGGAATGTCCCATTGCAGGCTGCGAGACAGCCTGGGCGGAACCTTGAGGATCAAGATCAACGCCCGGCTTAGCCTTTGCAAAATTTGCCATCGCCTTCAAAAGGGGGGCAAAACCAATCTTCATCGTTTCCTTCAAACCAGTATTAGACCAGGTTCTCTTGTATCCATTAATGAGCGTATCAATATCACTGACGGCTCCATCAAGAATTTCGCCTACGATATAGGTTGTATCCGCAACGTATTGCCCCTTGACGTTCAACTCATCAGAAGTATTGTTGATATCCGACTCCAGGAGATCACACCCAAACTGTGACCAGCGTGCTTCATTATTGCCGGTAACCCGAACCGCAGTCTCGCCCATGCTATAGACGACTTTACTAAGTTCATTGAGTTGATAGAGGCGGTTTTTCCAGGCATCGGATCCCTCTTTGATTCCCCGAGCGAGCATGTGATAGCGAAAATTATGATAGCTGCAGCCGTCCGAACCGTCACAAGTCTTATCCGGGTTAAACGCATTCAAGAGAAAGTCACTGTCAAATTCCGATTGAACTCCCCCAATAGCCCCACCCCACGGCCGATAATAATCATCCCATGCTCCACACTTACTGAGAAGAAACTGCCCCAAAGTGCTGGCAATGCCTTCGGTGAAAGAAGTCCCGAATTCTTCATATTGACCGTAACTATGTCCCACATCATAAACAGGATTTGGGTATTCGGCTGGGGTATCCTTCATCGCCTTCTTGAACTCATCAAGGGTCTTAAAGGGGGCGGGAGGTGCATAGCTGCTAGGCAAAGGATTGGGCCTCCGATAATTACTGGCAAAACTGTAGTCGTGAATAAAGCTGGAAGAGGCAAAGGCGGCATGCACTGAGTGCCCAAACTCATGGGCGATTGTGCTCGTTTGGCCCGTGAGCCAAAACGTGTCCATAGGATCATCGCCAAATTTTTCAGGATAGGGACCAAAAAGTGACACCCCCCCCAATCCCGCATAGGCCCAGGTCGCATCAAAATTTACTGTGTAAATTCCGGAATCAGGAAACAAGAGGCTCAATTGATTTGAATCTTTAGTTTTCTGATCCCAGACATACATTTGATTCAGATAGAGATCAGCACCAAACGTTGACTGAAATTCGTTCCGCAACCTCCGGTGAAGCTCCAATACGTTTTGGTAACCCGACAAAACTTGCCTCACATAATTAAAATACCCATCCTGAGTTGCCTGCGAACCCAGAAATACTAGCGTGCCAAGGTCAACAGCCGGTGTTTCGGAAAATGAAGCAAAGAAACGAAACAGTGGCGTCTGATTCGTTTTTCCATCATCCAATTTGAAAGCTGCAGTCTGCCCCAAAGTAAACTGAGGCTGAGCATTCAAGTCCCAGGCAGCAAGTTTTGTCGCCAGTAAATCTACAAAATTATCCTTATTGATCTCGGTCTCTCCTTCAAGTTTGGGCCAGGTCGCCACAACGCCCCCGACCTTATTCATGCCCTTAAATTGGTAGGCTAATCGGGCCTCTAAAGTGAGATAAGTCTTCTGACCCGCGCCGCACGCCTGAAGATCGACTTCAAAGTATCCATCCGAATCTGTTTGAATGGTTTTCGGGACGCCACAGGATTGCAACGTAGCATCTGGAAGCTGTCGAAAATAGCCAACAATGATCTGCGAATTAAAAGGCCTGAGGACAGGATAAAGTTGATGAGTACCTCCCACAAATATTTCATACGGAGCAATATTGTCCAAAACGGGTTTACCGACATTTGAGCCCGCTCCATAGAAGCGATGTTTGAACTCATGACAGGTTTTCCAATCAACCAACTGTCCCGGGACAGGGCTTTCGCACCCCCAACTTTCTTCAAAGGCTAAACGTCCCTTAAGAGTCACTTTGGCAACCGAAGGTGAAACGCTCTCGCCTTTGTACCCGTCTTGCCCGAGTCCTGCTGCACTAACCGATACGGCGTTCAAGGAGAGCACTGCGAAGAATAAGACAATCATGCGAAAGGTCATCTTCGGCCACCCTTCGTGGGTGGAATCACGTAACCCGCGTTCGGTAGTTTACCCTGATCGATCCTCGTCCGGTGTTCTCGAATTAAATTTCGCCCAGAAGTTTCTCGCCCTCTTCCCTTCGAATCAAAGATGACTCTCCAAAAAGTTTGTGCAACGCGGACACCGTTGATCAACAGCTCCGCTTTCACTCCTGAGCCAAAGCTTCCTAACGGTGTAAACTGAACCTTTATGGGAAGATTCGAACTGGCGTTTAAACGAAAAGCCCGATGCCTGAGGTTGTTTCGTGTGTCACGAATACGAAGAGTCTCAGGTTGATCCAAGTCTCCTTCTGAAGGCGAGAGCAGAATTTCAAGCGTCTGCACTTTTTTCCTGACCGTGACTGCAGAGAGGCCTGGGGGAACCTCAGGCATTTTGAATGACACTTCCAAGGGAACAGCTTCACCCCGTTTGACCAGCGTTGCCGCAACAAGAGCCTCCACTTTGAATTGGTATGGATTCGCGCGGTCTGCGCCGAAGGCACTTGGAAAAGAGGCGCATAGCAGAGCGACTAATGAAATTCGAAACAGTGAATAGACCTTGTGATGGAGTGGCACTGAATCCCCCTACACTATCTATTTTGATAAACTTGACCAAATAAATCAAGTTATTGATAAAAGTAACCCGACTATGCTAAATTTTACTTTAATTACGGGCAAGTAAATGTGGATTCGCTGCGTTAAAAAATCAGGTTTCAATCCCGTAGGACTTGATTTTGCGATGCAGATGACTCCGCTCGATTCCCAGTATTTGGGCCGTTTTTGAAATATTCCAATCATGCTCTTTGAGCGTTTTTAGAATGAAGTCACGCTCAAATTCCTGACGTGCGTCGCGAAGGTTCCGACCCCCGGTTTCAGCCCCATCCTCATGAGACTCTGAAGCCGGCTCCTCAAGCTTGAAGCTCCAAGAATCATCCTTAAGATGCCCCAAAATGTGCGCAGCCAAAATCAACTGACCCTCTTCGCTTTCGGCGGTCAATATCACCAAGCGCTCGATGAGATTTTTCAACTCTCTTACGTTTCCCGGCCAAGGATAGGCCATCAACACTTGCGTCGCTTCGGGAGAAAACTCTCTAAGCTTGCGGCCATGCGCGGCCACTGAATCTTTCAAAAAATGCTCCGCAAGCAGGGGAATGTCGTCTTTCCGATCACGAAGCGGAGGGATCACAAACGGAATCACATTCAACCGATAGAAAAGATCCTCGCGAAATCCCCCTTTATGGATTTCTGCCTTTAAATCTTTGTTCGTCGCCGCAACAATACGCACATCAACTGCGATCGTCTGGGCGCCGCCCACACGTTCAAATTTCTGCTCTTGAAGAATTCGCAAAATCTTGGCTTGCGTCTTGAGCGACATATCGCCGATTTCATCCAAGAAAAGCGTTCCCCCATGTGCCAAATCGAACTTCCCTCTTCGAAGTTGAGTGGCCCCCGTAAATGAGCCTTTTTCATGACCAAAAAGCTCACTTTCAATCAGTTCTTCAGGGATCGCAGCACAATTCACCTCTACAAAAGGTTTATTATACCGCTGCGAAAGCGAGTGAATACTGTGAGCCACCACCTCCTTACCGGTCCCATTTTCTCCCGTGATCAAAACCGAACCGGTCGTGGGCGCGACTCTTCGAATGAGGTCTTGAATCTGATTCATCGCGGGACTCGTCCCCACCAAGGTATGAGACTTGTGAACCTGTTTGCGAAGGGCTTGAT
Source organism: Oligoflexia bacterium (assembly GCA_903881565.1). GTDB lineage: Bacteria > Bdellovibrionota > UBA1018 > UBA1018 > UBA1018 > CAIRTR01. The sequence continues at coordinate 9,124 of CAIRTR010000083.1, read as the reverse complement.
TTTCACGCGCGAGATCCTGAACACCTGCCATATTTTGAAGCAAAACCAAAATGCGCTCCAGCGAAAGCGGCTTCTCCACAAAATCAAAAGCTCCGAGCTTCGTTGCTCGCACGGCTGTTTCAATATTGCCATGCCCGGACATCATGATCACTAACTGATCGGGCCACTCTGCTTTGATTTGCTTGAGGGTCTCAAGGCCGTCTTGACTGGGCATCCAAATATCGAGGATCACGACATCGGGGCGATCGGCTCGAATAAGATCAATTCCCGCGCGCCCTGATGAAGCAGTGACAACTCGGTAGCCCTCATCCTTCAGTGCACCGGAAAGTGATTCCAGAATCGAGGTCTCATCATCTACTACCAAAATTAAACGCGACATAACTTCTCCCCCTCTATTATACTCTGGGTGAGCGTTGTTCTAACTGATTTCGTACGGTCGTGGGAAGCTCAATTACGAAGCGAGTCCCTTCTCCAACAGCAGAATGAACTCGAATAAATCCATCATGATCGTTAATGATGCGCTTCGTAATCGCCAAACCTAACCCGGTTCCTTCTGTTTTCGTTGAAAAATAGGGTTCAAAGATCCTGGCCTTCACATCCTCACTGATTCCCGGGCCGTTATCGCCGATTTCCACCACCGCTATTTTAAGCTCCTCGTTAAAGAAAGTAGAGACATTGATTCTCTTGGGGGCACCCACGGGCAGCGAATTAAGTGCCGCCACGGCATTATCCAATAAATTGATTACGACCCGCTTAATCTGATCACGATCAAACTCGAATATTGGCATGCGAGGCTCAAGCTCGACTTTGAAACCAATCGAAGGATGCGCTTGCTCAAAGAGCGGCAGGACATCGCCCAACGCTTTGTTCAAATCATGAGGCGCGGGCGAGGCTTCTGGAAACCGGGCAAAATTTGAAAACTCATTCACCATCTCCTTGAGCTCATCGGTGTGGCGAATAATCGTGTCAGTACACTCTTTCATCAAAGCCCCATCTCTGCCCGCCAACGCCCCAAGGCGGCGTTGAAGCCGTTGAGCAGAGAGCTTGATCGGGGTGAGGGGGTTTTTGATTTCATGTGCGATACGGCGTGCAACTTCCCTCCACGCCATTTCTCGCTGACCCTTAATCAAGTGGGTCATATCATCGATGACCGAGACAACCCCCCATTGTGCGCCCCCTTCTTGAAGGGGAGTCGCTATGGCCGACAAGACCTGAACACTCTCTCCAAGATGGACGTTCCACTGAGTCAGCTCCGGCTCTCCCATGCCCGCCCCACTCGAACCTCGAAAAGCCTGATCAATCGCCAAGGCGAGGGGCGCGGCTTTTAAAACCAGAAGATCCCCGTATTTTTTACCCAAAGCCTCTGAGGGCTCAATCTCCAGCAAGCGTGCAACGGCACGATTGAAAGTAGTGACGACCCCATCTCGATCAACAGCGATCACGCCCGTTCCAACGTTTGCGAGCACCGCTTCAAGCTGCAGCCTCCTCCGCTCAATGTCCGCTCCAGCTTCTGTTAGGCGTTCCTGATGATCTTTAAGATCTCGGGTCATTTTATTGAAAGACTCCACAAGAACAGCAATCTCATCATGCCCAACAGCGGAAATTGAAACATCCAAGTTCCCTGCACCGACCGCTTGGGCCGCAAGGACAAGTCTCTCAACTGGGACCGTCAGCTCTCTGGCGATGTAGAGCCCAATCCAGATTGCGACAAAGATAATCACCAGCGTGATCATGATCAGAATAAGGAGATAGGTCGTCTTCATCGGGTACTTTAAAGGATTCGTTTCCTTATAGTCCTCATAGACACTGGTAATTTCGGCCACTTTGCTCTTTAAACTCACGGGAATATAAGAACTCACCACAAGAACGGCACTCACGGGACTCTCAATCGAGCCCCCTTTCCTGACGCCAGCCAGGCAACGAATGAGGTCGCCAGATCCCACATGCTGAGTAATAAAGAATTTTTCTCCCAAAAAAGCGCGCTCCAGAACATCCACGGGTAATCTCGGAAGTTGATCAGGAACCTCTGGGGAAGCAGGCCTCCGTGCTAAAAAGCGCTCTTCAAGTGGGTCGCCATAGACCTCGACCGCATCCAACGCAAGTAGCTCTCGCTGTACCCGGAGGTAGGATTCAAGCACACTAGAAATTTCACTCGAATCGGCAGCACTCCATTTTGGAGCCAAACCGTCAGCCAGATGCTCCGCAAAGTGCATCGCCGTCTGTGCCGTGTTTCGATAATAGGTCTGCGTGATATCCAACGAAGCCTGCAAGGTGTTCTGAATCTTGAGCGAAAACCACTTTTCGAAGCTGGAATTGATATAAAGGGCGGAAATAAGGAAAAGCACGAGGGTCGGAGTGATCGAAAGACCCAAAAAGGCGATGACCAACTTCGTTTTGAGACGCGCCCCCAGAATCTTTCGTCTGCGCTCCAAAAAGAGCTTTCCGATGTTCCGAAAAACGAGCCAAACGAGAAGGATGAGAATGATGATGTTGACGTTCAACAGTCCAAAAAAGAAAATTGAGTTCACGAAGGGGAGCGTTTTTGCCACTTGGGTAAGCTGAAATTCAGCAAAAGTGAGAAAAATAAAAAACCCCGCGAGCAAAATGATCGCAAGCGCCTCACGTCTTCGCTTCAACCGCTCTTTAGGTTCAAGAGGCGGAAGTGGAGTAAGAATTTTCATCGAATCACGTCCCATAAACTTGTTGTCGCACAATCTGAAGTACTCGATTAAAAAAAAGTGAATTTTTTTTTGATCTTTACTTGATCTAAAATTAAATCAAGGTAACATCTAAGTAAGTCAATATTTGGGCACCTAAGCTCAAATGACGGAGGAGAAAAAAATGGCAACTAAAAAGAAAGCTACCAAGAAGAAAGTCGCAAAGAAAAAAGTCGCAAAGAAAAAGAAGAAGTAACTTCTTCGCTTCTAAAAGCTTACAAAAGCCTCGGGCCTCAAGCCCGGGGCTTTTGTGTTTTTAGGGCCTAATTTCCGCGTATTTTGCGGATAATTTCGCCTGGAAACGAAGGCCCATTCAAAACCCATCCCGAATAAATCTGAATTAAATTTGCACCCAACTTCAGCCGCTCCACAGCTTCGTCCGCTGTAATAATTCCTCCAACCGAGATAATAGGCTTCGTCGTCATCCCTCGAACCTCAATGAGCCGCCTTCGAGAAGCTTCACTCAAAAATCTTCCACTCCATCCGCCCTGAAGCTGCAATCCCCTCCGATTCCAGGTTCCGCCCAGCGTATTGGTCAAAACCCAGCCCTCAGCTTGCACCGAATGGATAATTTCAGCTAAGTCGGCGCCGTTTAACTCCGGGGCAAGCTTTAAGAAGGTGGGCGGCACTTTTTTCCACCTTGATTTGACTTCAGCAACCGAGGAAATGATCTGCGCAAGCATCGCCTGGGTCTGTAACGAGCGAAGTCCGGGGGTGTTTGGGGAGCTGACATTGATTACGATGTAGTCTGCAAGGCCTTCAAAAGGCTTAATTGCCGAGGCATAATCCTCGAAGGCACGATCCAAAGGAGTGTCCTTGTTCTTTCCGACGTTCACTCCCACACGAAAACCCTCCGGCAATCCCCGCTCCCGAACTTCAGCCAACCGGCGCGCCCCTTCAACCGAGCCTGAGTTATTAAAACCCATACAATTGAAGAGCGCCTGCGCTTTCGGATCGCGAAACAGGCGAGGACGCGGGTTTCCTCCCTGAGGACGGGGGGTCAGTGTTCCGATTTCCGCAAACCCGAAACCCAGATGGGGAAGCGCTGCGAGGATTTCACAATCCTTATCGAATCCCGCAGCAAGACCTAAGGGAGAGTCGAACTCGAGTCCTAACACGTTTTTCTTTGGCGTTTCACTATGCATGAGCGACTCGGGAGAGACTCCACTGACGATCTGAAGTATTTTGGGATTCAATGCGCAAAATTCGCGAACCAAGGCAATCATCACGCCGTGCACTTTTTCGGCATCAAACCGAAACAAGACTAGTTTTGCGAGTCTCCAAAGTATTTTTCGAACCATATTAGAGCGCCCTCACTAACTCCTTCATATAGAAACCATCACTGGGACCGGGACCAAAAAAACCGCCCAATCCTTCTTTATACTCCGGATGATTGCGCAAGAACGATTCAACAACATCCAGGGTTTCTTGTTTGCGGAACGTGCAGACTCCAAAAACCAGTCGCCCCCCCTTTTTGACTAAGGGAGCATAGGCCACCAGGAGACGCTCCTGAACTTTTGGCAAGCGCTCCAACTCCGCGCGAGTTTGGCGCCACTTGATGTCCGGGTTTCGCCTTAAGACGCCCCAACCACTACAGGGGGCATCGACCAGAACGATATCCGCGCGCGCCGAAAATTTATTGACGACTAAGTGCTCCTCGCCTTCGATTACACATGCCGTTTGGATGTTCCGAAGTCCGGCTCGCGACGCTCGCCGCCGCAAGGCCTGCAGTTTCTTTTCAGAGACATCGTATGAGTAGACCCGCCCCCGCCCACGAAGCAGATCGCCCATCGCAAGACTCTTGCCTCCCGCACCTGCACAAGTATCAATCACGGTCGGGGCTTTAGGGAAAACCACGGCCGAAGCTTCACCCCCGGTCAAGTCGCTGATTCCCTCACTTGGTGTACCAGGCTCCGCACTGAGAAACTTCGAAAACGCCTGAGGGTTTAGAGCGAAAGCCGACATGAGTTGAGAGCCCTCGTCTTGAATTTCAAAGTCACCCCTCTTAAAAGCATCTGATCCTAAAACCGGGGCATATCCCGAAAGCCCGATCCCGCGCGGCACTCGAGGGAGTATATAAGGAGTGATCTCGATCCCCGATCTTTCAAGATGGTCCTCCAATTCGGTACGGAGTCCTTTTAAGTCAGCATTCCAGGAAGCGCGCAAAGTCAGAGGCGGCTCCTGAGTCAAGAGTTGCGCGAGATCCATCACGCGCTCTGCGCCCCAGGTCTGTTCCCACTCTGAGACCATCTCAGGCGGAAAATCTTCAATCCCGGCATCAATCAGTTCATTGGATTCACTTTTCCCAGGTACCTTGGGTAACCGATGGGCCGAAAATGAAGGCGTCTCTTGATTCTGAATGAGTCGCTCCGCAACCTGGGAAACCCAAGTCGCACTGATCATCCCGGGAGAGTCAGGGCTTCGAAGTGACCATGGCTCACCTGCGGGAATCCTGACGCGCGCCAACCTCGCCTCCGAGGCGGGGCGAATCAATATTTTGGATAAAACAGGACTCAAAATAGGCTTCAAGTCTTTGGGAAGCCGCGACAACGCGGAATCCAGATGAACGGGCGATGAAAACAGGTCCGTCCAGAGTGATTCGAAAACTTTGCGCCAAGCGAGAGGTTTTATCTTTTGCATTGATTCAGTTGTACCGTCGCAATAAACTGATGGAAAGAGCAATTATAACTCAATAGTTCACTTCACCGCACGTCACCGGAGGATCCATGATCGATTTTACCCTTTCAGATGAGCAGCAACAGCTTCAAGACCTCGCCCGAAAATTTGCCAAGGAAGAAATCATTCCGAAAGCGGCCCACCACGACGAAACAGGCGACTACCCCCACGAAATTGCAAAAAAGGCCTGGGAACTCGGGATCATGAACACCCATATCCCGCAAGAATACGGCGGAATGGGATTAGGGGTACTCGAAGGTTGTATCATTACTGAGGAACTCGCTTATGGCTGCACGGGGATCGCCACAGCCATGGAGGCCAACACTTTAGCGGCGGCACCGCTGATTGTCGCGGGCAGTGACGAAATCAAAAAAGAATTCTTAGGAATGCTCATTAACGAACCTAAATTTGCCGCTTATTGCGTGACTGAGCCGGGCGCAGGGTCGGACGTCAGCGGAATTCGCACTATCGCTAAAAAAGTGGGCGGCGATTACGTCATTGATGGGGCAAAAATGTGGATCACCAACGCCAGCGTCGCGAGCTGGTACTTCGTGCTCGCCTACACCGATCCCTCTGCAAAACACCGAGGAATGTCAGGCTTTGTCGTTCCCGCGAATCTTCCCGGGATCAGCGTCGGTAAAAAAGAATGGAACCTGGGCCAGCACGCCAGTGACACACGCGGGATCACCTTTGAAAATGTAAAAGTCCCCGAGCGCTATCGGATCGGTAAAGAAGGCGAAGGATTCAAGATCGCCATGAGTGCATTCGATCACACTCGTCCGGCTGTCGCCTCAGGCGCCGTCGGTCTCTCTCGCCGAGCGATGGATGAAGCCATTGCGTACGCCAAAACCCGTAAAGCGTTTGGTCAACCGATCGCCGCCTTTCAAGCGATCAGCTTCATGATTGCCGATATGGCCAAAGACATTGAAGCGGCGCGGATGTTGGTTCAAAAAGCAGCGTGGATGATCGATAACGGCCATCGCAACACCAAGTTTGCGGCTATGGCGAAAACATTTGCAGCCGATACGGCCATGCGCGTGTCTACGGATGCGGTTCAGGTCTTAGGTGGTTACGGGTACTCGGCTGAATATCCGGTTGAAAAACTCATGCGCGATGCAAAGATTTATCAGATCTACGAAGGCACGAGTCAAATTCAACGCCTGATTATCTCCAAAGAGATTTTTGAGCGTTAGATTTCGTCGAGTTCTTGGGTCAAAGACTTAAGAATTCGGTGATAACTCCCCAGGCGCATTAAAACGATTTCGCCTTTTGTGCTTGCCACGCAAGTCTCTTCGCCTTCGTGTTTGCACCCTTGCGCGGAGCATTCGAGTTCATGAATATCGGGGAAATACTCCTGAAGCGACTCCTCGCTCACGCCCTCCAGGCCCAGGTCTTTGATTCCGGGGGTATCAATCCAATACGATTGATCTGGCCCCGAAAACATCGCGGCACTGGTAGTGGTGTGACGGCCTTTGCCGGTTGCGGCGCTGATTTCACCGATTCGTCCGACCTCCCGCTGCAGAAGTGCTCGCAAGAGCGTGGTTTTTCCCACCCCTGAGTGCCCACAAAATACGGCGGTTTTTCCTCTGAGCGTTTCCAAAAGCTCCAGAACTCCTGAGCCTTTTTTTGCACTGATTTCGAAAATCTGAGCGCCCAAGCGAGAGTAGAGTGCTTCAAGCGCATCGGAGCTCGCGTCTTTTCCTAAGTCGATTTTATTTAGACACAAAACAACAGGAATCCCTTGCGACTGTGCCGCAATCAAAAAACGATCCACAAGGCCTGGGCTGAAATCCGGATTTTTTATTGAACACACGACCACAAGCAGATCGAGGTTTGCGGCCAGCACATGCCTCATTTTTGCCTCAGAACCACCGGGAGCAGGCCTCGAAAGACGGTTTCGCCGCGGGGTGACGGCCTCAACCACGCCATTTTCGCCACTGAAGGCCCCCACAATCACGCGATCTCCGACCGCCACAGGGGTGCGCTCCCGAACTTGTCCTTCTTCGAGATTTTCGCCGGCCCTAAAAATGCGAGCTCGCCGGTAATGACAGAGATATTCAGTGGCATTTTCAATCATCCGCACTTTACAGAGTTTGGGAAACACCTCGATAACGACGGCATTCGCTTGGTCAGCGCTCAGCGTCGCACGAGAGGCGGCCGCCTTCTTCTTAGCCCCGCGTTTTGCACTTCGCTGGTCGTCCAACCAGTCATCACTCCCGCCCCGATATTTGGACATTAAGAAATCTCACTCCTTATTTTGATAAATTCGATTATACTCTTATCTATATGGCTACCACATTTCAAAAAAATGAAATCAAAGTTCTGCTTCTCGAAAACGTCCACCAAATCGCCCGCGACCTGTTCTCGGGAGAGGGATTTAGCGTCGAATGCCTCCCCCAAGCACTAGGGCCAGAGGAGCTTAAGAAAAAAATTCAAGGCGTCCACGTCCTGGGGATTCGAAGCAAGACCCAGATCACAGAGGAGATCCTAGCAGAAGCTAAAAACCTGATCACCTTAGGCTGTTTTTGCATCGGCACCAACCATGTGGATCTGAGTGCTGCGAAGAAACGCGGAATCCCGGTTTTCAATGCCCCTTTTGGCAATACCCGAAGCGTCGCCGAGCTTATGGTTGCCGAAATCATCGCGCTGTCTCGAAAACTCGCGCAACGAACTATGGAAATGCATGGCAAAGTTTGGAACAAGAGCTCGACTTCCTGCTTCGAAGTAAGGGGCAAAACGTTAGGGATCGTCGGCTATGGAAACATCGGATCCCAGCTCTCCACGCTAGCCGAGTCTCTAGGAATGCGGGTCGTTTTCTACGACATCGTTTCAAAACTCCCGCTGGGTAATGCTAAAGCCTGCAATACTCTAAATGAACTTCTGCAAATCAGTGATTTTGTCACTTTGCATGTGCCGGCAACGCCGCTTACCCACCTCATGATCTCGCAAGAACAGTTGAAATGGATGAAGAAGGGTTCCTATTTGATCAATGCAAGTCGCGGGACAGTCGTAGATATCCCGGCACTGGCAGAAGCGCTAAAATCCGGTCATCTCGAAGGGGCCGCAGTGGACGTGTATCCCGAGGAACCCGAAGGAAATTCCAAGGGTTTTGTAACGCCCCTTCAGGGTTTGCCCAATGTCATCCTCACGCCGCATGTGGGGGGCGCGACTGAAGAAGCTCAAGTCAATATCGGTGGCGAAGTTCCTGTTTCGCTTATGCGCTATGTAAATATGGGAGTGACGACAAGGTCTGTGAATTTTCCCGAAATCGCAATGCCTCCCACTCCTGGCAGTCATCGCATTCTAAACGCCCATCAAAACGTCCCGGGCGTGTTGAAGGAAATCAATCGCATTGTCTCAGAGCTTGGGGCCAACGTTCGCGCGCAGACTTTGGCGACGGATGGAGACTTGGGTTACTTAGTAATGGATACCGATCAGGAACTCTCGCTTGAAGTGAAGAATGCGATTGAAGGGTTGAAGACGTCGTTGAAGACGAGGATTTTGTACTAAAATATCTTCCCAGGATTCAACAAACCCTTCGGATCGAGTAACGTTTTCACGCCCTTCAAAAGCACCATCTCTTGCGGCGTGCGCGAATAGTGTAGCGCTTCCTTTTTGAGTAATCCGATCCCGTGCTCGGCAGAAACACTGCCTGCATATTTTTGTACGAGGGCAAACAGTTCTTCATCAGTGACCTTACATCGCTTCGTAAACTCGACTTTATCCAAGTT
>CAIRTR010000082.1 GCA_903881565.1 Oligoflexia bacterium | reverse complement strand
GTGAATCTCAATGCGATCATGATTAACGATCAAGGCGGGAGCCAAGCCTTGCAGATCTTTCGAACCCAAAGAGCAGCAACTCAGCCCTATCATTCGTTAACGCCTGAACTACCGCAAATGCATTGCTTTGAGCGTGAGTGTTTCGAGCAACACGGGATCAAACCCCTGGGACACCCATGGTTAAAGCCCATTCGAGAGGCAACCAATTACCCTTTCTACAATCTTGAAGGAAAAGAGGTTCACGAAGTCGGCGTAGGACCTATTCATGCCGGAGTCATCGAACCCGGCCATTTTCGCTTCATGTGTTTTGGCGAAAAAGTCCATCACCTCGAAATTCAGTTGGGCTTTCAGCACCGAGCAGTCGAGAAACTTCTCTTGCAAAGCGACTTAAAGAATCTCGCGCCGCTCGTCGAAACCATAGCAGGGGACTCAACAATTGCTCACACTTGGGCCTATTGCGAGGCCGTTGAGGCCCTTCACGGCGTTCATGTTTCCCAAGACATTGAGAGAGTCCGAGGAATCGCCCTGGAGCTCGAGCGCGTGGCCATGCATCTGGCGGGTTTATCAGGGATGGCCAATGATATCGCTTTTCTTCCTGGCGGCTCGACCTACGGGCGCCTTAGAACATCAGCCATCAATACCTCCATGCGTCTTTGCGGAAGCAGGTTTGGTCGCGGTTGGCTTAGACCAGGAGCTGTACGCTGCCAGCTAACCCCTGCCATCCTTGCAGAAGTAGAGCAAACGCTCACCGCACTTAAAAATGACCTTGTCCCTATTAATGATCTGTTTCAAAATTCCCTCACTGTTCAGCACCGACTAAAAGGTACGGGCATCGTCTCGCAAAAGACTGCAATCGAGATGGGATTCGTCGGAATGGCCGCTAGGACGTCGGGCGTTGCTTTGGATTTGCGCAAGACCAGCTTTGGCGAGCTTTATTCTAAATTTCCCATTCAATCGATCATGGAGACCTCAGGGGATTGCTGGGCCCGAGCTGTTTTGCGCATTCGAGAAATCGACGCGTCACTGCGCTGGATCTTTATCGCTTTGAAACAAATATCCCTACCCGAGCCGATCGCACTCAAAACGCCTGAACCTCATTCGTTTGCGCTAGCGCTCATTGAAGGATGGCGAGGTGAAGTCCTTCACTACCTGGAAACAGATCAAACGGGCAAACTCAGCATATACAAAGTACAGGACCCTAGCCTTCGCAACTGGTTTGCCCTGGCGCTAGCGGTCCGGGAAAATGAAATTTCTGATTTTCCAATTTGTAACAAAAGTTTTGATATGTCCTATTGTGGGCAGGATTTATGAAAAAAGTTTATGTTTAGAGCGTTAAAAGTCCGACTCAACCAAGGAAGGCAGTTCATCCCGGATGTGCGAAAAGCTCAGCCCAAGGGTTTTCGGGGGCTGCCTCAGATCTCCGACACTCCTTGTGAAACGGGCTGCACAAAATGTCAGGCCGTATGCCCGACGTCGGCCATTGCGCTTGCGCCTTTGCCTTCCACGGTTCGGCTGGATTTAGGCCGCTGCGTGTTTTGCGATGATTGCACGCGTGCATGCCCCGCCAACAAGATTTCATTTTCTGAAGGCTACTTGATGGCCTCCGATTCGCGAGAAACCCTGTTTATTAGCGAAACTATCAAGAAAATTGAGATCAAGTCCTCCGACGCCATTCGCCGTATCTTTGGCCGCTCCTTGAAACTGAGATCTGTTTCAACGGGCGGTTGCAACGGGTGTGAGCTCGAACTCAATGCTGCAGGCAATGTCAATTTTGATATGGGACGATTCGGAATCGATTTCGTCGCTTCACCTCGTCATGCGGACGCGCTCGTTATCAGTGGCCCCCTTACAAAGAACATGAGCCAAGCGCTTGAACTCGCTTATGAAGGCATGCCCGATCCCAAATTTGTGATCTCCGTCGGGGCTTGCGCGATTTCAGGCGGGCTTTACGAAAATTCCCCCGCGCTGGATCGGACATTCTTAGATCGTTTCAAGCCTTCGCTGTATGTTCCGGGTTGCCCCCCGCATCCTTTGACCTTTGTGAATGGGATTTTGGATTTGTTGGGGGCCCCTTAGCCACTCGCCCCCTTTATTTCGGCCCACTTTTCGCTACTTGTTTGAGCATGGCCAACTTAAAATCAGCGCACCAATTTAGAGAACCCACCCGCTTTGATCCTTATCGTGAAACCCGCAAACCCGCAGGCCTTGCAAGCTGCAAAGATTGTGGGGCCGTCTGCTTGCGCGGCAGGTGGATTTCAGAAGCTGAGTATCAAAGACACTTCGAAATGAAGGTGCAGGTGCAGAGTCGCATCACCTGCCCCGCCTGCTTGAAACTCAAGTTTCACTACGCCCAGGGCGTCGTCGAGCTTATCGGCAACGAATGGCTCAAGTCCCGCGCCGCTGTCCTCAACACTTTGCGCAGAACAGAGCGAATCTTTCGAGGGCGCAATGATCAAAGCCGCATTTTGTGGTTTGGCGAGGATGCTGAAACGCGGAACCACCCCGCCAAATTCAAAGTTTACGTCACCCAACCGGAACTAGCTCGCCACCTGGGGCGCGAGCTCCACAAAAGTTTCAAGGGCACCACCCACATCAGCCGATCCCGAGAAGAGCCCTTTGTTCGCGTCCGTTGGGATGCCGAAGGCCCCACTCGACGCATAGGGCGAGGCCATCTGTCTCGGGCTTTTAGAAAAAGAGGCGCTTAAGCAACACGCTTGAGCCAACGGGAATATTCAATGAGCTTGCGCTCCATTGCATCAAAGGCATCTCGAATCGAAACACTGGGATCAACATAACTGCGATCCAGGCGACTGTTCTCTGAGACCACAAGTTTCTCGCCTGGAACGCTCACATCTACCCGGGTGCGAAACAAATTCCCACGATGATGATGAAAACCCGTCAGCTCCACCACAACGTGAAGAGCCACGATGTTTGGAAAAATAGCTTCCAATTTAGCCGCTCGCTTTTTGATCCGCTCAATTAAAACGGGTTGAGAATGAAAGTTACGAAAAACAATTTGCTCGTTCATAGGCAGCTAGGGCTGCGAGCGCTATGCCATGCGTTTGAAAAGATCCACCTGAACGCTGACTTTAAGGATTTTCCCATCCGAGCCGAGAACCTCAAAATGGATTCCGGAGCCGCGAGTTGCTGACGTGGCTCCACTCAAAAGTTCAGCGGCCAGCGCTTCGACTTCACGCCCTGTGACCCAGACAATCACTGAAGAATTATCAAAGACGAGATTGGCCTTGCCACCGACACCCACCGAAAATCGCATGGCCCGTCCGCCGGGAAAAGGAACCTTTTCAGATACAGCCGTGCCCTCGCGGAGACTCACAAACTCTTTCTCGCTTAGGCGTAATCTTACTGATTTTCCATCAAGTCGGACGTTCATCTTCAGATTCCTCAGATTCCTCGAAAAATTCCTCGAACTCCTCTGGCGTATTTATATTCAAAAACGCTGCATGCCCAAGAGACTCAAGCGGCAATATCTTTAGGTTACTGCTTTCCCCAAGAAGTTCAAGGAATGCGTGGACGGAAAGGCGAGAATCCGTAATGCACCGAAGCAATATATGCTGCGCACCCGGATGAATCCGCAATGCCATAGGCAGTGGAAATCCTTCAAAATGCACAGCAAGCACTTCCTGACTAGAGACAAGGCCTTGCTTGAGTTCCTGCAAGTGAATCTTGCCAATTTGCGGCATGTCAACCGGCACGAAAATCAATCCTCGAGCTGCCAAATTCTTACGCAAAGCGTACTCCAAAACGGAACTCAACCCTCCAAGAGGACCCATGGCAGGCAGTGCATCGGAAATGCACAAATGACCTTCGACCTCACCACTCACCCAAACCTCATGAGTTACTTCACGTAGGCGCGCCACCATTCGATCAACGAGTCGCACTCCTGAAACTTCAAGCAACTCTTTGGGGCGCCCCATTCGAGAGGATTTTCCACCAGCTAAAACAACCCCAATCAGCTCACCCACGGGAACCAAGCGACATTCCCTTCAAAGGAACGCCTTTAAGCCACTGGGATTCACCGTCGACATAATGCTCCTTTTTCCAAATCGGAGCGCGAATCTTCAACTGCTCAATCATGTAGCGCGAGGCCTCAAAAGCCGCTTCTCGATGCCGGCTCCCCACGGCAATCCCGACACTAGCTTCGCCCACAGTCAATTTGCCCGTGCGATGCACGAGGATGAGATCCAAATCTTCATCAACAGCTTTTTGAGCCGCTTCTTGGCAAATCTCTTCAAAAACTTTTTCACACAAAGCCTGATGCGCGTCATAGGACACTGCCAACACGTCTCGGCCATCATGAAAATTACGCACAATTCCCAAGAAAAGAACGCTCGCCCCGTGTGTTGGATTAGCAATGCTCGTAAGCAGCGCCTGCACACGGTTAGAATCAATCGACTCTTCTGAGACTTTTACGAAAATGCGTCCCGGTGTTTTCATCTTATTGCGTCCGCCTTTTTTATCCGCCACAAACCGGAGGCAAAATATTTAGCGTTACATTTTCTGAAATACGGCTTTCATCGGATAGTATTTGTGTCTCGTCTGCGAAAACCGAATCCGCAACCAAACCTGCTTCCATCCCATGAGGATTTTGCGACTTAAGAAATTGAGATAAAAGAGTGCGAAGCGCACCCACATTTGACTCTGAAGCAAGGTTCAACGTGATTTCCGATCCTAGATTGCGAAAGGCACCAAAACATTTGATTTTAACTTCGATCATAAAATAACGACTCCCTCACTCAGCGTCGCCCCCAAAGGCAAAACCTCAATCAGCTCCCCTTCTTTGAGCGCGTCTCGTTGCTCAGGCAACACCGCCCAGGCATTCGCCTCAAGCAGCGGGCTCACCATAAAGGACTCTTGACCCGACAAAATTTTGACTCGCAGCTGCCCTTGCTGCCCCTTATCCGAGCTAACCCACAACCGCGCTTTATAGAAACATTCCAAACCTTGTGGCTTTTTTACCGCACGATCAAGACGCGCCATTAAAGCGGGCTCTTTTCCAACCCCCATCAAATCTCTTAAAAATGGAATCACAAAAAACCGCAACCCCACCGCCGTCGAAACCGGGTTGCCGGGCACTCCAAAAAAAGAAGTCTCCCCAAACCGCGCAAAAAGGATCGGTTTTCCAGGGCGAATATTAACCTTATGAAAAAAAGTTTGAGCGCCTTTTTTCTCAAGCACTTGAGCGACAAAATCAAATTTCCCCATCGACACGGCCCCGGTCGTGAGAATAACATCAGGTTTTTCCGCCAACGCCTGATCTAAGGCCCGTTCAAATTCACTGGCATCATCCGCAATCACACCCAGAAACTTGGCGTCGACACCAAAACTCTTCAAGGCAGCGGCAATGAAAGGCGCGCTGGAGTTTCGAATGAAGCCCGGCTTTAGGTCCGCCGTATTTGAATCCACCAGTTCGCGCCCGGTTGATAGAAAAACCACTTTAGGGCGCCTTAAGACCGAAAACTTCACAACCCCAAGCGTTGCTAAGGCCATGATACTTTCGGCAGTGATTACGTGTCCCTTTTGAGCCAACGGATTGCCTCGCTTGAAATCAGTTCCCAAGAAACGCACGTTTTCACTGGGTCTCACGGCACGCCTCAATACGATTGATTTAGCGTTTCCCTCGCGATCCCGAGTGACTTCTACCTCTTCAATTTTGATGACTGCATCCCATTTCTTGGCGCTCTCTGAAAAGGGCATTGGAGCCCCGGTCATGATCTCAAAGGTATCGAATGCACCTTGTGGAAATTCTCCTCTAATGGGCGTCTCGCCCGCTGCGATGCAACCCCGCACGTTCAAAACCAGGGGCGTTGCCGGAGAGGCGGAAAAAGTATCCATTGAATTAACCGCAAAGCCATCCATCGCAGAGTTATCAAACGAAGGAACTGACTCAGGAGAGGCGAGATCTTGCGCCAGAATGCGACCCATCGCCTGATCAAGCGTTACCGTCTCGGATCCCCAAGCCCCTCGCTCGCCTGCAACCCTCGTCAGAATTTCACGCGCCCGAGCGTACGAAATCACCTCTTAATGCCCCCCACCCTTGAGCACATGCAGCGCATGAGGCAGGTGCTCCATGAGCACCTCAAGACCTTCGGCAACCGCCCTGGGGCTTCCCGGCAAAAGTGCGACAAGCGTAGATCCCACAACCCCCACTTCGCTCCTAGAGAGCCAAGACATCGGCGTTGCGGCGGCCCCGCGCGCACGCAAAAGCTCGCCAAGCCCCGGAATCCTCTTACTCCACAAAGGAGCTAAAGCTTCAGGGGTCACATCACGAGGTGAAATTCCGGTGCCGCCTGTGACGACAATCAAATCGACCTTCTCTGTTTTTGAAAACTTCTCAATGGCAGCGCGCACGGCTTCGACCTCATCTGCGACCACTCGACCTGAGATATCGCCTGCGCCTTGCGCTTTTAAAATCTCAATCGCCTTAGGGCCGGAAAGGTCTTGGGCATCTCCGCGGGAACAACGATCACTGACGGTCAACACACGGACACGCACGCCGCTCAACGCAAGCTCTGAGGGAGCCTCCACTTGCGATATCGGATGATTAGGATTAACCCACACGCCCGACTTGCCGCCTTCTTTAACCCCTAGATGAATCCCCGAAATCGTAAGGACCGGATCAATCCCCTTCGTCAAATCATAGACGCACAACAACGCCGCACTTACGCCGGCCAGAGCTTCCATCTCCACGCCCGTTTTTGCAAATGCATGGACTTCACAGCTCACGATCACTTCGGCGTCTTGAACAACACACTTCACGTAGACGGCGTCCAAAGGCAGCGGATGACAAAGCGGCAGCGTCTCTGAAACACGCTTGGCTCCCATGATACCCGCCATTTCGGCCAAAGCCAGCACATCCCCTTTGGGCATCTCACGGGCAGCAATTCGCTGCGCAGTCTGAAGCGCCATCTCAATTTTCCCAAACGCTTGGGCCCGGCGATGCGTGGGGGTTTTCTCGCCCACATTAATCATTTTAAAATTTTGGTTAAATCTTTGGTTAAAATCACTCATAGCTAGCCCCCGATTTGCGAAAGATTTTGAATATTTCCCAACCGCCCTTGATGTAACCCATGAGCTTCGGGCTTTAACTTTAACAAGGTGTTCACGCGATGAAGCAATTCGCTTTGCTGCGAGGGGCTCTGAATCAAATCTCGCAGACTCGCACTCTGAGTTTCATCGCCAAAAAGACAAAGCCGTAGAGCCCCAGTAGAACTCACCCTCAGGCGATTGCAACCGTCACAAAACCCTTGTTGGTAAGGAGAAATCAACCCCACGCTCCCCACATATTCTGGATGAACATACTCCTGCGCCGGACCTTCGGTGAGAGCCTTGGTTTTTGGTTTAAAGCCAAGGTCCACAAGTCTTAATCTGAGCGGTTCCAAAGAGAGGCGTGCTTCTTCAAAAATCCCTGCCGCACTATGGGTTTGCATGAGTTCGATAAAGCGAATGCTGAGCTTTTCGGATTTCGCCCAACGAAGATAGTCTCCAATTTCTTGATCGTTTCGATCCTTCATTAAGACGACATTGATCTTGATCGATTCAAACCCCGCCGATTGCGCGGCACGAACGCCCGCCAAAACTTCATCCAGGCGATCCATTCCCGTAATCGAGTGAAATCCCTGCCTCGTCAGACTATCAACGCTAATATTGAGTTGGTCCACGCCCGCATCTTTAAGCGGTCCAGCCAAAGTCTTTAACCGGTATCCGTTTGTGGTCAAAGCAAGGGTGTTAATTCCTGTGACTGATTTAACCGCCTTTGCGACCTCCAGAATATCGGCACGAACCGTGGGCTCCCCTCCCGTAAGGCGAACCTTGGTTACGCCTAAGCGCGCAAAGCCTTCGACTAGATTTTGAATCTCGTTAGAACGCAATAAACCTGGAGCAGCACTTCCGCAAGTCTGGGCAGCGAACCCATCTGGTAGGCAGTAGACACAACGAAAATTACAGACCTCGGTAACCGAGAGTCGCAGGTATTTGAATTTTCGCCCAAAGGTATCGGCAAGGCCGAGCCCGGTAGTCACCAATTGATAGCCCCTTTCCAAACGCGGGAGGTCGACGTGTTTCCACCCTTTCGACCCCGGCACCCCGTATTCTGGGGTACGGCAAGCCGCTCATGTTCGCTCCGCAATGGGCGCGAATTTAGAGCATACTTACTCGGAGATTTATTTGTACGCTACTCCACAATTCAAAGACTTGCAACCAAGCTTAACGGCACGCATCAAGAACTTAAGCTTTTTTCCGATTCCAGATCACGACCTGCGGCGAGCGCCACAAATACCCGATAGGAACTGACAAGAAGTGCACCAGCCGTGAAAACGGAACCGTCGCGATGATCAAGAATGCTCCAGTAATATGAGCCTTCACCAGCCAAGGCATGGACGCGACAAAACTAGAATCCGGCTGAAGCCATACCAGTGAACGCAGATACGGCACCATAGATGCGGCGTACCAGCTTGAGCCCCAACGATAGATCATCGCAATCAATACGCCGCTACTGACCTGAAAAATCAAAAGCACAAGGATCACCAGGTCCATCGTATTGGTCACAACCTTCACACGACGATCCGTCATTCTCCTGAACAAAAGCACAAGCCCTCCCCAAACACTGAGTAAACCGAAACCTAAAGACGCCATCTCAAAAAACTGCAGGCGTCTGGGATCACTCGTGACCCATGAAAAATAGGAGGGAAACAAAAAGAGCAGAAAATGCCCCGAGAGCACAACGAGAATGCCGTAATGCCAGGGGACCGAACCCCAGAAAAGCTTACCGTTTTCCAGAAACTGACTCGATAGACTGGACACACTGAATCTGCGAGACCTAAACCGCAGCCATGTTCCTACAACCGCAGCCACGACACAGAGATAGGGAAAAACTTCAAAAAGCCATTTTGATAGACTCATGTGAGGCCCTCCTTATGCTGCAAGAAATCCCGCAACTCACCCAAAATTCCATAATAGGGATTCTCGTGATTCTGAAAATCCTCGAGGATCTTGGCGATCGCAGGATTTAGACAATATTCTTTTAACTCGCGTGCGTCTTCTTCATCTTGGGGCAGCCGAGCCAATAATCTTAAAAGCGTCGGAATAAAATCCGGCAACTCCGCCCCCATCCCTACCCCTTCGCGAATCAACATCTGCTTGAGCTCCACAAGCAAAGCACCTCGCTTGTAACTCTCTCCAAAAAGAGCAAAGCCTGCATAAAGATGGCAAGCCGGATTCAAATCAAAGGTCGAGGTATACACCTCTTGCATGGCGATCCCTGGTTCGGAACCGTCAAGTGGGTATTCAAGGCGACATGCAAAATTTTCCAACTGTTCAGCGTGCATTTTCATTCCCATCACTCCCCTCGGGCAGGCTTTTGCCTGATCCCGAAGCCCGTTTCTTTTTTCACAAGCTCTGTCTCTTGCATCATTTCATGCGCCTTTTCCCGATGCGCCGCCGGAATCACAAAGCGCTCCTCAAAGCTCGCAAGCGCCGTCAATTTGTAGATCGCTTCACACATCTCGGCAGAAACCCCAGCTTCTTTGAGAACCCCATTGATCTGATCAGGACGCAAATCCCCCACACTCACTCCTCGGCGGTGATGTCTTACGGCCATGAGCTTTTTGAGACTCTCAATCACGGGAGCCGGATTGCCAGCCGAGAAGAGAGAGGCGAGATAACTTACCGGAACGCGCGCTTCTTTTAGAGAGCCAAAAAGTGATTCGGGATTGGCAGGCTCATAGGTCCCGTTCTCTACTTTTCCCACCACCGGCAAAAGCGGCGGAACATAAAAGAGCATCGGCAGTGTGCGAAACTCCGGATGAAGCGGCATAGCAAGCCGCCATTCTTTAACGAACTTATAGACCGGTGATTTTTGGGCGGATAGAATCACGTCATCCGCAATGCCACTGGCCTTGGCCGCCGCGATGACCTCGGGATCATGGGGGTTGAGGATCATTTCACGTTGTTTTTCAACGAGATCACCGACGTCTGATTTAGCGACCTCTTCGATTCGATCCGCATCATAGAGCAACACCCCTAAGTAGCGGATTCGACCTACGCAAGAATGAAAACAAGCCGGAGCCTGCCCTGTCTCTAACCTGGGAAAACACAACAGGCATTTTTCGGATTTTCCTGTCTGCCAATTGTAGTAGGTTTTTTTATACGGACAGGCTGCCACGCAATGGCGCCAGCCGCGACAGACTTCCTGATTAATTAGAACGACGCCGTCTTCGCCTCTCTTATACATTGCACCCGAAGGGCAAGCCGCCACACAAGTCGGATTCGTGCAGTGATTGCACATCCTAGGGACATAAAAGAAGACCATCCGCTGAATCTCAAAAAGCGCCGCGCGCTCCTCAGGCGTCACCGCCATGAGATTCGGGTCATTTTCGGCATAAATAGGCGACCCGCTCAAATCATCATCCCAGTTCGGACCCGCCTCAATCTCCATCGGCTCACCCGTCACCGCCGAGATGGGGCGCGCCGTGGGTTGATCTTTTCCTGCCGGCGCATTGGTGAGATCTTCATATTTAAAATTAAAGGGCTCATAATAATCATCCATCGTCGGCAAGGACGGCTGATGAAACAGATTAGCCAACCCTTTGACCTTGCCACTGGATTTAATCCTTAACTCACCGGATTCGGTTTTTTCCCAACCGCCTTTATACTTCGTCTGGTCCTCCCAGAGTGTGGGGAATCCCGTTCCAGGCTTCGTCTCCACATTGTTCCACCACATATATTCGGTGCCCTTGCGGTCAGTCCAAATGTTTTTGCAGGCCACCGAACAGGTGTGGCAGCCAATACATTTGTCCAGATGAAAAACCATCGCGACTTGGGATCTGACATTCGTTACCATTGTGGTTCTCCCTCTAATTTACGCACTCTTAAGAAGGTGTCTCGATTCACCCCCGTAGGACCCCAATAATTGAAGCCATAAGTAAACTGCGCGTAGCCCCCGACCATGAGTAACGGTTTGAGCCTTACTCGAGTCAAACTATTATGGCCCCCGGCGCGCTTGCCTTTTCGAATTTCGGATTTGGGCACGCCAATCGTTCGCTCCATGGCGTGATAAATCATGCAAAGCCCAGTGGGGAGACGAGAGCTCACAATCGCGCGCGTCACGACGACTCCATTATCATTGTAAACTTCAACCCAATCGTTATCGACAATCCCAACCGATTTTGCATCATCATCATTTAGCCACACCGGATGACATCCTCGGGAGAGCGTGAGCATCCGAAGATTATCGGTGTAGGTGGAGTGAATTCCCCACTTTCCGTGCGGGGTCAGATAATTCAAGAGCAAGCTCTTTGCCTGCTCTTTGCCTGAGGCCGGCGTCTTCGTGAGATCCGTAATCATCGCCTGTGTTGGCCTTGGCTTGTAGGTGGGCAACGCTTCATTAAATGCCAAATACCCCGGATGGTCTAAATAAAGAGATTGCCTGCCCGTAAGCGTTCTCCATGGGACTCCTCGTTCGACATTCAGCGTGTAGGCCGAATACGCGCGCCCGTTAGTCATCAGGCCACTCCAGCAAGGACTATTGAGCAGACGCTTGGGCTGGCTCTTGAGATCACTAAAGCTCACACGCGAGCCTCGCTGATCAGCCAGATCCACAAGTGGCATTCCCGTCTTTTCTTCTTCGGCCTTAAAAGCTCGATACGCCACTTCGCCATTGGTTTCAGGGGCAAAATTTAGAATCAAATTAGCGCCATCCGACGCCAATTTAATCGACGGGTATGTTCCTCCTCCCCACGATTCTGTTGGGTGAGTCTTAAGCATGTCGTCATAAAGATCATCCATTTTCCAAGTCAGGCCATGCATCCCCATGCCTTCTTTTTTAGGCAGCGGACCAAATGAGATATACCGATTATAAAGATTCGCAAAGTCGCGTGACACGACTTTTAATGCGGGCATGGTTTTACCCGGAATCGGCTCACACTCCCCTTTAGCCCAATTCTTCACTTGCGCCTGCGCGATTTCGGCAGGCGTATCATGTTGAAGCGGCACGGCCACTAAATCAAGAATCGGCTTAGGCAAGTGAACTTTAGACATAAGCTCCACGCGCTTGGCGATTTCGCCAAAAATATCCCAATCACTCTTGGACTCCCAGCAAGGGGGAACCGCAGCCGTCAGGGGATGGATATACGAATGCATATCCGTCGAATTCAAATCGTCCTTTTCGTACCAAGTCGCAGCCGGCAACACGATGTCTGAATAGAGGGCCGATGAATCCATGCGAAAATTAAGATCTACAACGAGATCAAGTTTGCCTACCGGCGCCTTATCTCGCCACACGACATCCTTCACTTGGCCCTTAGCTGTTTCTTCAGCAATTAAGTTTGAGTGCGTCCCCAAATAGTGTTTCAGAAAATACTCATGGCCCTTGGCGCTAGACATCAGCGCATTGCCTCGCCAGATGAACCACACTCGAGGCCAGTTCTCAGGAGCGTCAGGATCTTCGATGGCAAATCTGAGATCTTTTGATTTTAAGCGTGAAACCACATGCTTTGAAATCTCTTCTTCGCTTGAAGCCCCAGCCTTCTGGGCCTGCTCGACAATCGAAAGCGAGTTTTCGTTGAACTGCGGAAAAAACGGCAGCCACCCATTTTGCACAGCCTGAACCTGAGCATCCATCGTATGGGTATACGAAAACGCTTTGTTATTCTCAGGCATGGATTCAAAAAACGTATTCTCGTATCGCCATTGATTGCTATGCACATAATGAAACGAGGGGCTGTTTTGCAGCCTCGGAGGCTTTGCCCAATCCAGCGCAAAAGCGAGAGTTGCCCAAGGTGCTTGCGGCGCAAGCTTTTCTTGGCCGACATAGTGATTAAGGCCACCGCCGTTTTTCCCCACACAACCCGTGAGAATCAGGCTCGTGATCGCGGCGCGATAAATCAGATTATTGTGGTACCAGTGATTAACCCCCGCCCCGATAATGATGGAGCAACGGCCTTCAGATTTTTCGGCTGTTGCGCACCATTCTCGCGCAAAACGAATCACGGTCTCCCGATCGGCGCCGGTGTATTTTTCCTGCCATGCAGGAGTATAAGGAGCGTCAGCGTTATTGTAATCTTGTGGATATTCTCCGCCCAGTCCACGACCGACCCCAAACTGCGCCATCAAAAGATCAAAGGCCGTTGTATAAGCGACCTTTTTACCGTTGGATTCAACGTACTTCACAGGCACGTTTCGTATTACGGATTTGCCGGAGGAGGGATCGGCAAACGTCACTGCCACGACAGCGTCACTGATGTCTTTCAAGGATAATAAAGGATCGATCTCTTCTCCTGAAACGCCATCTTTTAATTGAAGATTCCACTCGCCTTTTTTCTTTTGCCAGCGATGGCCCACGGTACCCATGGGCATCCGAAGGTCTCCTGATTTTTTATCAAAAATCAAAAGCTTCCATTCGTCGTTTTCCTGCCCCTTATACATTTGCGTTCTCGCCGCGCGTAGAAACTGGCCCGCAATATGCCCGCCGCCTTTGTTTCCTTCGCCTCCCTCTTGTTCGAGAAGCTCAACCACGAATGGCGAATCCGAAAAGCGCTTCAAATAATCGGTAAAATACGGCGTCTCTTTTTGAACATAATACTCGTTCAAAATCACGTGATTCACGGCCATCCAAAAGGCGCCGTCCTGCCCTGCATGCGCCGGGATCCACCAGTCTGCGTGCTTCGAGATCATGCTAAAATCAGGCGAAAACACCACGACTTTGGTCCCGTTATGCCGAGCTTCGGCCAAGAAGTGCGCGTCAGGCGTACGAGTCATGTTGATATTCGAACCGACCACGGCGATGTAGCGACTGTTAAACCAATCCGCACTTTCGGCCACATCAGTTTGCTCACCCCAAACTTCAGGAGACGCAGGAGGAAGATCACAATACCAATCATAAAAGCTCATGCTCACGGCACCAATGAGTTGCAGGAAACGCGAGCCTCCCGCATAACTCATCATCGACATGGCAGGGATCGGAGAAAATCCAATAATCCGATCTGGGCCATGGGCCTTGATCGTGTGAACGGTGGAGGCCGAAACAATTTCAAGCACCTCATCCCAATCGGTACGCCTAAAGCCGCCTTTACCGCGAGCTTCTTGAAACGTCTTGCGCTTGATCGGATCCTCCATCAAGGCTTTCCAGGCCGTGACCGAATCTCCATGCGTAACCTTCGCTTCACGCCAAAGATCTTGAAGCGCGCCGCGAATAGTAGGGTATTTCACGCGTAGCGGGCTGTAGAGATACCACGAAAACGAAATCCCGCGCTGACACCCACGCGGCTCATACGGAGGCAAACTCGCGTCGATCTTTGGATAATCCGTTTGTTGCATTTCCCAAACGACCAGGCCGTCTTTGACATAGATGGCCCAGGAGCAGCCGCCAGTGCAATTAACGCCATGGGTGCTGCGCACAACTTTGTCATGCTGCCAGCGGTTTCGATAAAACTCTTCCCACTCGCGTTTCTCGGGTGCAAAAAAATCTTTTATCCAGCCCATTACTTCTCTCCTTTTGCTGCGCGTACAGCGCGATTGGCGCGATCCACGAGGGTCTTGCGCACCCCACGAAAACGTTTTCTCCAAATGAGTTGAGTCAAAGCGAGCAAGGCTGCAAACCACAAAAAAGCCGGCAAAAAACTCGGGGCCGAAACACCGCTCACGCTTTGAGCCTCCTGCCCAGAATCAAGAAGATAGGTCGCGACATCTAACTGTTCATCTTCGGTGAGTCCTCGGCCTTGATAAAGCGGCTTCATCGTCGGGAACGCCGATCCCTTCAGGGCAGCTTTGAGCGCACCAAAACCCAATCGCTTCGCGCTAACACTCAAGTCAGGCCCCAAGCGCCCGCCCGCAACGCCAATCATATCGGCGCTCGAATGACAGCCAAAACAGGCAGGCCCACCTGCTGAAAGCTTAAGAGCGCCTGAAAAAAGCGCTCGCCCTCGTGCGATGTCGCCGCGCTTTTCTTCAGCAGGGACTGCAGGCGCACCTGGGGGCATATCTAATCCACCGAGGTAATCGGCCAAGCTTTCCGCGCCCTCATGAGCAATGCCTAAGTTTGGCATTTCAGAGTCTGGGAACTTTTTACGAAGTTCCATAGCAAATTTGTCTTTGACCTTACGCATTTCATCGGGTTCAGAGATATAATGAAGGGTCCAATCGCGAGAGCGGCGTTTCACAACGCCCTTGAGATCAGGACCCACGCCGTCACCCCCACCAAGAGAGTGGCAACCGGCGCAGTTTTCTTCAAAGATCTTTTTTCCGTCCTCTGCACGGACGTTGGGTGCCCACAGGCAAAACGCCAGTGCCGCTCCCGTAACTAGAAAAATAGATTTCATATTTGAATCCCCTTCTCCCTTAAATATCTATAGAAACCGGCATACAAATCAACAGGGCGCCTCGGCCCCTTTTCGAGAATAGAACCACCAGGTGATCACCAGACAAATGGCATAAAACACGACAAAACCATAAAGTGCAGCCTGTGGTCCCCCCGTCTGCGCCATCGAAAAACCAAAACTTTTTGGAATAATAAATGCGCCGTAAGCCGCGATCGCTGCCGAGAACCCAATGACCGCAGCCGATTCTTTTGAGGCCTCTTTGACCGCATTTTCTTGCGCTGCTTTGTCTTTACCCGCTGCCGCCTTTTCTCGCTCATTTAAGAAAATCACGGGGACCATTCTAAAGGTCGAGCCGTTTCCGATTCCCGTCGTTAAAAAGAGCAGGATAAACATTGTCAAGAAACCAAAAAAGTCCTTGCTCCCTAAAAAGTTAAGCACGCCAAAAACCGCAGCAGTCATGAAAATATAATTCCAGAACGTCACCCGCGCACCACCGATTTTATCAGCCAACCAGCCCCCTAAAGGCCTAACCAACGCCCCGACCAGCGGCCCAAGGAACGCATACTGCAAAGGGTTCTGATCTGGAAACTGCGTCTTGATCAACAATGGGAATCCTGCTGAATATCCAATAAAAGAACCGAAGGTTCCTGTATAGAGCACGCACATCAGCCAATTATGCTTGCGCTTGAAAATAATGGATTGCTCTTTAAACGAAGCCTTCGCTGTCGCAAGGTTATTCATCATGAACAAGGCCAGAATCGTCACAAGAGCAATCAAAGGAACCCAAACGAAGGCCCCATTTTGAAGCCACAATTGTTTACTCACTCCTGCTTTGTTCCAGGCTTGAGGCGCCCCTAGCGCGTCGCCAAACAACGCAAACGAAGTCACCAGCGGCACAAAAAACTGGACCGCACTCACACCTAAGTTTCCCAATCCGGCATTGATTCCTAGAGCCAATCCTTTTTGGGCTTTTGGAAAAAAGAAGCTGATGTTGGACATGCTCGAAGCAAAATTTCCGCCCCCAAAACCGCTAAAAAGAGCTAATACCAGAAAAACCCAATAAGGGGTCGAGACATCCTGAACGGCGTAACCCATTCCGAGTGCGGGGAGTAAAAGCGAAGCCGTTGTAATTACCGTCCAGTTTCGCCCACCAAAAATAGGAACCATGAACGAATAGAAAATGCGAAGGGTCGCTCCCGAAAGTCCTGGTAAAGAGACGAGCCAAAAAAGTTCTTCGGTCGTAAATTTAAAACCGATATTCGGCAGTTCGACGACAACGGTGCTCCACACCATCCACACGGCAAAAGCCAAGAGAAGCGCAGGAGTCGAAACCCAAAGATTGCGATAGGCGGCTTTAGAACCTTGCTCCGCCCAAAAAACAGGGTCCTCGGGGTTCCACTTTTCTATAACGCAACCCCCTGGAATTCGCTTTTGTGCAACCATCGTTTCAGCCTCTCTTTTTTGAAATTCTTTAATCACACTCTAACATGTGATTTGCCAATGCCAACCTTTTTGTGTTAGATTTTCAGCATCCGGAAAAGCGCCAACGACTGTTTAGCGAGAACCATACCAAGGGAGATGCAAGTACAATGACCGATAATAGAATGGGCTGGAAAGATCTCTTCGATTTGAAACGCAAAGACATTAATGCACTCCATAAAACATGGTTTGCCTTCTTTTTGACGTTTTTCGTCTGGTTCAACATGGCGCCCCTGGTGACGACGATCGTAAAACAATCGGGTTTCACAATGGAGCAGTTCAAGATCTTGGCCATTTGTAATGTTGCCCTCACCGTCCCGGGACGACTCCTGGTCGGCATGATCTCTGATCGCATCGGGCCAAGGCGCACGTTTAGCGGGGTCATGGTCGTCATGTCGATCCCGGCACTCGTTTTTGCCTTCGGCACGACCTACACTCAACTTCTTATCTCGCGCCTGCTGCTAAGCATGGTCGGAACCGGTTTCGTGGTTGGAATTCACATGACCTCTTTGTGGTTCAAACCTCGGGACATAGGCTTTGCGCAAGGAGTTGAAGCGGGCTTAGGCAATTGGGGCTCCTCCATTGCTGCAATCGTGCTGCCTTTTTTCGCGCTTAATATTTTTGGCGGTATTTTCGGTGCGGAAAACGGCTGGAGGGTTTCACTTGCCATCAGTGCAATAGCGATGCTGGCCTACGGGATTTTCTACTGGTTTGCCATCACCGACGGCCCTGCGGGAATTGTCATCCACCGCACCAAAAAAGCTGCGGCAATCGAAGTCAGTACCTGGATGGATATGATTGGCGCGATTATCTGGACGATCCCCGTGATCGGGATCCTGGCTGTGCTGACCTGGAAGATTCAAGGAACAGGCTTCATGAGCCCCGAAGCCGCAGGGATCGCATACTTCGTCATCGCTTTGATTGTGCTATATCAAGTCATTCAAATCGTGCGCGTCAACGTGCCCACCCTCAAGATGGGCGTCCCAAAAGATGATCATTACCGTTTTACGGATGTCGCGTGCCTGTGTGCGTGCTATGTCGCGACATTCGGCGCTGAGCTAGGCGTTATTTCGATGCTTCCTACCTTTTTTCAAAAGAGTTTCAATCTCTCTTCACAAATGGCTGGGCTCATCGGATCTGTTTTTGCATTCTTGAACTTCTTTTCACGTGCCTTAGGAGGTTATATTTCGGATCGAATGCCTTCCCGAAGGTGGACCATGCTCGCCTACCTGGCAGGGACCTCACTCACCTTCTACCTCATGGGGCTCATCAGTCCTTCATGGCCGCTTGGGTTGGCCGTCGGCGTGACCCTGCTTTGCGCTCTTTTTGTCACCGGGGGCTGCGGCACCACCTACGCGCTCGTGCCTTTGATCAAAAGAAGAATCACCGGCCAGATTTCGGGTTATGTGGGCGCCTACGGAAACGTTGGCGCCGTGCTCTATCTCACCGTTTACACTTTTGTGAATGACAGTCAGTTTTTTTGGTTCATTGCAGCAACCGGATTTGCGACCTTTGTTTTTTGTCTGTTTTTTCTTAAAGAACCAAAGGGCGCTTTTGCACAGGAATATCAACTTTCATCGGTCGACAAACTTCTTCTGGCAACAGGCGAGGTAAAGGGAAAATAAAAATGAATAGGCCTAGCATTCGTGAAGTGGGAGTCGGAATTGCAATTGCATTTTGTTTTGCGCTGCCGGCCCAAGCGGCGCCCAAATCCGGAGACTCAAAAAACTGCATCACTTGTCACCAATCAAAAACCCCCGGCATCGTGGGTCAATGGAAAGAGAGCAAGCACTCCAAACAAGGCGTCGGCTGTCTTGATTGCCACCTGGCGGCTGAGGGGCGCGAAAAGCGTAAAGACGCCTTCAAACACGAAGGAGTCATGATCACCACAATTGTGACGCCCAAGGACTGCGCAAAATGTCACGAAGAGGCAAGCCTTGAGTTCGAAGCCTCGCACCATGCTGACGCTGGAAAAATCTTAGGGAGCTTAGATAACACTCTTGCCGAAATCGTCGAAGGCCACACCAGTTTCAACGAAAAAGGCGAGCGCACCAAAATGTCGCCCGCAGCAGTTTCGGGTTGCCTGCAATGCCACGGCTCTGAGATCAAAGTCCTGGAAAACGGAAAACTGGATCCTGAAACCTGGCCCAACACCGGCATTGGCAGGCTTAATCCTGACGGCTCAAAAGGAGCCTGCTCGGCTTGTCACATGCGACATGACTTCTCCATCGCGCAGGCTCGCCAGCCCGAAAACTGCGGCAAATGTCACTTAGGTCCTGACCACCCTCAAATGGAAATCTACACCGAATCCAAACACGGAATTGCCTTTGCCGCAAACCGCGCACGCTTCACCAAGGGGATGGCAAGAGCGGAATGGATTCCGGGCAAGAACTACGAACAAGGCCCCACTTGCTCTTCGTGCCATATGGGAGCGACGAAAACTCTCAAGGCTACGCACGATGTGGGCAAGCGCATCTCTTGGACACTCCGGCCTGCGATTTCGGAAAAGATCGACGAAGCCGCTAAAAAGGCCGGCAAAAAGGAGTTTCTTGCCTGGGAAAAACGTCGCTCCGATATGCAACTCGTTTGTGCGAGCTGCCACGCCGCTCAATGGGTGAACAACTGGTATAAACAATATGATGACGTAGTGAATCTTTATAATGACAAGTTTGGTAAACCCTCCACCGAACTCATGAAGATGCTCACGTCTAACAAACTCATCACGCCCGATATCGCATTTGATGACAAAATCGAGTGGACGTACTACTTGCTCTGGCATCACGAAGGTCGTCGCGCACGCCACGGGGCTGCGATGATGGGGCCGGACTACACG
>CAIRTR010000081.1 GCA_903881565.1 Oligoflexia bacterium | reverse complement strand
ATCATCATGGACATTAAGACTCCGTCCAGTGGAATGTCGCGCGGAGGGTTTGAACAAAATTTCACTTACCTTAAAAAGAGCGATGAGATCAAATTCGTCATCGCCTCACGCGAGGATTTTGTGTGGGCATTCAATTGGGTGAAAAGCGGAAAACTCCCGGCGTGTGAGATTCTTTTTTCGCCCGTTTTCCCCGATCCTGGAAAAACCTATCCTGGCGTCGACCCTGTTTGGTTAGCTGAAGAGATTTTGCGCGAAAAGATTCAGGTGAGATTCCAGCTGCAACTCCACAAAACGCTTTGGGGCCCGGGGCGTCAGGGCGTTTAATTGGATTTGCGATCAGATTTATAATTGACAGGCGAAGCTTTGGATTGTTAGCTATTGTTTCATTGTCTGCATGGGGTGACGTACCAGAATGGCTAATGGCAGTGATTGCAAATCACTTGATTTGTCGGTTCGAATCCGACCGTCACCTCCAAATTTTTGCCCTTGAAATCATTGTTTTTTAGCCTTCAAGTGGCGGTTTCGATCAAACCAGAATCAATTCCAACAGGTAGAAGAAATAGCAGCAACAGTCGATTCAAGTAGTTAGGATCGAGTTGCAGTTTCGAGTATTTCCCGATCAGTCGCAACGTTTCGGGAATTTCCTATTTTCTTCCTATTTCCTGTCCTACGAGCCTCCTATTTTTGTCCTACAGCTTAGGGCGTGATTCAGGGAGGAGATATGTAGAAAATCAAACTTTGAAAATGAAAAAGCCCAGAGTTAGCGCTCCAGGCTTTTCAATCTTTATTCTGTCAGCTCTCGATCTTGGCAGGTCCTGATCTGACTTTTTCACCATAACCGAAGCTGCGCATTGCGCGGCCTCTGGACGGTACTGCTCTATTCTTAATGAGAGGTGCCGCCACTGTCAACATGAATGGAGAACAAAATGAATTGTCCGATTATCGCAGTGACCAATCAAAAAGGTGGCGTTGGAAAAACAACGACCGCTATCAACCTCGCCCAAGCTTTAGCACTTCAAGATTTGAAAGTTCTACTTGTCGATCTCGACCCGCAAGGAAACGCGACTCAAGGAGTCGGTGTCCGGCTCGAAACGATTCAAAACTCAATCTCCGAAATAATACGCGACCGGACCCTTCCGGTAGACTCCGCGATTTACCAAGGTGATAACCTGGATTTGATTCCGGCGACTCCCCTCTTATCGCGGGTTGAGCGCGAAATGGTCGCACTTACCAACTCTGAGTTGCGGTTGGCACACCGTTTAGCGC
Organism: Oligoflexia bacterium; assembly: GCA_903881565.1. Lineage (GTDB taxonomy): Bacteria > Bdellovibrionota > UBA1018 > UBA1018 > UBA1018 > CAIRTR01. Next base: position 2,607 of record CAIRTR010000081.1, on the reverse strand, counting down.
CACTGCGTGAGCGTTATAGCCTGATTGTGATCGATACGCCCCCGACTTTTGGGCCGCTCATGAACTCGGCTCTGAATGCTGCCGATCGACTGATTGTGCCCGTTGACTCTAGCTACTTTGCCCTTATGGGAATCAAAGAGTTGCTCACCGAAGTTGAAGAGATACAACGCGGCACTAATCCAGGTCTTCAAGTCATGGGCTATCTTTTGACACTCGTTGACCCCACCAACATCGCAAACCAGACATTTGAAACTTTGATTGGGAATTTTGGCGAACGCGTCTTTGAAACCAAGATTCGAAGATCAGTTAAGCTTCGGGAAGCCCCTGCTCTGGGCAAAACCATCTTTCACCACGCGCCTGAGAGTGTAGGCGCTAGAGATTACTTAGGCCTTGCCGAAGAAGTAATGACGAGGCTTGGAATGGGTAGCGCAGTTATTGACCGCTCCCGCCCCAGCTTATCATTAGTAGCCGGTTCTGGCGCGCAACTAGGGGTGTCCCATGAGTAAACTTGAACTCAAGGCGGCGATGGATTCATTACAGGTAAAAACGCCGCTAAAACTTCAGGTGAAAGCACCTACTTTTCGCGCGCCTGCTGTGCCCGCCGGCGATTCGTGGGTGCAAAATCAATCCCAGGATGTCGATACATCCAAGGATACGGACATATCCCAGGTTCCGTCTGTATCCCTGGATCAAAACGAATCCTTGGATGCAAGGACATCCCCGGTGCACAACCCATCCCAGGATGTGGATCAATCCCTGGTTGAAAACAAACCCAAGGATCTAGTTGAATCCCAGGATACCATTAAATCCCAGGATCTAACCCCATCCCCGGATGTAGCCACACCCCAGGATGGAAATAGCACCCAGGTTGTGTTTCGTAGTTCTCAACCGCGAAAAGCTACTGAACAGGACCGCGCCGTCACCGAAGCGACATCACTTAAATCTCGCCTTTCGACGGGCTACACCAGAATCCCAAATGCCCTGCTCATGACGATGGTCGCAGGGAATCTCAGCCGCAACGAGATTAAGCTCCTGCTTTTGATTGCGCGCATGACGATCTCGTTTAACAGGCCCATGGCTTCGCTCTCGAAAGGCGTGCTCGGTCGCATGACGGGTATCCAGGGTCGCGCTGTTCTTGAGGCGCTACAGTCGATTGAAACCAAGGGGCACATCAAAAAAGTGACAGGGGATCACAATTCGCCAAATCGCCTGGGATTAGTCGAATACGATTCGATAGAACAAGTTTCGAAACAACAGCCGGCACGCAAGGGAACCCAGGGTGAAATTCGCACCCCGGATGTTTTGAGCACCCAGCGGTGGGGTGAAAACTCACCCTACAAGAAAGATAATTTAGAAACAAAAAAAGAAAATCTTTCTTTCTCGTCTCAATTTCAAAGCGAATACTTAAAAAACTACTTCAGCGAAATGAAGCCAAAACGAAAGAGAGAAACAGAATTTCAAGCCTTCAAAGATTTGAGATCAGATTTTCAGGAAGCTGAGATTTCGATGGCGCTTGAATACTTGTTGAAACATGGAATGCCAGGCTCCGGTGAGCCTTGCCATTCACCGATGGCCTACCTCGCAAAAGCGATTGGCCAAATCTTAGACGCGGCGAAAGGCAGTCAAGAAAAGCAGCAAAAACGACTTGAGCGAGAGGCTGCTGCACTTCAGGAAAAAGCGACGAGAGAAGCCGAAGAAGAGCGAGAAAAACAAGACACGGAAATTCGTGAACAGGCATTTACTCGGACCTACCCCAGTGAAGAGGAACAGGCCGAGGCGATTTCACAATTTGGACGACGATTCCCAATGCTCTCGCAGAACGGACCGTTGCTACGAAATCTTGCGATTTCCGCCTGGTGGGACGAGCAGAACCCCCGGAAATTGACCGCAAGTTGCGACTGAGGCCCAGATCCAACAAATGCCACGCTGCATTAAGTCAATGAAACTATTGCGGCGCAAAGTCAAAGCAAGACTTGAGTCTCAAATCTCGCCCCAACCAGGAGACTCAAGTCTCATTGTGTAATTAATAAGAAAATAAAAATGTTTTCAACCACTTGACTGATTAGTCGCCCCATGTAAAAAGAGCGGCAAGAGAGTTTCCAGCAGTCTCATTTCGGTGGATCTGGAAATATGAGAGGAACAAATGAAGTACCAAGAATCGCTCGGGCGGAGCTTACCGTCAGGTCGACAAATTCAAATTTTTTCACGATCGCCATTCACCTTGGCCATCGTGGCCAACCTCCTTTGGGGCACCTCGTTTCTCGCCTCCAAATACACGCTTCAAGTCTGGGGGCCGTTCACCGCTTCAGCCCTCCGGTTCGCAATTGCCCTGGCGGGGATGCTTTGCTTTTTGCCAGGCGTGGGCTTTCCAATTCAAGTCCCGCGCACCCGGCGTGCGTGGATCCAGATTTTTTGGGTAGCCCTAAGTGGATTCGGAATCCTTTACCCCCTCCAACTTTCGGGCCTCACTGCGATCCCGTCGTCACTTTCGGCCGCCATCATGCTTTCATCGCCACTTTTCGTTCTTCTTTTGTCAGCGGGGCTTCTACAAGAAACTCTATCCACCCAGAAACTTATCGCCATCTTTGTCGGAATGATGGGCGGCGT
>CAIRTR010000080.1 GCA_903881565.1 Oligoflexia bacterium | reverse complement strand
TCAAGCTTGATTGGGCCGGAGGTAAAATTGGGAGCCGGGATTCGAATTTCAGCTTGAGTAGGAGTGCCTTGCGCGAGTGCGGGTGCGAGCGCGTGGCTGGCGGGTGGCGCTACAGCCGAAGCTTGCGGTAACACTTCTGGAATGAGGTGAGGGGGCAGGGAGTGAATGCTGAGTTTTGTTCCGGTTTCAAGAGTAGCGGCGCGCTCAATGACATTCTCGAGTTCACGGATATTGCCCGGCCAGGCGTAGTTACAAAGCAAGGTGAGCGTGAGGTCTTCGATGCCTTCGAGGGATTTATTGTATTTTTTTGAAACGCGCTCAAGAAAGGTATTGGCTAAGAGCGGAATATCTCCAGCCCGATCCCGAAGCGGCGGGCTCTTGATTGTGATGACGTTAAGGCGATAGTACAAGTCTTCGCGGAACGTACCATTGGCTACTCCGGTTTCAAGGTTCCGATTGGTCGCAGCGATAATGCGTGCATCGACTTTTTGGTCATCTGTTCCTCCGACTTTTCGGATCGTTTTTTCCTGAAGTGCGCGTAGAAGTTTGACTTGCATCGCAAGGGGCAGCTCCCCGATCTCGTCTAAGAAAAGGGTCCCACCGTTTGCGGTTTCGAAGAGGCCTGCCTTTTCGGCGATGGCGCCGGTGAAGCTTCCCTTCTTATGTCCGAAGAGTTCACTCTCGATCAAGTTCTCAGGGATCGCACCGCAATTGATGGGCACAAAGGGTTTATCTTTGAGCGGGCCCGAAGAGTGGATCATGCGCGCGATCAGTTCTTTACCCGTACCGCTTTCGCCGATAACGAGGATGTTGGCCTTATTGCCGGATACTCGGCTGATCATATGGAGGAGTTCTTTGACGGCGTTTGATTCGCCTAAAATCTCACGGTGCATCTCTCGACTCATCCTGCTCCTCCCGCCATTTGAAAGACCGGGAGATACATCGCGATGAGAAGTCCACCGACCGTTCCTCCTAGAACTACCAAGATTATGGGCTCAATCATTTTCGTGAGGCCTCCCACAAGGGCTTCAACGTCTTCTTCGTAAAAGTCCGCCACTTTTTCGAGCATTTTATCCAGATTTCCGGTTGATTCGCCGACAGTGATCATTTGAACGGCCATATTCGGAAAAACTTTGAGTCGGGTGAGGACAGATCCCAGCGTCTTTCCACTTTCAACGTCAGAGCGGATTTTTCCTATCGCGTCTTCGAGGACGGCGTTATCAACCGTGGCTCGGCAGATATCAATGGCGTCGATGAGGTTTACCCCGCTTGCAAGCAGCGTCTGCATGGTGCGAGAGAACCTTGCGGTCCCAGCTTTTTGCATCATGATGCCAAAAAGAGGTGCATTATAGAGGGCGCGATCACGAAAAGCCCGGCCTTCGGGGGATCGAAAATAGCGAAACCCCAAAAAAGTCAACGCAGCCATGGCTCCGACAATGAAAACAAAATAATCGCCCAAAAAATGCGAAACAGTGATGACAAACTGAGTGGGGGCAGGGAGCTGTTGGTTGGCGCTCTTTAGTAAAACCTCGAATTTGGGGATGATAAAGACCAGCATGATGAAGACCACCATAAACCCCACCATCACAACAACGGCTGGGTAAAAAAGTGCGCCGCGAATCATCTTTTTAAGACGATCGGCGTCTTCGAGGTAGCGGCAAAGTCGCTTGAGCATTGAATCCAAAGAGCCTGAAGACTCGCCCGCTCGAATAAGAGAAACGTAGAGTTTAGGAAAAGCATTGGGAAACCCCGCGATCGTTTCCCAGAGGTAGGCGCCCCCGGAGACCCGTTCCTTGATCGTTGCGATCAGTCGCTTCATGGTCGTATCGGATGTTTGCTCGACCAGAATCTCCAAACCTTGCACGATGGGCACGCCAGAAGAAATCAACACTTGCAGCTGGCGGGTAAAAGTCACCAGCACCTGAGTCGAGACTGAGTCACTGCGTTTGAGCAGGGTGGAGATGTCCGTGTTGAGCACGCCCGAGGCGGATACGCGAGTGGGCCGGATGCCCTGCCCGCGCAGTGCCATGCGAAGTTCTCCCTCAGACGTCGCCGAGAGTTTGCCTTCGATTTTCTTGCCGGCTTTGTCAACGCCTTGGTATTGAAACTCAGGCACTAGGTTTTTCCTTTTTCCTGAACACTTGTCAGCATTTTTGAAAGTTCTTCAGGTTGCGTGCTGTGCTCCATGGCGTCGGCTTTGGAGAGGATGTTCTGTCGGACCAAATTAACCAGATTTTGGTTCATCGTCGACATCCCGCTCTCATCCTGGCCGGATTGCATGGAGGAGTAGATTTGGTGAATTTTGTCTTCCCGAATGAGATTGCGAATGGCAAGCGTCGGAATCAAGACTTCACAGGCCATGATCCGGCCTTGTTCAAAACTTTTGGCAATAAGCTGCTGACAGACAATGGCTTGCAGGGAGAAGGAAAGAACCTGTCTGATCTGAGTTTGCTGGTGCGGAGGGAAAACGTTGATAATGCGGTTAATGGATTGGATCGCATTATTGGTATGAAGGGTCGCAAAAACCAGGTGGCCGGTCTCGGCCATCGTCAAGGCCATTTCGATGGTCTCGGCGTCTCGCAATTCGCCGACGAGAATATAATCGGGATCTTGCCTAAGGATCCGTTTGAGCGCGTCTGCAAAAGATTTTGTGTCCGAGCCGACTTCTCGTTGATTGACGATACAGTTGCGATGCGGGTGAATAAACTCGACCGGATCTTCGACCGTAATGATGTGCCCGTATTCTTCGCGATTGATGAGGTCAATCATGGAAGCCAAGGAGGTGGACTTACCGCTCCCTGTGGGGCCGGTGACGAGGATGAGACCATTGGGCCTTTTGATGACTTTTTTCAGAATGGGGGGGAGTTTAAGCGAATCGAATTCAGGAATGGCAATGGGGATTCTTCGAAACACTCCGCCGACGTGAGTTTGTTGGACAAAAAGATTGCCTCGGAACCGGGCGACATCTTTAACCCCGAAAGAGAAGTCGAGCTCCTGATCTTTTTCAAATTCTGCTTTTTGACTTTGGGAGAGCACGGAGTAGCAAAGCTCTTGGGTATCTGCCGCGGTGAGGACATCGGTTTTCACGCGCAGCACTCGGCCTTGAATGCGAAGCTCCGGGGGGACACCGACGGTAATGTGAAGATCGGAGGCGTCTTGATCCACCATGGCTTTCAGAAGTGTCGTAAGTCCTATTTTTGCCATCTCAATTCTCCATCCTGGTTTTCCGCTTCAATTTTCCATGGTCATCGAAAGTGCTTCTTCTAAAGAAGTGCGTCCTTCGGCAAATTTTGTCAGGGCGGAACTGCGAAGCGTTTTCATGCCCTCTTTAAGGGCTTGCTTCTTGATCTCGCCTAAGGACTCTCCGCGCAAAAGCATCTCTTTAAGCGTAGGAGAGAAGTCGAGGATTTCGTAAATGGCGATGCGCCCTTTGTAGCCGCTTTGGCCGCATTGGTTGCATCCCTTGCCTCGGTAGGAACGAATCTGAGAGCTTTGCTCGGCTGAAAAGCCTAACTCCTGCAATTTTTGTGGAGGAATCGGAAACTCATACTTGCACTGTGGGCACACGGACCTGAGCAGCCGTTGCGCAATGATCGTATTAATCGCCGCCACAGCCAAAAAAGGCTCCAAGCCCATATTCATCAAGCGCATCAGAGTGCTGGGGGCATCATTGGTGTGAAGAGTGGAGAGCACAAGGTGACCCGTGAGGGCCGCCTGGACTGCGACTTCCATGGTTTCGAAGTCTCGAATTTCTCCGACGAGAATGATGTCCGGGTCCTGTCGTAAGAGGGTTCGCAGGACGCTCGCAAAGGTGAGGCCTACATCCTTATTGACCTGGACTTGGTTGACGCCTTCGAGGTTATATTCGACAGGGTCTTCGACGGTGGAGATATTGTCGGAAACCTTGTTTAGCGCCGCTAAGGCTGAGTAGAGAGTCGTGGTTTTTCCGCTGCCGGTGGGTCCGGTGACGAGCACCATCCCGGTTGCGGCGAATACGCCCTTTTGAAACGCGGCCATTTGTTCGGGTTCAAAGCCCAATTTTGCGAGATCCAGTTGCAGGCCGCTTTGGTTGAGCATTCGAAGCACGATTTTTTCGCCAAAAAGGGTGGGCATGGAGCTTACGCGAAAGTCGATCTCGGTGCCGCCACTTTTGAGTTTAATGCGGCCGTCTTGCGGCACTCGCGACTCCGCGATGTCCATGCGAGACATGATTTTCAAACGCGCTACCACGGCTCGTTTCATTTCGATCGGAATTTGGACGACTTCGACCAGCGTTCCATCCACCCGCATTCGTACCCGAAATCGTTTTTCGTAGGGCTCGACGTGGATGTCGCTGACCCCGCGACGAATACCCTCGCTTAGGATGCCGTTGACGAGTGAGATGACAGGCATGTCGTCTTCAGAAGTTCCGGGGTCGATGTCGTGCACTTGCACGAGTTCGATGGAGACGCCATCGTCAGAAGATTTCTTGAGATCCTTTTTGATATTCTCTAAAGCGGCACCCACGAATGAGGCTCCGCCGTAGTGCTTGGACATGGCTTCGTCAAATGCGGAGAACGTGGTGAGTACGGCTTCGACGTTCTTTTTGGTGCGAAACTTGATGTCTTCGACTTTGCCTAAGAATGTGGGATCGGCGACGGCCACGACCAGGGTATCGGCGCGGGCCTGAATCGGGATCATATTGCATTTTCGGGCAAGGTCGGCCGGAATAAGTCGAATCACCTCGGGAGGGATTTCGAACTTGGAGAGATTAAGGCTGGGGATCCCATATTTATGGCCAAGGTAGTGCAGAAGTTTGGATTCGGAGACGATCTTTTTTTCGATGAGGTACCGAACGTGGCTTTTCCCGGTCTGGGCCGCCGTGGTGGCTTCAGTGAACTGGGGCGAGGTGATGATGCGTTCCTTAAGTAGGAGTTCTGCAAGTTGTTTTGACACTGCAGTTCTATTGTCGGGGGGGTGACAAAAATTGTCAAGCGGGGTGAGGGGGCTAGACTGCTCTTTTCATGTTTGAAATAACGGGAAGTTCAAACAAATCTTCGCCCCTGAGAAGTCGGGTCGAAAAAAAGAGAACTTCGACGTTTTCGATCTCGTTGGTGGCAGGATTCATTCGAGCTGTGACGTCATCTCCCAGCTCTTCGGTTTCTTGTTCTGCCGCAGGGATCTAGGGATGAACTTTCTTGGGAAGTCGGGCGAGTATTTCGTTGTAGACTTTCTCTGCTATATTGATGGCTTCTTGAACCGCTTCTTCCTCGATTTCATCGGAAAACCCGGGATACCGAGTAGTAACCGCATAGGGGTTTAAACAAACTGCTTCGTCAATTAGAGCAGAAAGTGAAGGGTCTTTGCTTAGCGCGAGATCACCAAGATAGCGGATGTCGTGATCCTTTTTGAAGCGTTCCTGATGCCATACTAAGAAAGCTTTGATCGTTTTCTCAGCTGCTTGTTGCGCGTGAAACGAAGCTTGGGACGCGAATTCAGTGTGGGTGGCAAGATTTTGACTTACGGCGAGATCAGTCTTGGCAATTCTAAGCCACTCCTGGGTCTCTTGTTCCCTCGGATCAAGCAGCATACAGTTCTTTTCCCTCGTGTATTGCCGTTTCAGGCAATGACCCGATGACCGTTTTTCTCTCTTCAAATTTTTTCTCAGTAAAGAAAATGAGATCGATAGGGGCAGGGATGCCTCTGAGAATGCCTCGATGGGCGCGCTGAGCCAATCGATAACCAGGGGTCTCCTCTGTTGCCATAATCACGAGTATATCGTAGTCGCTCCCCTGCACGGCATCGCCGCGTGCGCGTGATCCAAAGAGAAACACACGTTTTGGGTGAAACTCAGCAACAATTCGTCGGACGATTTCTGTTAAAACGGCGTCGTTTTTGAGGATATTTGGAGTTTCAGCTTGCACCTTAAAAGGGTAGCCTAAAAGTCCTCCGCCTGTCCAGTATGGGTCTCTAAATAGGCGACCCGAAGCGACAAGGAGAGTTTTGGATTACATAAATTACCTTGTCTTTTGTACATTTTATGGACTAAATAACCTTGTCTTTTGTGCAATATACTGTAAAATAAGGGTTGTATATGAAGCGAACTCTTCTAGATTTTTTAACGCAATGGAAACTTAAGTCGCCTGGCAAGCGGCGAAAACCCCTTGTGCTGCGTGGTGCCCGCCAAGTAGGCAAGACGACGCTCGTTGAAGAATGGGGGAGAGCGAATTTTAAGAACGTCATCTCGATCAATTTTGAAAAATCCGCTGAGATGCGAAAGATTTTTCGTGAATCGGAAATCCCTTCTATTTTAATGCTCTTGGAGGCCCACTTTAAGAAGAAGATCGACCTCGATCATGATCTCCTATTCTTAGACGAAGTGCAGGCTTGCCCCAATGCTTTGGAGCGGTTGCGGTATTTTTATGAGGACATGCCTCAGCTGGCCGTGATTGCTACCGGGTCACTGCTGGATTTTATCCTCAGAAAACACGACTTTTCAATGCCTGTGGGACGAGTGGAGTTCGCCTATCTCGGGCCCATGACCTATCGGGAGTTTTTGTTAGCGCAAGGCGAAGAACGGATCGTTGATTTTCTTGATCAGTGGGAGGAGGGGAAGCCTTTTCCTGTGACGATTCATGACAAATGCATGGGACTTCTTAAGAAGTTTTTTATCATTGGAGGAATGCCTGAAGCCGTTTTAAGTTGGCAACAATCAGGTTCACTTCTGGAGGTGCAAAAGATACAGCAATCGCTGCTCTCTGCCTTTGAGGCGGATTTTGGGAAGTACGCAAAAGTCGTCCAGGTCGATCGCCTTCAAAAAATGTTTGCGACGCTCCCTCAGAAAATCGGTGGGAAAACGGTGTTTGCAAAAATCAACCCGCATGAAAGCTCTCGAGATCTATCTGCAGCGTATGAGCTCCTAAAGTTGGCTCGGGTCATCACCCCTATTTATCACAGCTCCTGCAATGGAGTTCCTTTGAAGTCTGAGGCTGATTTTAAGTTCTTCAAAACGTTGTTTCTTGATGTGGGGATGGTTTCACGTGCGCTTAAGGTTGATTTTGCGGATGTCGCTCATCTTGATGATCTAAGCCTGGTGAATCAAGGAATGCTGAGTGAGCAATTTGTGGGACAGGAGCTCTTGGCGTCGCTTGCTCCTTTTGAGCCGCCGGAGCTTTTTTATTGGGCTCGTGAGCAGAGGTCCTCTTCTGCTGAAGTGGATTATGTGATCCAGCACGGAAGCCAAATTGTTCCTGTTGAAGTGAAATCAGGTAAAACTGGACGTCTTAGATCTTTGCAACTTTTCTTGAGAGAAAAGAAGAAGTCCTTGGGTGTACGGCTTAACAGTGAGCCTCCATCGCGCTTGAAAACGCCTGATTTTGAGCTCGTGTCGTTGCCACTTTATATGGCTGGGTGGTTAAAACAGAAACTTTAGTAAGTCTTCTAATATGTCTTCGTGGCGCTTTGCGTATCGCGCCCGGTATCTGAAACCCCAAGATAAAATCCGATCTGAAAAATCAGTGGCATATCTTTGAACACGCGGGTTTCAGACGTCGAAAAAGTGGTCTGTCCATACTTCAGGCTGAACGAGCTCCATTGAATTGGATAGAAAGCTAACGAAAAGTGGGCGCCCGATTTGTGCTGATAATCGAGCCCAAGGGGTACGCCTAGGGTCAAAAGCCTCGAAGAATACAGGGCATCGGCGCTCGCAAATGAATAGGGCGTGTAATCGGCGTTGAGTCCGAAAATAGGGGTGAGGTTCCACCCAGGAACGAACGCCGTGAGGCCGCCGTGAAACGTCGTCCAAGTAATCATTGAGCCGGTACTGACGCTCGCTCCAGCGGCGGCACGAAAATAGGGTCCGAGCTGGTAGCCCAAAAGTCCGCCAAATGCCCAGTAGGGATCTTTAGTCAGATCTTTAAGCGCGGAGGTTGTAAAAGAAGAAATCTGTCTACCGATAAAGATACTGGCTCCCAAGCTTGCACGTTCTCGATTCGTGGTACGAATCGAATCTCGTCTTGATCCCGTGTGTTCGGTTTCGCTGGGATCGAGGGGTTGAATCTTTGAATCTTTCACACCGATTTCGAGCCGTGCGAAATTTTCGGGAAATTTAACCGCGCCTTCCCACGGAAACCCGGGTAGCGGCAAAAGATATTGGGTCGTCAATTTAACTCTGAAGCGTTTGCTGCTAGCTGCATTGGGATTGCTGCTCGGTAAGACTTTGTATGCGCCCACTTTTTTCCCGTCTTTTTTTGCGAGAATCACCGAGTCGGGGGGAAGCGCTTGACTGGCTTGCATGTCAAAGAGGATGGGTTCAGAGGTCGGATCGAGCGCAAAGATCTCGACTAGTGCGGTGTGAGCTTGGGGGGTGGGGTCGGCGAAGGCAGCCGGAACGAACAGGGACAGGGCGATGGACGTGATGCCAAGGGCTTTGTGCATAGGGAGATTGTGGGTGAGGGGCGGGGAAAAGGCAAGTGGGGAGAGGGGGCTAGAGACCGGACTGTGCGTTTACGAGACTTTTATTTTGATCAATATACCAAGCATCCAAATCTGCGGTAGTGGGAGTGCTAGGAAGGGTCTGCTTGATAAATCCCCCCGCTTGACCCTTGAAGGCAGTGTTCGAGATTGCCGATGGGTTAGGTGAGAGGTAGGTGTTGTAGTTTCCGGTATAACCAGTGGGAGAGGCAGGGACACCTGTTACAACTCGGATTTCGCCGTCGTTCTTGGAGCCGCATGTTGCAGGAACAGCAATTTGGAAATTCTCTCCAGCGCAATCTTTGCTTCCGTCTGGCCCGCACCCCGTTGTTGGAATCCCGTTATAGTCGAAACCAATAACATAAGACTTGGTTCCTGAACTTCCCGTAAAGGTTGTAGCTTTCACGCAAGCAGTATAAGAACTTTGTTCTGCAAAAAATGACTTTTCTGCTGTGAAAAGAGTTCCTAGAGCAACCTTCGCTTCAGCTTGTTTAGCTTTTGATTTAAAGGTCTGATACTTCGGAATCGCAACTGCGGCCAAAATTCCAATGATCGCGACAACAATCATAAGCTCGACTAGAGTAAAGCCATCTTGTTTCATAGTTCCTATTCTATCTCCGCCTTTAGGTTTTGTCACTCTATCTGGTTTTGTCGTATACAATGCAGCCCTGGACTCGAGAACCTCTAATTTGGATTATGGAAGTGTTAATATCCTGGCGTCACGTTTACTAGTTTTCTGTCCCCGTCAATTGACCAGTGATCAAAACCTGATGTGGTTGAGGAGATGTTCCCTGTCGCCCAAATTGTAAGAACGATTGTCCCGGTATTGTTCCAGATACTGCCCCACCCTCCGCTTTTCAGGTCAGCGCCAGTGGCAAGTGTTGCGGAACTATGAATTTTTGAATTCGCGTTGAAATAAGTGGTCAGGTTGCCTTCCACGCAAACAGCTGTTGGAGATGCACCCCATGTGCCGTATGCTAGGCAAGTACTATCAATACGTGGGCCACAGGGCGTTAGTCCAGCACCAGCCCCTGCAGTCGCCCAAAAACCCACGGCATAATATTGCGGCCCGGTTAAGGGAGCGAATCCCGCAATATTGAGGCAGGAAGTGTAACTGGTTTGCTCAATGAAAAACGCCTTTTCCGCGGTATAGGCAGCGCTTAAACTGATTTTTGCCTCCGTCTGGCGTGCCTTGGCTTGAAAAACTGAGTATTTCGGGATCGCGACGGAGGCTAAGATCCCAATGATTGCGACGACAATCATCAGTTCAACAAGCGTGAATCCTTGTTCTTCTGTGCCTAAGGAAACACAGCAAGTGTGCGTTTTCTGATTTCTCTGAACCAGCATGGATTTTCCCCTTTGTACCTCCTATTTTACCTCTTTTTTACGTGTTGCGCAAAGTTATTTATCCCGTTGTTTTTAATGGCTATTTTATGATAATTTAGGCCGAAAATATGTTGCTTCGGCGGTGCCACTTGTTTCGCGCTAAAAGTGGTTAGTTTTCCTTTTTTTGCTTATTTGTGAAATTCTCACCAATACAAGAGGACTCGGCTCATTGATCCAAAAGATTCCATTCAAAATAGTTATATGGTTTTTTACTACCCTTGCCTTGGAGCTGGTTGGCTTCTTGCTGAAGGGTCCTCCGCGCGATCCTGATGTCCTTTTTGGTTGGGAACAGAATGTTGGAACTTTCTGTGTCTTTCTGTTTTGGGCGTCCTGTGTGTTGGCTTGGGGGCGGGGACTTTGCTCACTTTTGCGATTGGAGAACTTGGGGTGGTTTGGTGCTGCACTTTTCGGCACATTAGGCGCTTCTTGGGCGGCGATGATTTTGGGGCACTTGGGGTTGGTTGGAATCTCCTCAGGTGGCTTGGCGGTAGTTTTGTTGTTGGGTGGGTTTGTGGTGAATCTAGCTTATAGAAACCATGATTCGGTTGTTCTCGAAGTCAAATCGAAGCCCGAATGGGAAACCATAGTTGCAATAGCGGCAATTGGAATTTTTCTGGGTGTCCGAATGCTCCAAGCCTTCTTGGCACATGGAACTTCGGATCCCGCACTATATCATTTGCTGGCGCCGAGACTATGGTTTGATCGAGGTGAAATCTATTTTTCGCAAGATGCGCCAATCACTTTTCAGGCATCCTATTGGGAATATCTTTTTCTCTGGGGCAATCTCTTGTTGGGCGGCCCTGTCGGAAAAGGTCTCATTGAGGGGCAACTTTTTGGGCAATGGACTCATGTTTTCTTCGGTGGAGGCGGCCTTATTTTGGCTTTATGGTATTTCTTGGGAGATTTTTTTAAAAATCGTTTAGCTCTAGGGCTTGTTTTGTTTTGTGGCATCTCTTGGACGTCGCTAGCGAGTATTGCGGTGATTGCAAAAAATGATTGGGGTGCCATTTTCTGGGTGGTCTCAGGGAGTGTGTTGCTCTTAGACGAGGCCAAAATAGAATCAATTTGGAATTGCATTCTTGGTGGACTTATCCTTGGAGTTGCTTTTGTCTCTAAGCTTACTCTTGGGGTTTGGATTTTTTCTTTCCTTCTTTTTTGGGAAATTTTCGGCATAAGAGTCCGGGGCAGAGCTTTGTTTTATGTTTTTGTCGGTCTTGCTGCAGGGGTTTTGCCCATATTTGTTCGAAATTATGTGGCTACCGGTAACCCCGTTTTTCCAACACTCAATTTTATTTTTGCTAGTCCTTGGCTAGCGCCAAGCCATCAGCTCTCCACTCTATCTGACCACGGTGGACTAGTTCTTGCGCCGGCACTTCTATGGATTCGGATGAAGTTCTTTCTGCACGATTCTTATGGCTTTATGGGCATTGCTTTCCTTCCTTTTGTTTGGAAGCAGATTCGATGGGTAAAACCACTAAAGATTCTCGCTGTGACGACATTTGTGGTTGTTTTGTTTTTTCTATTTTGGGAATTTCAATTTGGGTTTTTGCGCTGGGTGGGACCAGGACTTGTCTTTTTTGGAGTAGCAGGTGGAGCGTGCACGGTTTTATTAATTCAGAACTTATTTAGAAAGAAGGCATCTCAATCGATCGTATTTGCTATTTTTTTGTTTCTCATTGCTTGGAAGAGCACAGACTTTCACATCCTAAGTCAACCCTTCGTTTCGACTTCACCTAGTATGAGTATCCGCGATCCTGAAATTCACCTAGGCGGAGATTCGAAGGCATGGCTTCGGATGAATGCAAGTGTATTAGATTTGGTGGTCACGACAGGGGATAATCAACTTTACTATCTTTCCCATATGAATGTTGTCGCTATCCGGGACAGATCTGACTGGGATCAGATAACTTATCAGTTACAGTTTGCTTGGGAGTTGGTAGAGGCTCTGGATCGATTGGGAGTAAAATACCTTTTAGATACTCGACATTGGGACAATGTTTATTGGGGGCGCGTTTCGTTTTTGGTAAATGGTTTAGCTTTTCGGTATCCAGAATCGGTGGTGTATGAAGGATCGAATTCTTTTGTAATTGATTTTGATAAGCTTCGTGAAAGCTTTTTTCAGGCTTGTCGGATGAGTGAAACAAAAATGCCCACCTCTGGTTTAGAAGAGGTGGGCACCTGAAAACCAGGTTTAAACTATAATTCGATTACAGACCACTGACAGAATTGACGAGCGACTTGTCTTGATCGATCGTCCAAACGTCCACCGAATTACCAGAAGTACCGCTGATATAACCACCTGCACTAATTTTGAAGGACGATGTGGTGTTGTTCACTGTGCCACCTTGTAAACAAGTTGTGCGTGTAAAACCTGCTGATTGACATGAGGCTGAAGCTCCAGCATTTTTTCCCGCGTAAAAATATGTTCCAGTACTATCATCCGTGCAGGATACGGGAGAGCTACTCCCGACTCCGGAGTATTGAAGAGTGTTTCCACCTGGGCTGGAAGGGAGGCCACCAGAATAGTAATTGGTCGTTGGACTATCAGGGCCAACTCCGATTTTAACAATACACGCGGTGAATTGATTGTTTTCACCTTGAAAACTTTTTTCAGCGGTAAAGGCAGATCCCAAAATCACCTTCGCCTCGCTCTGTCTCGCCTTCGCTTGAAACTTTTGATAATTCGGAATCGCCACGGCGGCCAAAATACCGATGATCGCAACGACGATCATGAGTTCTACAAGCGTAAAGCCTTCGTTGCTTGAAACACGTTTCACAAAATTTCTATTGAATTCCTTCATACGTCCCCCTCGTGGTCGTTGTTACTTGAGTGCAGTGAATTTCTTTGTACTCTCTAAATTCTACGCCCCTTTTCTATTTTCGCAAGGGGGATGGTTCCAAGCATTGATTTAAAAGATCTTTATTGAGCAAGGCTCGTCATCTTTTCAGCCACACCCTTGTTGACCAAAGGTGGTTTGGTCAAGAACAGAGGGAGCTTTATCGCCGTGAAGTTCCATACAAAATTCGAAATATACATTCCGTTGACGTTGCGGGCGAGTTTCCCATCAGGCCCACAATCCGATGGAACCACGAAATTGTCGGTTGTTTCCTTTGAGTAGGTTTTAAAGTCGATGGTGCAGAAGCGAGCATAGTTGCTTGCTGTCTGACTTTCGGATAGCTTCGCCACCGCGCAAGTTTTGAAACTCCAGTCGGTGACTAATGCGGGAGATTGGCAACCCGACTCTTCGACGCACTTAAATGAGCACATTCCAGCATCTGTATCTTTTCGACCGGGCACCTTGAGGCAAATTGCGGAGTCGCATTCGTTTTGATCATTATTATGATAGCAGTTTGCTCCTTTTTGCCCAACGAGGATCCCAGCGGTCTGGGGGACTTGCGCTATTGAAGTTATTCCGGCCGGAAAGGGGCCAGACTTAAACTCAATTGGTGAATTTCGTTGGCAGGAAGTCGTGGGGCTCGGGACACTCGCATAATCGGGAAAGTTATAGTAACTATCTTTTGGGCCCCCCAAAGTATACACTTTGAAGCCTTTCCAGCCTGTGTTGTTTGTGAGCACTTCTCCGCACACTCCTCGATTGTCTGTCAGGTAGCCGCCCGGTGCATCTACACAAATTGCATTATCAAAGACTTTAGTGCAGTCCGTTTGGGAGTTGCAGGACACAAGATTGAAGTTGGGATCCAGGCTGCCGGCCCACGCGATATAGTCGTATGATTGGCAAGTCGTTGTGGTTGGGCAGGTCGGTAGGGCGGTTGGCGTCGTCGCGCGTCCAGGAGTAGGCGCGGGGCCAGGAGAAGATCCTTGGTAGGCTCCCCCGGTGGTCGGTGTTACCGGCGTATTGACCGCAACTTTGACGGCTGCATTTGTAGTTGCCAGCGATTTTCCACCCTTAGCCGTGAAGACGAATGAAGCCTTATTTCCGCTGTTTGAGCCTGAAGTGCAACTCCCCAAAATGATTGTAAGCGATAATGGTAGAAGCAGATTAAATTTAGCCATAGAGATGTCCCCCGTACTTATTAAGATCATTCTCTCATGTCTTCGCGAGTTACAAAAGATGTGTACAAGAGGACACAGGGGCGTGAAGATGCAACGCGCAGATTGCTTTGTGTTTTTAATGCGGTACGTCTATACTTAAACTAAATGGTTCGTTCAAAGGGGATGATGAGAAATTCTGAGGGGTTTACGCTAATTGAATTATCGATTTCAATGGTGCTCGCTTCTATTTTGATTTTGATATTTTCAACGGTGGTTATTCAGTCGGCAAAACTTTATAGCTCAACGGATTCTAAAGGTTTGATTGCAAAGTTGCAGGATCAATCGGGGCAGGCCGCATTTGTCAGTATGATTACACAGGTCTTCGAAGGCGCCGACGAATTGGCGGGCTATCTTCACTTACCTCTCCCGGTCAGTCCTTCTGCGGGTTTAACTCCAGTTGCCTATCCCGCGGTTCGACAATATAATCCTGTCAGTCAGGCGTATTCAAGTATTACGGGATCGGTCATGTCTCAGGTAGCGGGCTCTTATTTTAATCCAACGATATATTCTTACGAGTTTTATCGAGACGCCTTGGCCAGTACGACGGTTATCCAGGATCCCGGCTTCAAGAATACTGGACCCCTTTTTATTCAAAGAAATGAAAATCAAGGCTCGGCAGGAACTGACTTCTATGCAAAAGGGATTTTCTCAACGTGGCCGTTGGGAATATACGATAGTGTTGCCGCAACTTTTACCGGCCGAGGTCTGCCGATTTTGAAGCCTCTTCGGGTGCAGACTACTTTTGAAGTAACCGGTAGTTCTACGAGCGGAGCGCTGTCCTTGACGGGAGGGGCTATTGCCGGTTGTGTTGAACCTAATCCAATGACAATCACGATTGCCCTGCGAAACTATCCGATTGTTTCGTTGCCTAAGGCTCAAGCAACCCTTAACCAATTGAAAAATCAACTAGTGTTGGTGCGAAGAAGAACTGATCCCGAGGTCTATTTTTTCGCCTTTATTGAAACCGTAAATACGGGTGAGTGTGCTTCGACTTCTATTACAGCTTCATCTAAAAAT
>CAIRTR010000079.1 GCA_903881565.1 Oligoflexia bacterium | reverse complement strand
GGGTTTCACGTCCTGGTCGGGATCACGCTGATCAGTTGGATCTTAATTAGAAATCGTCGAGGCGATTTCAATCCCAAGTATTATACCCCGGTTGAACTTGTCGGGTTTTATTGGCATTTTGTGGATTTGGTTTGGATCTATCTCTTTCCGTTACTTTATTTGGTGGGGTGAAAATATGACTACAAAAACTCAAGAGACTACTCATAGTACGCACGGTACCCACGGAACGCGGCACCTGATGTCGGATAAGCTTTCCATCCGAATTGGACTTTCGCTCATGGTGCTAACTGCCATTACAGTCGGAGTGGCGCAGATTGACCTGGGCCACGTTAACTTTTTTGTCGCGATGCTGGTCGCGTCCATCAAGGCGTCGCTTGTGACTCTGTTCTTTATGGGAATGAAACACGAAGACGGCCAAAATCGTACGATCTTTGCCTCGGCCTTCGTGTTCCTCTTCATTTTTATCGGGCTGACCGCGATCGATCTCTTCTACCGCGGGAACTTCTCGGTAACGGGTGTTACTTCTAACCCTACATCGGATGCTATTTTAGAGTCTTCAGATATTCAATCAGCGCCCGCAGATCATCATCCTTGAGCGGCGAAGGGATCATCCCTCCGGCGAGCATGGCTGCTCGCGGGCGACGTAAGAGTTCGAAGACTTGATCTGAAGACATACGCGAGCCAATGCCGATGAGGCGCGGGCCTCGGCCTCCGACCCCATTTTGTCCATGACAAGCAAAACAAGCGTTTCGCATAAATAGCGCTTTTCCTGTTTCAGCGGCTGCCGAAAGCTGCGCGGGGCTGGCTTCAGCGTGCGCGGTGCCTTCGAGCTGCGGTTCAAAGGGCGTGGCCATCATGCGCTGAGTTTCTTCGTCTTGTGCTATGATCTGCGCTTTGACGGTCGGCATGTTGTCGTCGTCACGATAACTTTGCCAGCCCATGAAGGCCAATCCACCAAGCACAAAGGCATAGAGAGCCACAGCCAAGGGCCGTTTCCAGGGGCGGCGCTCGAGTTTGCGATCCAAGAAGGGTGCGCCCGCAAGCAGAGCGCCCACAATGGCGGGAATCACCATGATCCCAATAACGGTATAAGGAGGGTTCCAATATTTCAGCCATTGAAACATCGGACGATAATACCATTCAGGACGGCCCAAGAATTGGGTGTCGGCAGGATTCGCTTGAGGGCCTAGTTCTGCAGGATAGGTCGCGGCGATGACGGCCAGGACGGCGATAACGAAGGCCGCTAGCGCAATATCCATAAGGAGTTGTTTAGGATAAAAGTAGCCCATTTTGCTTTTGGGGGTGACAGGGTCCTCCGTGAAAGGTCCTGCCGCGCCGGCTTTTCTAAAGAGATAAACATGGGCAGAAATCAATCCTGCGATGAGCGCGGGTAGAAAAAGGACGTGGGCTGCGAAAAAACGGGAAAGTGTGAGCGTTCCCATATCGCTCCCGCCGCGCATGAAACGTTTTATGAGATCGCCAATGAAGGGCACTTCACCTGCGACGCTGGTTCCGACAGCCGTTGCAAAATAGGCTTTTTGATCCCAAGGCAGTAAGTAGCCGGTGAAGGACATTCCCAGGATCATTGTCAGGAGTGCGCATCCCGAAAGCCACAAGACTTCGCGGCGACCCTTATAGGCGCCCCAGAGAAAAGTTTGGGACAGATGGAGGACCACCATAATGACCATGGCGCTGGAGCCATAGGCGTGAATTCCTCGAAGCAAGGAGCCCGAGGCGACCTCTTTGGAGATATAGGCAACCGTCGTGTAGGCGTGGTCCGCCGACGGGGTGTAATAAATTGCGAGCAAAACTCCGGTCAGGGCTTGCAGCGTGAAAATAAAAATCAAACCCGAACCAAAAACGTAGGACCAGCTGGGTCCGCCCGGGATGGGTTCTTTGAGGGCCACGGTGAGTAGGTTATTGAGGTTTGCGCGTTGGTCGAGCCAGTTCCAGAGTTTCTTGAAAGAGTTCATCAGACAGCTTCCTTTTTGGGAGAGAGGGAACGAAAGTACTCGTACTTCACGTAAAGTTTTCCATTGGCGATCTTCGTATCAAGACCGTCCATCCCGCGAGGGGGAGGGCCTGAAACCCACGTGCCATCAGGTGTAAAGGTGCCCATATGGCAAGGACATTTGAATTGATTAAGATCGTCGTTCCAGCCGATGGGGCATCCCAAATGGGGACAGATAGGCGAAAGCACACGCAACTCGCCTTGGGCTGTCCGAGAAACGTAGATGGCTTTTTCGGAGATGATCTTGCGCCAGCCGTCGAGTTGCTCGACGTGAATCACTTTTTTTACTGGCTTTGGCAAAGTCGTAAAATCAGAAGAGGGACCGACCTCAGACCAACCAATCTCGGTTGTCTTTGCAAATACCGGATGAAAAACGTAGCGAAGTATTGGGACTGAAAGAATTCCAGTAACCACTGCGCCTCCGATGGCGATGAGAACGCTTAGGAAAGAGCGGCGCTCCAAGAAGTCCTGAACAGAGATCTGTGATTCTGAGTCGTGTTTGTGTTGATGATCATCGCTGCAGCATTTCTTGCTCATTCTAGCCTCAGGGTTATATTTTGGATAAAAAAGTGGGGCTAACTCGCGGTGCGAGCCGCCCCTATTATTGTGGAACGTAATGGATTACTTTTTTGCCTTCTTGGAAAGGCTTTCGACGTAGAATGCGATCGCCCAACGATCCTTCTCGGCGAGATAATCAAAGCCAGGCATCATGGTGTCTTTTTTGCCCTTGGTGATGGTGTCGAAAAGTTTTTGTGAAGTGCTCTTGAAAGTCGTGAGATCCGCAGGTTTCATTGCACCGCCGGCGGCAGCAGCACCTTTGCCGTCTCCTTTATCGCCGTGGCAAGAAGCACAGTTCGTTGCGAAAAGAGGGCCCCCTTCTTTGATGGCAGCGGGCGAGCTTTTTGGAGCGTTTGCGAAAGCAAGGGACGAAAATCCAACAGCGGCAACAACGAGAGCGAGATTCGAAATGGTGGACATAGTTTTCACGAGATTTCTCCTTAGTTGGTTAATTAATGCTTTCTTCGATCCTATAACGAAACTTAAGGGAATTGAAAATTAGCGAACAAACCATGGGAGTATATTCACAATTTCCATTTTGGAACCCCTTCCAGCGGCGCTGAATCAATCGCGTGTTATCTGTAGGGATTTATGAATTACACCCCCAGGGTTGATTCCATTTTGAATTAAGCTGGTTCCACCTTGGAACTGCCAAAAAACGTCTAACTATTTGAAATTATTGTCGTTTTATTGGTGACAGGGGCGTAAAAAGGCGTAAACTGGAATTAAGAAAGCAACAAGAGCCCCGAGGAAAGCACCCCGGGGACAACAAAAAGGAGCAGGTTATGAAAAACAATAAAGTCCCAAGTGTGATCGGTGCAGCCCTCGGTTTTGCTCTCTTCTTAGTAGTTGGATTGATGCCGACCCTGGTCTACGGAGGTTATGCAGGCCTTCTTCTCGCCGGCGGAATCTTCGGAACGCCAGTCCCAACGACCCTCCTCCCAAGAGCGCTTGTGATGTTCGGAATGGGCTTAGGAGTAACGGGAGTCGCCTTCTTCTTCACCGTCGGAAGAGCAGTAGCCGGAACCCTCGCTGGTGCAATTGCTCAGAAGGTTTCACCCAAAGCAGTGGTGGCACAACCCCAACCAAGCACGAATCGCTAATCTAAAACTAACCGCGGCCTGCCAGTGGAATAAATCGCCACCGGCAGGGTTGCTGTGTGATAAATGATTGTCCCCCTTCAATTCGAGTAGTAGAGTGGGCGGTGCTGGACATCGAATTTAGATAAGCGGGAGACATCATGAGAGTGTGTTACAAGGGTCTTGTTCTTGGCTTGTTTTTGATTATCGGGTTTTCAGGGGTTTCGATGGAGGTGAAGGCGGCAGATGCTCCTCCCCCATGCCTGGATTGTCATCGGACTCCAGAGTTTGATTTTGGGGTGTTCCAAAAATCAGTTCACGGATCGCAATCGTGTCTTGACTGCCACGGAGGCTACGACACCCCCACACACCACTCAAATCCGCCGATGCCGATCCCTAAGGATCAAGAAGCGCGGGTTTTGAAGTATCAAAAGAAATCAAAAGCTCCGCTCGCGCTACTCGCCTGCACGAACTGTCACTCTGATGTGACGGCGGCTCTCGCTACTTCTGTTCATGAAAAATGGATCCGCGAAGACCGCCCCGCAGCAGGTCCGACTTGCGTCGATTGCCACGGATCAATTCATGCCGTCGTAAAAGCGGAGAGCAAAAATCTTGGCTCGCGCCAAAAGGCTTCTAGTTGCGGTAATTGTCACGGCTCTGCTGAGCAGATTGTCAAAACCTCAATTGGGCAGGACGTGGTTCCGACCTATCAGGATTCTATTCATGGGAAACTCGTGGCTGTTGGAAGTGACAGGGCGCCTGTTTGTCACACCTGTCACGGTAACCACGGAATTCTACAGGTCACGGATGCCAACTCACCCGTTAACCCTGAGAACAAGCCAAAAACCTGCGCCAAATGCCATGAGGGAGCTAATGCCGCGTTTGCATCGGTCGTGTCTCACAGGCCGATGGCGCATCACGGTTCACACCCCGGCCCTCATTGGACCCATATTTTCTTTTCCTATCTAACGACGCTCACCCTCTTAGGATTAAGTGCGCACATCTTGATCGATTTATTTGGTGAAATTCGCACACAGGTTCGCCGCCGCAGAGGCGCAAAGCATGCCGGGGTTCCTGCAGGGCTCCCTGAGGCGGTTGAGCGCTTGGATCTTCATCAACGGATTCAACACTGGTTGTTGATTTCTTCGGTGATTCTCCTTGTGATCACGGGATGGCCGATTCGCGCGGCCGCTATTCAAACTTCTCGCACGATGATTGCCTTTTTGGGAGGAGCCCACATGGCGGGTATCCTTCATCGCATCGGTGCGGGAGTTTTAATCGTCGCGGGCGTTTATCACATCATCTATTTGCTGATGCTGGCGCGCAAAAAGCGCCTCAAATTATTGATGGTTCCTGCCCCCAAGGACATCGTCGATCTTATGGATAACCTCATGTACTTTGTGGGCATCCGTAAAGAACGCCCTAACTTCGGACGCTTCAGTTATATCGAGAAGTTCGATTATTGGGCGGTTTTCTGGGGTGTGGCGATCATGGTGGGAACAGGGTTTGTGTATTGGTTCCCCGTTAACTTTGCGACGTGGTTGCCTTCGTGGATTGTAAATGCAGCACAGCTCGCGCACGGTGAAGAAGCAACGCTCGCCGCGCTCGCGCTGTTTGTGTGGCACTTCTACAATGTGCATTTACGGCCATCTATTTTCCCTATGAATTGGGCATGGCTCAATGGGAAAATCTCAACCGAAGCCTTGATTGAAGAACATCCTCTTGAGTATAAAGAGATGTTTCCGAATCAAGATACCAATAAAAATAACGATAAAAAGAAACACTAGTGTTTCGGGTCAACCTGCCATAGGTGGCATTCGGCACAGGCCTTATGCCCGTTGTGGGTTGCCTTATTCGGATGGCAGCGCAGACAATCTTCGCGCTGAGTACTCCAAGCATGCGGCTTGTGGCAAGTCTTGCAATCGCGATGATGGGGCTTTGAATGCAACCCGGCTTTGCCGATTACGGGATGACAGGTTGAGCAGCTTAAGATTTCTTCATGGGGGGGGGCGTGGGGCTTATGGCAAGCGGAGCAGCCGAATTGCATTGGAGCTTTTTCGGGAAAGCCTGAGCCCATGACACCCTTTTCCTGATGACAGCGCAAACAGCTTCGGCGTGTGGGTTTCAAATCCTTGCCTGCCGTTAAGAAGTCATGACAGGCAAAGCAGTGCATTTTCTGCATGCCTTGAACATTGATGGTGTGTTTCCCGTGACATCCTTTACAGCTCTCGGCTACGGGCTCAAAGCGATGAGAGCCCGCCAGGTGGCATTTTGTGCAGGCGATTTTTTGTTCGACAAAATGAATGCGGTGACCGCGAGAGGCACCGACTTGCGGCCAGTTCTTGTCATGGCTGATGTGGCAAGACGCACAGGAGCCCATCTGTACGTTACTCTGTTTGCCTGTTTTTATGTCAGGATTCTTGCCTTGAATGTAGGAGCCTAAAACGGAAAGTGCGTCATCATAAGTGGTATGATGGCATTGCTGACAAGAGGTGTTCTGGTGTCCGCTTTTTGACCAGGCGGCGAATTCGGGGGTTGAGGCGTGACAAAGCATGCAGAGCTTCGGGTCTTGTGTGACGAAGTGATGAAGGGATCGAATTCCCCAGATTGATCCCGCAATCGCCATTAGCCCTACAACGGCAAGTATGCTCCAACCGATTTGTGATTTGCGCATTTGGGGATAACGTATCTTGAGGCCTTTGGTAAATCAACTCGGGGTTTCTTCAAACCAGTTTCGCGAAACGGCGGATCGGATACCCCAAAGGGCCGGGATAGCAAGCGGGAGAAGTGGGGATAAAATCGAAAGAACGCAGAAAATCTGGGTTAAAAACCGGAAGGGCGCTATTCTTCTTTTGAGTCCCGCAATTAAAGCTTCGATCAATACTGCGAAAAACAGAAGAAACACTCCAAAGCCAGAGGCCACCCAGGGGTTAGTGCCTGCTGAAGTTTCAGCCAGCACTCTACTCCAGATCACAAAAAGCAAAGCGCCCCCGAAGAGCGCATAGGCCGCAGCACAGGCATGCAGGCAAAAGACACTCAACCGCAGGGGCTTAGGCAGAGTTTTCAATCATGCCTCGCTATCATTCCCTTCAGTTCCTCGGCTGAAACCTGATAGTGGTTTCCGCAAAAATCACAATCGACCTGGGCGCCATTGTCCTTTTCGATCATGTCTTCTAACTCTGCTTTCCCCACCAGAGCGAGTGCCGAGAGGATTCGCTCCTTGGAGCAAGTACACTCATAGTGAAGGGGGCGCTCTTCAAGAAGGACAAAAGTCAGATCGTTAAAGAGTTTGCCAAGCAGTACTGTGGGGTCTTGATCGTCGCATAACTCAGACGCGAGAGATTGGAGCTCGTGTAGGTTGTTTTCAATTGTCGAGATTTCCTGGGCTGAAGCGCCCGCTAACACCTGAATCAGAAACGCGCCCGCTGTTTTAACCAAACCACTCGAAGGATCCAGCACCGTGGCGAGTCCCACTGCCGAGGGAATCTGCTCTGACTGAGTGAGATAAAAAGTGAGATCCTTTGCAAGATGTCCGGTAATCGCTGGAACCGTGCCCACATAAGGTTCCTTTTGATCTTGATTCATTCTTACAACCGAAAGGGTTCCCTCACTCCAAGGTGCGATGTGAGGGTCGCGCATGGCTCCCATGGCTTCTCGGGTCGTGAGAAATCCGCGCACTTTTCCTGCTGGAAGCGCATCGACCACTGCTTGCTTATAAAACCCCGGACCTTTGAGAGAGAGACTGACTCGTTCCCCGTTTTTACCGCTTGAAGCTAATAGGATTCCTCCCATGAGCGATTCACCCAGGATTTGGCTCTCGACGGGTTTAAGTTTGTGGCGCCTTGCAGCCTCTTGAACAAGATTGGGTGCACGAATTGCAGTTGCAAGGAAGTTGCCCCCCACAGAGATGCATTTGATCCACTTGTCTTGATAAATAGAACTTGAGGAATTTCCCATTGTTACTCCTATCAATAACTTAAGTTCAAAAGAAGATGCAATCCCGTATTGCTGTGAAGGCCTCATCCTGATAGTCGCATAAGATCATGGCTGCAAAATCCCGAATCAAAAAACTCAGCTCCTGCCAGGAAAAGGCCCTTGAGCTCCTCAAGAATAACCCTTGCGTGTTTTTGACCGGACTTGCAGGAACCGGAAAATCGCATCTCATCGGGCAGTATATTTCAAAGTTTTCAAAAAGCCCCGTGATTCTAGCCTCCACTGGCGCGGCCGCCGTTCTCATTGGTGGCCGGACGTTTCATAGTTTTTTTGGATTAGGGATCCTCGAAGGCGGCCCCGAAAAGGCGGTCGAAGCGGCACTTCAACGAAAGCCCGTCGTTAAACGCATTCGAAAAGCCGAAGAAGTCATTATCGATGAAATCTCTATGCTTCGCGGAACGGATCTTGAGGCCGCTGAAAAAGTCGCTCGCTTAAGTCGCAAAGATCCGCGGCCTTGGGGGGGCTTGAAGGTTCATGTC
>CAIRTR010000078.1 GCA_903881565.1 Oligoflexia bacterium | reverse complement strand
GGATGGTGCGGGCGACTGGACTTGAACCAGCACACCTTGCGGTATACGCCCCTCAAACGTACGTGTCTACCAATTCCACCACGCCCGCATCCTTATTGATTTCGTCACAAAATCGAGGGGTTGAATGCCTATCATTAGTGCGAGCGTCCAGGAGAGTCAAGTCTCGATTTTCATGCCTTGAATTTTGTTGAAACGTGAGCTACAACCTGCATCGCAATGCGTCACGATAATCGCTTTTCATTGAAACTTTTCGCGAATCCGTTCATGAAACTCCTCCCTTTATTGGCAGTTGTGCTGATTGCGGGCCGGATCGAAGGCGTCGCTTTGGCGTTTTCCAAAGCGCCGACCCCAGCACCCGCTGCCCCACTTTTTTATCGGGGGATGACTGAAAAACAGGCGAGCATTGAATCGGTGCTGCTTAGAATGGCGGGCATTGAGCCCTCTGTGATTCCGTCTTGGCGTTTTTCGTATCTGGCCGCGAAAAATCCCTCACTACCGCAACCCTTGATCCGAGAGATGCTGGATCGGGATATCGCTTTTTGGAGAAACTCGAAAACCTTGGGGCGATTTTTGGAGTGCCATTCTGATTTTGCCGAATGTCGGCATCCCTACATGAGTGTTTTGAGAGCGGAGAGTTTTCAGGCAGGTGACATCACGGAGGATATTTCGAGCTTGGGATTTGAAAAAGCTCAAGAACTTTTCTCGCACTTTGATCCGGTGATCAGCACTTCAGTCTCAAAAGAAGTGGCGCAAAGTTTTGTCCGAGATAAGATCTCAGGCCTTGAGGTTTCAAAAAGCTTTTTACTGACCCTGCTTGATCGCAATCATCGCAACTGTCCGCAGGCGCAACTCACTGGCGATAACAGCCAATGCATTATTCAAATGACAGAGTACATAGAAGAGCAGGAGTTTCCCTTCCTGGGTTACATCTTACCCGAAGAGATTTATGCGGTAGAACGGTTGGGCACTTCGGTAACTTCGCTTGCAAGAAGCGATGAGGGATCCTTAGCAATTAGCCTTGGACGTGATACGAGAATCTGGAAATGCGGCGGGAAGAAAATTCCACAGGCTTTTTATAATCGACTTGATCAAACCATCGCGGCGGCATTAAAAACGCTTGAGAGCCACTGCCGCCTCTAATACTCGATTCTTACGCCAAAATAGAGGGATGATCCTGCAATCGTAATGTCGGCGTTCGAGCCTTTGAGGTTGCGAAACTCCACCACGGCATAACTTCGTTTGACGCCATTGTTGCCAAACGCCTCCGCGGCCGTAGTGGGTTCAAACATGTTTAACAGGAGATAGCCGCCGAAAAAAGGTCCTTGTGTGAGGACGCGGCCCTTGACCAACGAAACATACCGATAACTCAAATATTCCACTTCATACCCGCCAACAGGGACGATAATTTGCTCATGGAAAAATCGCGCCTGATAGCGAATCTGTGCGCCCCCTGCCCAAATTGAAGTCACGTTGGGCGTGAGTCCCGCATCACTGGCGATCGGAAAAAGATTGGCCGAAAGTCCCGCCCCCAAGACGCCAATGGCCTGAATGAAACGGGGCTGATATTCAAGTTGCAGCGCGACGGCGCGCGCGGGCTTGCCGCCTTGGCCGGGGTTGATATCTTTGGCGCCAAAAGCCTTGAGGGATCCCGTGGCTTGAAACCCAAATTCAGGGCGGAGAGTGGTATAAAGAGGAACGCGCAGATCTCTTTTTTTCGGAGTGTTGGCCGAAGGTTCTTCGGCCTTGGCGGGCTCAGCGGGCGTTTCGCTGATAATCGCGGGAAATTCGTTTTTGATTTCGTCTTCGGCCCGGGCTGCGGTCGGCGCAATTGGCGTGGTCATTAAAGCTAAAAGCAGCGCAAAGGGTGCGATCAATAGTTTGTTCATATTCTATTCTCCCAGGTAAGCCTTTCTCACGTCTTCTGAATCCAAAAGTTCTTGAGCGGTTCCTCGCAGAATCACGCGACCCGTTTCAAGGACAATCCCGTGTCGCGCGATTTGCAAAGCCTGGAGCGCGTTTTGCTCCACCAACAAAACGGTGGTTCCTTCTTGATTGATCTTTTGAATGATCTCAAAAATCTTTTCGATAATCTGAGGTGCAAGCCCCAACGACGGTTCATCCAGCAATAACAGTCGAGGCCGGCCCATCAGCGCACGCGCAATGGCCAGCATCTGTTGTTCGCCGCCGGAGAGGGTGCCTGAGTTTTGCCTGCGCCGCTCCTTGAGTCTCGGAAAAAGGCCAAAGACGTGCTCAAGATCCTGCGCAAATGAATGTTGATCGGGGGAACTCCAGGCGCCTAAATCCAAGTTCTCTTCGACGGAGAGATTCAGAAAAATTCCGCGGCCTTCGGGGGCGTGACAAACCCGTTTTTGCACAATCTCGTGCGGGGCCAGCTTCGTGAGCTCAAATCCTTCGAAACTAATCTGCCCTCCTGAAGGAGGAATCAATCCTGAAATAGCCCGCAACACCGTGGTTTTTCCGGCCCCATTTGCACCGATCAGGGTAAGGATCTCGCCTTTTTTAATCTTAAAAGAAACTTCGGTGATAGCGCGGATGACGCCATAATTGACGCTCAGATCAGAAACGCTGAGCAAGAATGAATCGTTCTTAGTTTCACTCCGGTAAGGGCTCATGCGTTTGGCCCCTTGGTTGTGGCCTTGGGCGGTGAGTTGGATTTACCCTTCGAAGTACCCTTCGAAGTACCCTTCGAAGTACCAAGGTACGCTTCAATCACCTTGGGGTTTTTTTGAACCTGCGCGGGATTGCCTTCGGCAATCTTTACCCCGTAGTCCAGGACTGCGATTCGTTCACAGACGCCCATCACAAGTCGCATGTCGTGCTCAATGAGTAAAACGGTAAGTTTAAAGTGATCGCGGAGGTGTCTCAGCGTGTTCATCAGGGCTTGGGTTTCACTCGCGTTCATGCCGGCAGCCGGTTCATCAAGCAAAAGAAGTTTTGCACCCGTGGCAATGGCGCGCGCGATTTCTAATCTTCGCTGATCACCATAGGGAAGGTTTTTCGCTAATTCGCTTGCTCGCGTTTCCAATCCCAGCTCCGCCAGCAGTGCGCGGGCCTTAACGCGAGATTGCTCCTCGCTGCGGACAAATTTTGGCGTTCGGATGACGGAGGTAAATAGCCCACTGTTTGCCTGCGCTTGATCAATGGGGATGAGCACATTTTCAAGCACGCTGAGTTCTTTGAAAAGCCTGATGTTCTGAAAAGTGCGTGCAACCCCAAGGCGCGTGATCTCATAGGGCTTGCGTTTGCCTAACTCAATGGTCTTTTTTCCCGATTGAAAGCTCATCGTCCCACGGGTCGGCTGATAGACGCCCGTGAGAAGATTGAAAACGGTGGTCTTGCCTGCGCCATTGGGTCCAATGAGTCCAAAAATACATCCCTGAGGAATTTCAAGACTAAGCTCGCTTACGGCTTTGAGGCCTCCGAATTCGATCGTGAGTTTGTCGGTCTTAAGGCAGCTCATGAGAGGCCCTCTCGTTTCAGTTTTCGGCGCGTACTCCAAGCGGCAAAGAGCTCATTGATTTCTCGTCGCCCAAATAAGCCGTTAGGCTTCGTGAGCATCAGCACAATGAGCAGCAGAGAATAGATGATCATGCGAAAATCAATATGGGTGAGTTCCTGAAGGGGGCGTAGTGCCTCTCGTGAAATCGTAAGCAAAACGGCCGCGACGATGGAACCGGTGATGCTCCCCATCCCGCCGAGGACGACCATGATGATGATCTCAAAACTTTTGTTAAAATCAAACGTCTGAGGATTCAGATAGCGTAAGGTGTGGGCAAATAATCCGCCCGCCACACCTGAAAAAAATGCGCCTAAGACGAAAGCCCTGACTTTGGCGCGGGTGGTGTTCACGCCGGTGGCTTCGGCGGCGATCTCGTCCTCACGGACGGCTAAGAACTCGCGGCCGTGGGAGGATTGCATGATGCGAGCAACAAAAAATACACAAACGACGACAACACTATAAACCCAGCCAAAATGGGAGAGGGCAGGGATGCCGGGTAAACCGCGCGCGCCCCCAATAAAATCGAGGTTCAAGATCAGCACGCGAATGATTTCGCCAAAACCCAAAGTGACGATGGCAAGATAATCTCCCTTGAGTCGCAGCGAGGGGAGTCCCACTAAAAATCCGGCCACACTCGCTGCCAAGCCCCCGGCCAAAAGCGCGCCCACGAAAACCGGGGCGCCGCTCCAAGGGGATTCGAGCACGCCGGGAAATTGTTGGGCGAACCAAATCGTGAGAAAAGCGCTGGTATAGCCGCCCACGGACATGAAGCCTGCATGGCCCATGGAAAACTGGCCCGTGAAACCATTGACCAGATTCAAGCTCACAGCCAGGACGATGTTGATGCCGGAGTAAATAATGATGGAGTAAAAATAGGGATCGATTTGATCACTGGCCAGAAACTGAAACGCCCAGATCCCGCCTAAAACCAAGAGCCAGCGCCAGAGCGTGCCCATAGGCTAGACCTTCTCCGTGCGATTGACCCCAAAAAGTCCCGTGGGTCTGAAAAGGAGGATTAAGATCAAAATCGCAAAGGCAAGCGCATCGCGATAGGTGGGGGCCCAGTAGCCGACCAAGAGTTCTTCGGCCATGCCCAAAATCAAGGCGCCGACGACGGCTCCGGTGATGTTGCCAATCCCGCCAAGCACGGCGGCGACAAAACATTTAAGTCCGGGCATGACGCCCATTAAAGGATCGATCTTGGGATAGATCAGGCCAACGAGGACGCCCGCGGCACCCGCTAAGGCTGAGCCGATCATAAAGGTGATTGAAATAATCTTTTGAGTCGGAATCCCCATGAGGCTTGCCAAATCGTGATTGAAGCTCACGGCACGCATCGCACGCCCCAATCTGGTTTTGAAAACAATGAATTGCAGCAGCCCCATTAAAAGAATCGAAATCCCGAAGACAA
This sequence comes from Oligoflexia bacterium, assembly GCA_903881565.1. Taxonomy (GTDB): domain Bacteria; phylum Bdellovibrionota; class UBA1018; order UBA1018; family UBA1018; genus CAIRTR01. Next base: position 2,732 of record CAIRTR010000078.1, on the reverse strand, counting down.
CAACCTGCAGGACATTGATCTTCAACTCTCCATACGACCAATCGCCGGTAGGGACATAAACCTGCGGAAAGAACTTGGGATCAGAGCCAAACACGAGTTGCCCGGTGAATTGCAAGAAAAGCGAAACGCCTACTGCCGTAATCAGGAGATTCACGCGAGGGGCTTTTCGCAGTGGGCGGTAAGCGAAGCGTTCAATGAGGAACGCCAGAGCCGCGCTCCCGCTCATGGCGCACCCAAGAGTGACAAAGAGGCCCGTGAGAGAGGAGTGATCATCAAACCTAAAAAAGCGGGCGCTAAAATAGCCCACAAACGCCCCGATCATATAAACATCGCCGTGGGCAAAATTGATGAGTTTAAGCACGCCAAAAACCATCGTGTAACCTAGTGCAATCAGCGCATAGATGCTGCCTAAGGAGAGACCGTTGACCAGGTGCTGGAGAAATTCAAGTGCCATTATGTGTCTTTATCGCCTTAGGGGTTAATCGTTTGTTGGTAGCGGGCTTCGCCATTTTCAACTTTGAGAACCACCGCCGATTTGATGGCGTTTCGCTTTTCATCAAGTGTGATTTTGCCCGTCACACCTTGATAATTCTTCGTCGCGGCGATCGCATCTCTGACATCCTGAGCGTTCAGGCTCTTTGCGCGATTCATCGAATCGGCCAAAACCTTTGCGGCATCATAGCCCATGGCGGCCATTCCGTCGGGGATGACGTGAAAGGCTTTTTGAAATTCAGTGATGAAGCCTTGCACCTCTGGCGATTTATCCTCAGCCGAGTAGTGATTGGAATAATAGGAGTTGTTCAGCGCGACGCCCCCAATCTCCTTGAGTTTGGGTGAATCCCAGCCATCGCCGCCCATCAGCGGAACGGTGAGGCCCAGTTCCCGGGCTTGACGAGCAATAAGGCCCACTTCGGTATAATATCCTGGGATAAAAATGGCTTCGGGTTTTTTTGCGCGAATCGAGGTGAGCTGAGATTTAAAATCGATGTCGCCAGAGGAGAAGCTCTGTTCGACGAGAATTTCGCCCCCCAGTTTTATAAACGTTTCGGTAAAATATTTGGCTAATCCCACGGAATAGTCATTTTTGACGTCTTTCAAGATTGCCACTTTTTTAACTTTAAGGCTTTCGGCCGCAAATTTGGCCATCACGGTTCCCTGAAAAGGATCAATGAAGCAAACTCGAAAAATATAATCGCCTTGCTCCGTCACGCGGGGGTTCGTTGAAGAAGGGGTGATCATCGGAACTTTGTGCCCTTGCGCTATCGGCGCCATCGCAATACTGCGGGAGCTTGCGACTTCGCCTAAGATGGCGGCGACTTGGTTTTGTGTGATCAATTTAGTCACAGCGGTTGCTGCCTCTTCGGGCTTGCCCTGGTCATCAAGAGTGAGCACTTCTAACTTTTTGCCTTTGACTCCGCCTGCGGCGTTGATTTGTTTGATCGCAAGTGAAATCCCCATGTGAGTGGAGATCCCAAACGTGGCTTCACTGCCCGTCATGGAACCCACTTCGCCGATGCGAATCACGTCTTGCGAGCCAGGAGTGCCTGCCCCGCCGGAAAGAGTTGCTGATTCAGAGGACTCAGAGGGGGGCCGCGCTTTTTTGCAGCCGGAGGTGGAGAAAAGGGTTCCCATTAAGGCAAGAATGATAAGTGAGCTCGTGAATCGGGACGTATAGGTTCGCATCTGCGTGAGTTCCTCCGTTGACATTGACTCGTTGACATTGAAATGACGATCTCAGTATCCTGCACTCATGGCACAGAGTCAACCTCGCCCTGAAATGGGATTTGCAGCAGCAGCAAAAAGTTTTCAAGGACATCTGGAGGGCACCGGCAAGGCGCTTCATACGATTGCCAGTTACAAGTTGGATTTGAAGCGGTTTGAGGAATTTTTGAGTGAGGCTTTTCCCAAAGGCATGGGCGCCGGCGTTTTTAACAAAATGACGCCAAAAACCCTCGAATATTTTGAAAAAGCGTTATTAGCCCGGGGGCTCAAGACCAATTCAAGGCGCCGAATTCTGCTCACCGTTCAAAAGTTCATGCGCTATTTGGGCTCGCGCAAGAAGGCGCCGCCCGAGTTGCTTAAGAAGATGGGAGCGCCGGAGCGGGTGCAAAGGATCCCGAAAACCGTGGATTGGGAGAAGCTCTACGCCTCGCTTATGGCCATGCCGGCTTCGACGCCACTTGAAGCGAGAAACCGGGCAATTCTTCTCACTCTTTTAGAGAGTGGTTGCCAGGTGCATGAGTTGAGTCTTTTAAAGCGTGAAGACGTGCAGGGGGCGCAATTGCAGTTCCGGGGCAAGCGCGCTCGGACGTTTGGGTTGTCCAAAAATCTGGCCAAGGTCCTGGCCGGGCTTTGCCAGATGTGCGAGGCTGATCCGAAGTCTGCTCGTAGCGCTTGGCTGTTTTTAGGGCATAATCGTTATGGGGCGTTAGGCGGCGCAGTCAGTCCCAGAGGCGTTGAGCTGCTTTTGAAGGTCGAAGGCGCGCGTCAGGGGTTTCCGAAACTCACCGCGCGGATGATTCGTAACTCGACGATGAAGTATTGGATTACTCAGGAGGTGCCCCATGCCGAGATTAAGGCGAGGATGGGGCTAAGAGGGGATCATGGGCTTCGGATGTGGAGCTGAGGTTATTGATGCACCCAGCATCATAAAGGGGCGCGGGCATACCGCGTCCCTTTTGGGTGGGGGCAAAAGGAAACTGGTGCGAAGCAAACTGCGCAAGGGGTTTGAG
>CAIRTR010000077.1 GCA_903881565.1 Oligoflexia bacterium | reverse complement strand
GGCGGCAACTGTTAATTCGTGGTTCATTACCGTCAATAAACTCACGAACTTGCTTTAGTGTTCGGCGAGGCTATGTCAAGAATGACCCTCTATTTAAGGAGTTTTTGGGTCTGGGGCTTACTCGCCTGTTGTGTATGTGCCTCCTCCGCAATTTTACTTAAGGCTTCGAGTAGCACCGAATGCGGGCTGTTCCTCGGATAGGCCAGGTACAGTCTTGTTTTCGCGTCCGGACCCAAGGGCTCAAACAAAACCTTGTTGCGCTTAGCGAGCCAAACAACGGTGTGCCAGGGCAATACAGAGGCAGCACCCGGAGTTTCCGAAACCCAAACGGCGATCGCAGTGAGATCCTGCCAGAACAAGTGATAGTGAGGGGGGGCGATGATCTGACGTTGCACAAGCCACGTATCCACCGGATTTTCTCTCACAGAATAGGTGCCCCACTTGTAGGCGCGCATATCGGAGGCAGTCACCGATTTTGCGAGTGAAGGGTGCCTGACGATTCCCCAGTGCTCGGTATAAATGGATTTGCAGACAAAGTCGGCGAGTTCTTCTTTATGTTCCAAAATCCCCGCATCCGCGCCGGCTTTAACGGTATCCAGTGAGACGCGCTCTAATGAAGACACCTGAACCTCGAATTGCAACGAGGGAAACTTGGGCGCCATTTTCGTCCACCAGGGCAAGACGATTTCGCGCAAGAAAAGTTGGGGCCCTACGAGGACGAAGTGTTCGGGTTCTGTCGCGGAGCTTTTGATGCGTTTGACGCCTGCGTCCCAGGTGCTGAGGACCTTCTCCGCTATTCCGACAAGGTCAAGCGCTTGCTGCAGGGGCCTAAGACCGCGTGGCCCGCGGCGTTCAAACAAGAGGCAGCCCAGCTCCTCTTCGATGGCGTGGACGCGTTTTGAGAGCGCGGACTGAGTCATATGCAGGCGTTCTGCTGTGCGACTCAAGTTAGGATCTGCAACAAGGAGTTGAATGGTGCGTAAATTGTTTAAGTCCATATTGGAATAATACTAGTCTAATCTATCTCTTTTTTAAATACTTCTTTTCATGCATAAACCGCCTATGAAAACGTTTGGTATTGTAAAGCAGTTGGCAGCAGTCTCTCTGGTCCTCTCAGCAAGTCTTTTGGGTCGTACAAGTTACGCGGCTTCAAATAGCCTTTTTTGGAATGAAATTGAAAATCTCACTCTTCGTTGTGCTGTGGTCCCTGTTGTGATCGATGAAGCAGGAAATCGGACCTATCTCTCCGCCACCAGTCATTGCCCGGAACTTGCGGTGACGGATAAATTGGCAGAAATCAAAATCGGAAACCAGCTCTATGTTGCGGAACTTCTCGAGTCAGAACTTTCCGATGACGGAGATCTTTTTCACCTCTTCATTAAAGATGAGTCGGGCAACACGGTGGGCGCCAAAATGAATATCCCCGCTTTTGGTGATGTTGTGTTGGGTCTTGCGGGATCCCGCGGGCGTGAACTACCTGAAGCGGTGGTTAGGCAGTAGTCTAGTTCCAGCGTGGCAGCCCCAGTGAGTCAGCTGCTTTTCGGTATTTTTCACCAGACCCAGAAAAGTGGCCTATAACTTCTCAGAGAGCGAAGTTATAGGGCTACCCTCGGGTAGGGTATAGGCTTAACTTCGCGATTTAAGAAGTTGTTGAGAATTCAGCTTCCGTATTTTTCTATCCAGATTCTCCAAGAATACTTAAAACAAAAGAGCTTAGGCTTGAGCCCAATCGTTGACCGTCCTCAAGTGGTTGCTCACGCTACTTTAAGCGCCTGGGAGCATCACTGGAACCCGATGAGTTCACTTCTCGACATTAAGGAAGCAGAGACAAGCCGTTGGCTGACTCAACGACGAATTGCGATTGCGAAATTGGTTCGGGCCTTTAAGGATTAAGGTAGAGTAGCCAGACAGGGCAATCGGACCTGTCTCTTGTAGATTATTCCGAGATAAATACAACGAGTTGATTTAGTGTAGAAGGTCGGTTGAGATCGTCTGTCGCGCCCGAAGAAGTTGTAAACGCCGCAAAACGAAGACTGGATCCTTCCATTCCCATGAGATCGTAAACCTCTTCGCCGTTAGTTGGCATCTTATTGCCAGCGCAAATCAGACCCGAAACATCTCTCGGTTCGTTAATTCTCCAGTTCGATAATCCGCAACTTCTTTGCAGGTCTTGATTATAGAGATCAACAATATCCTGCCTTAACAAGGTCATCGTGACAGTGTGTGGGTTGTAGTTGAAGAGATAGTTCGAATCGGTTTTCGCACCAATCTTATACTTAGCAGTGTAAGTAACAATGAGATTCTTGGTACCGCATTTTTCGTTTTCAGCGAAGAGCGCTGACTCGACTGCAATCAGCGATTCCGAAATTTCCAAACTAGTTTGAACTGTGTGTCGTTTTGGCAAGGGGTAGCAATTCGAGCTCCAGCTTCCTAAAATATTTGTAGAATCAGCTAAAACTGGCGGGGCCAACAGAGCTATTAGCAAAATTCCACAGCACTTCATGCCGACACGTTTAACGTAACTGCTTTTGTTGCGATACAACAATCGCATCCCAAATTAGTAGGTTCCCTCCAAATTCCATTAGCCAGTTTTCGGAATTGATCGGAATCAGCTCCCACTCCCCAATACCGAAAATTTCAATTCCGATCATTTCCGATATTTGGCTAGTGGCGCGCGGAGCCTCCTTGTTTCCCGCACGCATCCGCATACAACGAATTTCCAACCCCCAAAAACACAAACCCCGCCTTCCCTTTGCAGAGAAGGCGGGGTCGATGTTTTTCCCTATTAGGCGATCGTTAGATCGCCTCCCTATTTGAATTACTGATTAATACGGGTGTAGGAACGTGTGGTGTGGCAGGTCTTCGCGCAATCGCCACCGTTGGCGTTTGGCGTGAAGACGACGCTCACATCAAAGTGTCCCATCTTCCAAGACGAACGGATGTTCGACTGTTGGTCCGCACCGTGTGGATCGTGACAAACGAAGCAAGAGCGTCCGTTTTGTTTCTGTGATCCGCCAGCAGCATCCACAACGTGGAACCAGTGAAGGTTCTTGCGTTTGAGGACGCCATTGACCATTTCGTCTTTTCTGAAGTTCGTGTCACCTTTGGTAATGTCTTGCTTGAGCATTCCGTTGTCGTGGCAAGTGAAGCACAAGTCGTAGGTGTTTGGGTTCTCGTTATACTGGTTGTAGTTGCTTCCGATTGGGAAGTTGTTCTGCAACAAGCGAGAGAATTCGCTAGCGTGAGGCTTGTGGCAGCTGCTGGTGCAGTTGTCATCAATTGCCGAGTGTACAAAAGCGGATTCGGTGATTTTCTTCTTCATGTTCGGAATCACGCGAGCGTTATCGCCCGTGACTTCGATCTCTTTATCGTGGCAGCTGAAGCAGAGTTGCTGACCTTTCAACGAAAGCATCTTCTTCTCGACGGTCGAGTGAGGACCATGGCAGCTTAGGCAGCTTTGTTCGCTGGAGATCGGTCCGTGGACTGACTTGCCAGCGTGCTCAAGGCCTGAGTGACATTTCAAGCAAAGCTCTTGAGTTTTAGCAGGCAAGAAGTTGCGGAACTCAGCGCCGTGCGGGTTGTGGCAACCGACGCAGGATTTTCCACTGGTGAGAGCAGGATGAACGTTTGGCATGTCATCTTTACGAAAGTGACATTTGTAGCAAGTTTGATCTGGGTTTGTGTTTCCAGCGGCATGGATGCTGTTCGGTGAATCTTCATGGCCAGGCTGGTTGGTGTGACAAGCGTCGCAGAGGCCGACCGTAAAAGGATAGTGAGAGTACTTAACCGCGTTCATGTCCGCGTGGCAGGTGTTACATTTTGCATTTGCGGTGACCGTGGCGCGATGGGGGCCGGCGGTGAGAGAGGCCATCGTAGATCCGACAGCAGCGGGGTGACATTTGGTAGCGCAAGAGATCGTAGCGCTGAGAGGGCGGGCAGCGTTTTCTTTTGTGTTGTGGCAACTGGCGCAGTTTTCGCCCTGTTTTCCTTCATCTTGGCCGCTTACAATTTGAATGTGGCTCGCCGACCAACCTTGTGGATGGGGGAAAGTCGTGCCAAGTTTTTGAGCATCGCTTACCGCAGTCGTCGTTCCTGTGCGGTCTTTGCTACAAGCCGAAAGGCTTAACGCTAAAACAGCGACAAGCACGAGAGATTTTTTAAGTGAGCTTCGGTGGAGTGGGTTCTTTGTTTTTTCCATTTTGAGACGTCCTTTTTTCCTGGGTTGGTCGGTAAAATCTGTTCGCGCGTACTATAATCGACCCGCCTTGGATGCGTCAAGTCAAAATGTCACGATTCTGTCACAATTTGAAACTTATGGAGATCGTTAATTTTCGGTTAACTAAAATCGGTAATCCGGGCGGGGGGATGCCACTATATGGCTTTTAAACTATTTTGGCCGAATGCAGCATTTTATGTTTTCACGAATCCCTAAACTGATGTATATAGGAGCGGCTTTAGCGAGGTAAAAAAGATGGAATTACGAATACAACAGTTCGCGCTTTTCGGTCTTTTGGCGGCAGCCCTCACGGGTTGCAGTCAACAGCGGCTTTTATCCGCCCTTGGACAACAAGGAGGAGGCAATCCGACGGCAACCTATCTTTTTCCTCATCCAAGTGATTGGTCCAACACCCATGTCAGCTTCTATGCCGAATCCGGAAAAGCCCTTGTTGGCACTAATAAGGACTGCGCCACCTGCCATTCTCAGCAAGCTCAGCAGGCATTGTCATCTCAGCAAGCGATGAAGCTGCAGGGACCTTCTCTAAATGTTTCTTGTTCGACGAATTGCCATGCACCTTCGACTTCAGCTGCGCGAGAGAAGTACAAAATTGCTCGGATCAAACCGACTCTTGCTCCTAATAATGAGTGTTCTGCTTGTCATGCCGACACCATCGGAAATGGCGCCTTTGAGTTTTCCCATTATCCTTCGGGTGCTGGCCTTTGCAAAACTTGTCACGAAGCCGACGCGAGCCATTTGGCTTCTGGCAGTAAACAAGGCGTAACGACCAAGCAAAATAACGAAGATTGTTATCGTTGCCACTTTCCAAAAGATGACAAAGCAAACGTTCACCCCCTTCTTTTGAAGGATAAAGCCAGTTGCGTTGCTTGCCACAATCCTCATGGAGCCGATCGTCGTTACTTCTTGCGAGAGAAAACTAACGGAGCGCTTTGCCAGAAATGCCACACCGGCATTGCGACAGCGAAAGTGCAACACGGCCCCGTGAATTCGGAGCAGTCGTGTTTGTCTTGTCACGAAGCTCATTCTTCGTCTCAACCCAAGCTTTTGAATTACAATCAGCAGACGCTTTGCTTGACCTGCCACAATCAAGAGGTTCAAGTGACGCAAGCGGATGGATCCGTAAGCCGAACGATTCCGAATATGGCGGACAAGCTTCAGTCTGAGAACATTCACACGGCGATCAAGAAGTTCAACTGTACGGGCTGTCACAGTCCTCACTCAACTGAGAACGAGCGGCTTTTGGTCTCGAACTATTCGACCTCCAATTACAACGCCTTTGATGCGGTCACGCCGTCTTCGGGCCCCTATGCTCTTTGTTTCAAGTGCCATGATGCCGGAATGTTTAATAAGGACATTGTCGGACCCGAAACTAATTTCCGTGATGGCACCAAAAACCTTCATTGGTTCCATGTGGTCGATGCCACGGGCCAAAAAGACAAGCGCAACGGGCGCTCTTGCCGCGTTTGCCACGATCCCCATGGATCGTCTCAGTCTGCGAACATCACAGGATCTTGGAAAATGAAAAACTTTGATGTTACGGTTGAATACAAGACCACGCCCCAGGGCGGGACGTGCACAAACACTTGCCATAATTCTCGGAGTTATCTGCGCAATTAAAGTGTGATACACTCATTTTGTGGGGGACGCGCAAGGATGTCGCGACTTAAGAAACTTGGGATTTTAATCTCTTCGACTACAGCACTAGGGCTGTGCGCTGCCACGCTTTGGTTTGCGCTGAGGTCTCCGCTTTTTATCGTACAGGTTGTAGAAGTGGTGGAGCCGGAGGCGTCGGAATTAATTCCTCTTGATGCCCATAAAATTGCGGAACTAGCCGCAGTGCCCGTGGGAAAAACGAATCTCTTTTTCTTGAATCTCAAAGAGGTGCAAAACCGAATTCTCGCGAATTCATGGATTCAAGACGTGCATTTGGAGAAGCAGTTTCCCCAGACTTTAGTGGTTTCTGTCACCTTTCGAAAACCGCGCGCACTGATCCAACAACCCCAAGGCGGTATTGTTTATCTCGACGAACGCGGGGTTCCTTTTGAAAAAATCGATCTTCGCTTGAAGTCGGATTTGCCGCTGCTGAGTGGTTTCGAAGGAAATATGCCCATGGCGATCGAATTTCTGAAAAAATGGGACACTTTTTTTGGAGGCCCCACGAATCAGTCGCCCGTTCTGGAACTCTCGTCTTTGGATTGGGAAAAGGAGAGCGGATTTCGCGCTTGGGTTCATTACCCGCTCACTGCAGGGGCCAGAAAACAGGCTCGTGCGAGCATTGACCTGGGTGCAGATGTGGGGAGCGATTTGGATCTTCAGCTGTCCCGGTTACAGGGCGTGGCGCGCTACTTGGCGCGTCATAACATCGCTGTGCGACACATTTGGGCAGATGCAGGAAAGAAAATAGTTGTCAAAACTGCTTTTGGTTCTTAGAATTCCTTAGGAGGCATAAGTTGCCTGCCGAGCCAGATGGTGAGACAATCCCATGGGGGGGATTTGCGGTATGTCAAAAAAAGATTTCATAGTCGGACTCGATATCGGAACGACCAAGATCTGCTGTATTGTCGGGGAGATCGCTGAGTCGGGGATCGACATCATCGGCATTGGCACAGCCCCGTCAAACGGCCTGCGTAAAGGGGTCGTCGTCAACATCGACTCAACAGTTGAGAGTATTACTAAGGCAGTCGAAGAAGCCGAGCTCATGGCGGGCGTCGAAATTTCGACGGTCTACACCGGAATAGCGGGCGGTCACATCAAATCCTTCAATTCAACAGGCATTGTTGCAATCAAGGATCGCGAAGTGAACGAGCAAGATGTTCAGCGGGTCATTGACGCCGCCAAGGCTGTGGCGATCCCGCTGGATCGCGAAGTGATTCACATTATTCCACAAGAATACATGATTAATGGACAAGACGGCATCCGGGATCCCATCGGGATGAACGGGGTTCGTCTTGAAGCAAAGGTCCATATCGTCACCGGCGCGGTCTCTTCTGCGCAAAATCTTATTAAGTGTGCAAACAAAGCGGGCCTGAATGTCGCAGAAATTTGTCTCGAGCCTCTCGCCTCAAGCGAAGCGGTGCTCTCTTCGGATGAAAAAGAACTGGGCGTGGTTCTCGTCGATATCGGCGGCGGAACAAGTGATATCGCGATTTTCAAAGATGGTGCGATTGTGCACACGAGTGTGATCGCCATCGGCGGCAATCACGTCACGAACGACATTGCCGTGGGACTTCGCACGCCGCAGACCGAAGCCGAGCGTATCAAGATCGCTCATGGATGCGCACTGGCCTCCATGGTGAAAGATAACGAGACCATCGAAGTTGCGGGTGTGGGCGGAAGAAAAGCGCGTGTAGTGTCTCGCAAGCTTCTCGCCGAAATCATCGAGCCACGCGTGGAAGAGATTTTCTCTCTCATTCAGCGTGAAGTGATGAAGTCCGGATATCAGGAACTGCTTTCGGGCGGATTTGTGATTACCGGGGGGGCTACTCTCTTGGAGGGGATGCCCGAGCTTGCAGAATTTATTTTTGAAATGCCGGTGAAGCGAGGCGTGCCTCAAAACATCGGTGGTTTAAAAGATGTCGTGAATTCTCCTAAATTTGCAACGGCGGTAGGCCTTGTAAAATGGGGTTCTCGCAACATGCAGCGGGGTCAGAAGAATCAGAAGAATCAGAAGAGTCATAAGAGCCGCTTTAATATTCGGGAAAAGCACATTTACGATAAAGTGAAGGGCTCGATGAAGTCTTGGCTGAAGGATTTGTTTTAGGTTGTGATGGAGTATGATGTCGCGCTTCTAGAATTGGAAGCGCTGGGGAAAACGACGATTTGGATGGATGCAGGGATGCGGATTTCCAGATCGTAATTTCAAGAAGAGGATCTTCTTATTTATGTTTGAAATCGATCAATTAGTGAACCAGGGAGCTAAGATTAAAGTTGTTGGGGTTGGCGGTAGCGGATGTAACGCTGTCAACACCATGATTCGGATGGGTCTTGAAGGCGTGGAATTCATCACGGCCAACACAGATCGCCAGGCGCTGGACGCCTCGCTTGCGCCGATCAAATTAGCGATCGGACAAGAATTAACAAAAGGTTTAGGGGCCGGTGCAAATCCAGAAATCGGCCGCAAAGCTGCGCTCGAAGACTACGCAAAAATCTCAGAACTACTTGCAGGCGCGGACATGGTTTTCATCACGGCAGGGATGGGCGGCGGTACCGGAACCGGTGCGGCTCCTGTATTTGCCAAGATTGCCAAAGAGATTGGCGCTCTCACGGTCGGCGTGGTGACGAAACCCTTCATTTTTGAGGGCAAAAAACGCCTTCGCCAAGCGAATCAAGGGATTTGCTGGTTGAATGAAAATGTCGATTCGCTCATTACGATTCCGAATCAACGCTTGTTAGCGTTGGCCGGCTCGACGTTGTCCATGGTTGATGCATTCAAAAAAGCTGACGAAGTGTTGCTCAATGCCGTCCAAGGGATCTCGGACCTTATTAATCACACCGGTTTGATCAACAGTGACTTTGCTGACGTTCGCACGATCATGCACAATAAGGGCTTGGCTCTTATGGGTATCGGTTACGGCGAAGGCGAGCATCGCTCGGTTGAAGCGGCGACGAACGCGATTTCGAGTCCATTGCTTGAAGATGTGTCCATCGACGGCGCAACGGGGATCATCATCAATATCACCGGCGGTTCAGGTCTTAAGATTCATGAAGTCAATGAAGCCACGACCCTCATTATGGAAGCCGCTCATGAAGATGCAGAAATCATCTTTGGTACCGTCATTGATGAGAGCATGAAGGATCGGATCAAGGTCACTGTGATCGCAACGGGCTTGGGAACTTTGACTAAAACCGAAGTGGTTCAACCTCAAGCTGCGCTTGAGGTGAATTCGGCGGCTTCATATACGCCTCCACAGCAATATGCACAACAGGTTGCAGCACCAGTCGCTCCGGCTTATGTGGCACCTTATGCGGCCCCACAAGTTCAGCCGCAGTATGCGCAGCCAGCGCCGCAGCAATATTCGCCACAGGCTCCTGCGTATGTTCAAGCGCCTGTGCCACCAACCCCACCACAGCCAACG
>CAIRTR010000076.1 GCA_903881565.1 Oligoflexia bacterium | reverse complement strand
CTTTTTTGTTCTTTCTATTTCAGAAACTGCCATGGCGTAGGCCTTGAACTCAGGTGACTCTCTATACTCCTTTACTCTTCTATTGTAATCGGCCTGCGCCTCTTGTGATTTGCGTTGGGATTCCAAATAGGCATCACTTTCTAGATAGGATTTCTGGCGTTCTTCATTAAGTGTCCTTATTCTCGCGACCTCTAACTCGTAATCTTTTCTTGGTTTGCTCTCGTTATAAGCCTTAAATGCTTCGTCAAAAGTTTCGCCGGGTTTAAGAGGCGGAATGAGAGGTGGCGTAGGAAGAGTTAGACTCTTGGGTGCAGGAGGTGTGGGAGGGGAGGTCCAATAGTTTGGCTCTGCTGGTTTCGGAGGAAGTGGAGGCAGAGCGCTTAAATCAGGCTGGGGTGCTCCAAAGTCTTTTGGTAGGAAGCCAGGGTAAGGTGGATAGGCAGGATTTGGAGGCGCGATGGGAGCCTTCGGGATTGGCTCTGAATTCGGAGCGCTGTTTCTTAAAGCTTCAAAACCTTTACGCGAGTCGGCGAGATTCTGGAGAACATCGGGGGCAATGAGCATCCGAGCTTTCCAGGGAACAAAAAAGCCTTTCCAATTTTGGGGTTTATCCGTTGGCAATTCTGGTGCGTACCCCTCTACGCCGAATGAATCTGCCGGGGTCCAGGTAAGTCGATTCTTTACTTTGTCCTTTTTGAAGACATAAGTATCCGGACCATACTGAGAGGCTCTCGTAGATTGTTTTATGGTTTCGCTAGGCTTTGGTTTTAAGTAACCGTAGACGGGTTTAAACTGATCATCGGTGGCAGTGTATTCAGTCAAATCCTGGCCGGTTAGTTTGGCTTCAACCCTGTTTCGTTTGCCAGGGTTCATCATGCCCTTAGAGCTTCCGGTTATTCTTTGGTTCTGAAAGCCCACTTTCGGAACCCACCACCTTGCGTTCTCGGGGCGATTCATCGCCATCTCGACGTTTTCGTTTGCAAGATCATCGGCGAGTTGTGCGGCTTCTGGGCTATATTCGTGAAGGGCTTTGTGAAGTGCGGCTGAATCCTTGAATCCTGAGTCAGAGAAGAAAGGGCGAAATCTCTTCTCTTGATTTGCGACGAGTCTTCTAGCTTGCGCGAGGAGCGTAGGAATTCTATCGGACTTGGGAGGTCTTATTCCTTTGATTCTTAGGCTAGGTGGGAGCTCTCGGTTGAGTTCCGTAAGCAAGACTTGGAACTCGTGTTTGAGCTCATATTCAGAGGGTAGGTAGGCTGTAGAGGGTTTGGGTTCAGCGGGTAACTCACTAGTTTTTTCAGCAGCTTTTTTAGAGGCGGCTTGAAGAGCTTCGATTTCGGGAAATTCGCTCAGCGATTTTTTGATCGCTCTAAAAGTTGATCGCCACTCCTTGAGTTTTCCTGCATCGATTGCAGACTTCTTAGATTCTTGAAGAGCCGTGATAATTCTCTCTAACCGGTCGAAGTCCTGCCACTTAGGAGTTTTCACTCCGCTGATAAGCTCGGGATCTATGCCTTGGAGTAGTTCAAATGCAGGTGGGAGGTTTTCGGATAGTAGCCGAAGCCGCTCACGAAGAATTCCTGTGGCGCAGTCATTTGCGAAGCTCGAATTTGAGCTGAGCGAGAGGGTTAGGCAGAGCACTGCCAGTACCGAATAAACGCCGAGCTTTAGGTAGTGAATTGCGCGCAAACACATGCCTAATTCTATCGACATTTAGGCTTGGGTTCTAAAGTCAAAATGTCCGGTTTCCGGTCATTTGGATTGGAAACTGGATTTATCGGATGAGTTTAAAAACCAAACCAAGCGCTCTCTTCGTGAGTATCACCTTCGGTTAATGCTGTGCCCGAGGCCTCCCCACGATTATCTTAAGTAGCAGTCGACAAGATTCACTAGAAAATCCAAAAACTTGAATAAGACGCAGAGTGTCCAAGTGTTTTGTTTAATCTTTTCTAGTTTGATCCGATAAGAACAACAGCGATGGTTGTTACTCATAAGATCACCTCCTTTCTGTATGGGCAGATCTGGCGCTAACCAGATTTGTCCTTGGGAAGGAGGTAGGTCCATCTACTCCGCTTGATTTGGCGGGAGTGCTCTGAGCAAAATTAGTGCCTGACTTCGAGGACAGGGTAGATCGACCAAAGGTTAACGACCATCAGGGCTCAAATTCAGATTACAAAAATGTTTGGGAAGAAACCAAACCAAGCGCTCTCTTCGTGAGTAACACCTTCGGTTAATGCTGTGCCCGAGGCCTCCTCACGACTATCTTAAGTAGCAGTCGACAAGATTCACTAGAAAATCCAAAACCTTGAATAAGACGCAGAGTGTCCAAGTGTTTTGTTTAATCTTTTCTAGTTTGATCCGATAAGAACAACAACAGTGGTTGTTTCTCATAAGATCACCTCCTTTCTGTATGGGCAGATCTGGCGTCAACCAGATATGTCCTTGGGAAGGAGGTAGGTCCATCTACTCCGCTTGGTTTGGCGGGAGGCTCAAAGCAAAATCAGTGCCTAACCGCGCATCGGATTGTTCGGATGCTTCGTCCACGGCAGATACGGATTACCCGTTTCTTGTGGAACCATCGCAATGCACTTCACTGGGCAAACGAGTGAGCAAAGATTGCAACCCACGCATTCTTTATCGATGACTTCGTACTTCATCGAATAAAGGTTTCCGGTCTTGCTCAGCGGTCGAACAGCTCCCGCAAGTTTCGTTGCGGAAATCGCCTGATGGGACGTATCTTCACAAACGATGTAGCAGAGGCCGCATTCAATGCACTTGTCCTGATCAATCTTCGCAAGGGTCTTGAAATTAAGATTCAACTCGTTCCAGTTCCTGACGTTCTTAATTGCAGCGCCTCTGAATGCCTCTAGGTTATGGTACCCTTTGCTATCCATCCAATTGTCCAAGCCATTGATCATGTCGGTCACAACTCGAAAGCCATGATTCATCACAGCCGTACAAACTTGAACAGAAGTCGAGCCCAGCGCAATAAACTCAGCGGCGTCTTTCCAAGTCGAGATCCCGCCAATACCGGAGATCGGAACGCCCGCAGTCGCAGGATCACGACCAATCTCGGCCACCATATTCAGCGCAATTGGCTTCACGGCTGGACCACAATATCCGCCGTGTGTGCCCTTGCCGTCTACTGTCGGGTGGGGAGCCATCACATCAAGATCAACAGCCGTAATCGAATTAATTGTATTAATCAGCGCAATCCCATCGCAGCCCCCCGCCTTTGCAGCGCGTGCAGGCACTCGAATATCCGAAATATTGGGAGTAAGTTTCACAAGCACCGGCATGCGTGTGTGGGCCTTGCACCAACGCGTGACCATCTCGACGTACTCAGGGACCTGACCAACGGCTGCGCCCATTCCACGCTCACTCATGCCGTGAGGACAGCCGAAATTAAGTTCCACACCATCGGCACCGGTCTCTTCAACCCGCTTTAAAATCTTCTTCCAGCTCTCTTCATTGCAAGGAACCATGAGTGAAACAATGACCGCGCGATCAGGCCAGGCGAGTTTCACTTCTTTGATTTCCTGCAAATTCACTTCGAGCGGGCGATCCGTAATCAGCTCGATGTTATTGAAACCCGCCATCCGCTGGCCATTATAATCAATCGCGCCGTAGCGAGAGCTCACGTTCACAACGTGCGGATCTTCACCTAATGTTTTCCAAACCACACCACCCCAGCCCGCTTGAAAAGCGCGCTCGACGTTGTACTTTTTATCAGTCGGCGGTGCAGAAGCGAGCCAAAAAGGATTCGGAGATTTAATTCCTGCAAAATTACATGATAAATCAGCCACGGCGTGGGTCTCCTTTTTTATGGATCGCAAGCGCTGCAAGTTTTCCCTGCTGAACCGAAGTGACGGTCAGGTCCTCGCCTTCAGCGATGCAATCGCCACCGGCGTACACGCCTGCGAGCGACGTTTCAAACTCGGCATTGACCTTGATCTTGCCATTGGCGACTTCAGGGAGAGTTTTTGGATCGCCCCAGGTGCTTGGGAGTAATGTCTGCCCAATCGCCTTGTAAATCTGGTTGGCCTTCAAGGTGAAGCTCTTGCCGGTCCCCACAAGCTTTCCTGCCGAATTAAGCTCCGTACCTTCGAACTCCATGCAACAAACTTTGCCAGCTTCGGCGCAGATCTTCACAGGTTTTGCCCACGTCCTAATGTGAACGCCAGACTTCAGTGCAAGCTCTTGCTCGTGGACGGTCGCCCCCATCTGCTCCGTGCCCCTTCGATAAGCAAGTGTGACACTCAATGCGCCCAGGCGCTTCATCTGGATGGCCATGTCGACTGCGGTATTACCCCCGCCCACGACCACGACATCAGAACCGATCACAAGCTTCTCGCCTTGTCGGATTTTCTCGATTGTCTTGATTGCGTCAAAAACGCCCGGCAGTTCTTCGCCTGCAACACCAAGGGCATTCACGCCCGAAAGGCCCATGCCCAAGAAAACAGCTGCGAAATCCTTGCGAAGCGAATCCAAGGTAAAGTCTTTGCCCAGGGATTTGCCGTGGTGAATCTTGATCCCGCCCACTTTTAAAATAAAATCGACCTCTTTTTGAACGCTCTCAGTGGTGACTTTGTAAGGTGCCAGGCCGTATTCGTTAAGCCCGCCGGATTTTGCACGAGATTCAAAAATCTCGACATCATAACCCAAAGTGGCCAGGCGATGTGCGCAGGAAAGGCCTGCTGGACCGGCTCCGACCACTGCAACCTTTTTTCCGACAGACGGTTCACGTTTAAACGGTTGTTCGCCCGTCTTGAAAAACTCTTCGGTCGCAAAACGCTGCAAAAGTCCGATCTCCACCGCGTTGTCATCGTCTTTTGTCCGCACGCATGAAGCCTGACACAGAATTTCGACCGGACAAACGCGAGCACACGTTCCACCCATGATGTTGGCATCCAGAATCTCAGTAGCGGCACCGCGGATGTTGCCTTGTGAGATGCGTTTGATAAATGAAGGAATGTTAATCTGGGTGGGACACGCACGAACACAAGGAGCATCATAGCAGAAGTAGCAGCGCACGGCTTCCACTTCTGCGGTATGAGAATCCAAGGGCTTTACAAACTCACAGAAAACAGAGCTACCTTCAGCTTGAGCTGAAACCTGTTTGGACGACATGCGCGTCTCCTCCTTAATAATTTGGCTAAATACTTAAAACTATTTTGTACGAGTTTTCTCTACCGTTGCAAACGCGCGATCCATCGTCTCAAGCATGAAGTTCACTTGATCCTTCGTGATGGAGATCGGAGGGGCAATGCGAACGACATTCCCCATGAGTCCGCCCTTCCCTAAGAGCAAGCCGGCTTCTTTGCAAAGATCCATGAACTGCACGCACTCTTCAGCAGCATAGGCCTTCGTTTTAGGGTCTTTTACCAGCTCAGCGCCCAATAGAAGCCCTCTGCCGCGCACATCGCCGATAAGAGGATACTTCTTTATCATTTGGGTGAGCCCGTCTTTGAGGAGACCTCCCATGACTTTGGCGTTTTCGATAAGACCTTCTTCTTCGATGATGTCCATCGTGAGTTTGGCCTGCAATACTTGGTAAGGATCGGCAGCAAACGTGTTGAAGTACAGCTTGCCGGCCATTTTTTCGGCGACTTCCGTCTTCATGAGGCACGCACCAATTGCCGCACCATTGCCGAATCCCTTAGCCATCGTCACCATGTCGGCATCGATGCCGAGCTCCGTGGTGAGCAAGAAACGACCGCCGCAACGCCCCGCTCCTGTTTGAACTTCGTCACTGATGTACTTGCCACCGTAGTTATGAACAATCTTCGCCACTTCGTGGAAGTACTCTGGGGGAGGAGAGATAAATCCTCCGACACCCATGACAGGTTCCGCGATAAAAGCAGCGATTTTGCCGTGGGTAGTAGTTTGAATGGTGGTTTCCACGTTCTTCGCGCACTCTAGAGCGCAGCTGCTGCGCTCTTTGCCGAACGGACAACGGTAGCAGTTAGGTTCCATGGCCGAGGTCGCTTGTGTGACGGGTTGAGCTTTGAAGCGCCAGGTGTGGTGTCCGCAATGGGCCAAAGTTCCGGACGTCCCGCCGTGATAGGAGTGGCGCAGGTTGATCACCATCGTTTCGCCCGTGGCATTACGAGCGGCCATGAATGCGAGTTCATTGGCTTCGGAGCCTGAGTTGGTAAACGAAACACGATCAAGCCCCGCAGGAGCCTCCTTCAAGAGCTTTTCCGCTGCATCCACCGCAGGCTCGCTCAGATAAAGGAGGCTGGTGTGTTGAATTTGGTCGCGCTCAAGCATTTCCATCATGCCTTTTTTTATTTTGGGATGATTGTGGCCCGCCGAAATACAAATAATCCCGCCGATGGCGTCCAAGTAGCGTTTGCCTTCATTGTCGTAAACGTATTGACCTTGGGCCTTCACCAGGTGAATGGGGTCTTTGTGATAAAGATAGGCGGTTGGAAGGAAGTGCTTTTTGCGAAAGGCAATCATCTCTTCATTGGATCTTTTGGTTTTCATTTTCTCAGTCATAAAATTGCTCCTGTTAATAGATGGAGATGGATCTTACCAAACCGAAGATTCGGCCATCCAACGTGTCGTCACGATTTTTTTATCCGTAAAGAAGTCCACCGAAGCCGCTCCGTGGGCTTTGATGTCGCCGTAGAACGAATCCTTCATCCCACCAAAGCTGAAGTAGGACATCGGGGCAGGAACGCCGATATTGATTCCGATCATGCTTGGATCTGCTTCGTTACAGAATTTACGAGTGGCAGGTCCGCTTTGGGTGAACAGAGTCGTGGTATTGGAAAAATTGCAGCGATTCATCCAGGCAATGGCTTCGTCAAAAGTTTTGACTTTTGCCAGCAGAACCACTGGCCCAAAGATCTCTTCTTTAGCCACACGCATGTTTTCGGTCACATTGCCGATCACCGATGGCTTAAGAAAATAGCCAGGCAATTGGTCCACATCTTTGCGGCCATCGAGCAAAATCTTGGCGCCTTCATCTTGCGCGGATTGAATGAGACCTTTGATGCGATCCTTGGCTTCTTGCGAAATCACGGGACCCATTTGCACATGGGTATCAAGGCCGTCGCCAACCGTAATATCGGCTGCAGAGCGAACAATGCGGGATTCGACTTCTTTATAGGTTTCATCACCCACGCAAACGATAACAGAGCCCGCAAGGCAACGCTCGCCTGCGCAGCCGATGACGGATTCCAAAGCGGTACTCACCGCTTTGTCCATCACCGCATCGGGCAATACGACCATGAAATTCTTTGCGCCACCCAGAGCTTGCACGCGTTTTCCGTGAGCCGCGCCCGTGGTGTAAATATATTTAGCAACGGGCGTAGAGCCCACGAAGCACAGGCCTTTGACATCAGGATGGGTGCAGAGTGCGGTGACCACGTCTTTGCCGCCGTGAACGAGGTTCATCACGCCTTTTGGAAGGCCTGTTTTTTCGATGAGATCAAAAACAAGTTGAAAGGTGAGAGGGACGCGCTCGCTAGGCTTCAATACGAACGTGTTTCCTGAAGCAATGGCAAAGGGCCAAAACCAGAAGGGAACCATGATTGGAAAATTAAAAGGCGCAATCCCTGCGAATACGCCCATAGGCTTTTTGATCGTGTTGCAGTCGATTCCGCGAGCGATGTCTTCAAGAAACTCGCCCATTTGGAAAGTGGGCATTCCCGTTGCGGTCTCAACCATTTGAATGGCGCGCTTGACGCTGCCACGGGCTTCGACCAAAGTTTTTCCATGCTCACGAGTGACGGCGCGGGCAAGTTCCTCAACGTTGGCGTCCATGAGATTTTTCATTTTGAACAAAAACTGAATGCGATCAGAAACGGGAGTTTGCTTCCATTCTTGGAACGCAATGTGCGCGGACGCCACGGCCCGATTCACATCTTCGGATGTGCCGAGCGGGCTTGCGCCCAATTCTTGTTTGGTGGCTGGGTTGATGACGGGCACAAAAGTCTTGGCCGTTGAAGCAACCCATTTACCGTCGATATAATCCCGAATCGTCTCAATATTTTTTGTGGTTCCCATGGTAATTCCCTCCGCGTTTTAGGCAAAAACCAATTTGTAGCGCAAACTGCGAGGGAGGACAATTTGATAATGCGAGAGCGGTGTACGCAGCGCGTTATATTAATGCGCTTTGCTTGTGCTTGAGAAAAAGGCGCTTCGAAATCCGTAAATGATCTGTCGCGAAAAGCCCGGAAACACTTCACGCTCTAAAGCAGCTAGTAGTTCGGGCGAAGAGCCAGTCACTTTACTTTGAAACTTGACAATATACTTGCTGAACTCATCACTGATTCCAACAAGTTCCCCCACTTTGCTCCGGTGGGCGGAGTGAATTCCCTCCGGGAAGCCACCCCTGCGGCCGCTTCGAACGTGATGCTGCACAACGGCCTGGATGGTCGAGCGGTGTACGCCCTTCATTTGGCTTAGAATCTCTCCGCCCAGTTCGGGATGGGTTCTATAAAGTGCGATTTGCTCCTTGGTCATCTTGGACTCATCCTCATCCCAGAGTTCCTGAGGAAGCTGGTAAAGGCCAATATCATGAAAAAGGGCAGCGACCCCCACAATTGCGGCCGGTCGTTCCATTTGAATTTCAAGAGAGTTGCACAAGATTCCTGCAATCATTGAAGTGCTCACGCCATGCTCGTAGGCTGCGAGATTTGAGAGAAAACCTTTTAAGAACGTTTCTTTTTCGGCCTTCAGATCATTGACGATCAGCCTTACGTTTGAAACGAATTTGGTGGCGTAGTGAATGTTGGCATCCGAGAGACCCTGGCGTTTCAAAAACCCGACGGTTTCTTCGCCGGCATTGAGAACCTGGGCGGCTTTGATTTCGACACTTAAATCGGTTCGCTTTGCGAGATTGGAAGCCAGGTGGTCGCAATATTTCAGGTACTCCTCTTGAAGAGCTTTTTGGATATAAAAATAGGTCACACCTTTGCGCAAATAGTTTTCGAGCCGTTGGGGCTCAAAGCCATCGCCTGCTTGCAAAAGCTTGACATAGCGCCCGGAGTTGATCCGAACAAAAACATCAAAGAATGATTTAGAACCCGATAAAAAATCTTCTGCGCGAATCGGCAGGAAAAGGTCATCGTTGGCACTTTTATCTGAACCCAGTTCAGCGCTGGGATTTAAGCGAGCCTTCGCAAGCGCCGCTTCGGCATCGAAACTCAAGGCAATCGGCGCTACAAGCCTTACCAGCTCCCGATAGGGCAGGGGTTTGCGAATAATCTCTTTTACTCGAAGATTGCGAAGCTCCTGCTCTCCTAGTCCGCTCTCCTGGCCCTTGTCCAAAAGAAGAACAACAGGTGACGCGGGACGATGATGCAAGGCGGACCGAATGACGGACAGTCCACTGGGACGAGAAACCCGCGGGTTGATGAAAATGCCATAGAATTGATATTGCGGGTCCGCAAGCAGGCGCTGCGCCTCGGCGCCCGAGTGAGCCACGATCTTTTGAGGTTCGCTCTCTTCACGAGACGCTTTAAGAAAATCTAAAAACTCAGCGTCATCATCAACGATCAATAACCGCCGCTGAGGGGGGGCGTCCTCATTTGTCATCTATTGATTGTAGCTGGACGTTGGCCCAACTGGCAAAATCTATTTTCGGTCAATCAGATCGGTTGTTCTACAAAAGATTGACGCTATTTTTTCTTCTTCTCCATCGCCTTCTTCAACTGATCGCCTAAAGCGCCACCAAAACTTCCGCCAAAAGAACCGGTGGTGGGCGGGGCGTAATTGCGCCACTCATCACTATTAGGATCCCGAGGAACTTGAAGTGAAATCCGTCTCTCTCCAGCTTGAATCTCCGCGACCTGCACTGTAACGGAGTCTCCGACTTTCAGTTTGTCGTAAGGAAACTCCGGGTTTTCCGTGACGCGAGATTTATGGAGCAAGCCCGTTATTCCGCCACGTTTATTCTGGCCGCTCGGGGCTTCAAGTTGAATGAAAAGTCCGTAGACTTCCTTCTTCTCAACTTTGCCTAGTACGATCGCGCCGACAGGGAACTTGCCTGCAACTTCAGCCCAAGGGTCGCTTTGTGCCGGCATGTCTGCCTTTTCGAGAGTCTGTTTGAGCGAGAGCGAAATTTTTGGTTTTCCATCCAGGTTTTCAATTTTGAGAATCTTGACCTGAAGTTCTTGCCCGACAGCGACGACTTCTGAAGGATCGCCAACGCGGGACCAGGCCAGTTCCGAAACGTGGATAAGGCCATCCATTCCGGGCGAGACTTCGACGAACGCGCCGAATTTTTCGATGCGTTTTACTTTTCCAGGCACGACATCGCCGGCCTTATGTTCCGCCAAGAAAGATCCTTGGGTTAAATCGCGCTCTTCATCCAAAAGCTTACGTCTGGAGACGATAATGTTTCTTCCGCCTTCGGAAAACTGAGTAATCCGGAACTCGTATTTGCGTCCAATGTACTCTTCAGGTTTTTCAATATGAGTATTGTCCATTTGCGAGATGGGACAAAACGCAGTCTTGCCCTTGATCGTAACACGAAAACCGCCCTTACAAACTTCGGAAACGCGCCCCTCGAGAGGCAATTCCATATCAAAGGCGTCTTCGAGATCTTCAGCCAGATTTTTCGAAGTTGGATTCGGAGAGAGAAAAACGGCATCGCGCTTCACGCCGGTAACATAGAGCTCAATCATGTCCCCGGTTTTATAGGGAAGGTTGCCCTCTTTATCCAGCAGGGCCTGGCGAGGTACGGTACCGTCCGTGGAGGTTCCGGTGGCAACGAAAATCTCTTCACGGCCTACGACCAGGATTTCTCCTTTGATCTTATCTCCGACATTGAGTTTCTTTGCGGACTTTTTCAAGGAGCCTTCGAGCATTTGGGCAAAGTCTGCGGAGTCTTTCTTGGATTCTGAGGTACCCTCTTTGTCGCCTTCAGCGGCAAAATCTTCTTCCCAAGAGGCGGTCGCGGTTGGACGTTTTTTTAAACTCATGAGTTGCTCCTTTTCCAGTCAGCATAGATCCCCGCAAGGCGTGGGGTCACAAGGTTGTAATATCGGTTGAAAAGTTCACCGCGCTCCTTGTTCTTAGCAGCGTGGCGGCCCAATACTTTGAGCGTTTCTTTATAGGACAAAGCCTGGCAAAGCGTCTCAGCGTGGACCATGAGTTTG
The DNA here is from genome assembly GCA_903881565.1 of Oligoflexia bacterium. Classification (GTDB taxonomy): domain Bacteria; phylum Bdellovibrionota; class UBA1018; order UBA1018; family UBA1018; genus CAIRTR01. The sequence goes on along the minus strand of CAIRTR010000076.1, from coordinate 7,095 downwards.
TCAAAACGATCCGCTTCTTGCCAGTATTCCTTCTTAAAGACGCCATTGATCTGAGCAAGCGTATCCATGAAGCCTTTTTCCGTAACGGCGAGCTCAGGCTTAAAACAGCGCAAAATCAGGCCAGCGATGTTTTTGCGGAACTCGTATTGGATATGCGCAACCGATCGATCGTATTCTGTTTCGCTCATCATCGCAGCAATCGGATTTACTGATACAATGCTTTGAAGAAAATTCGAAGGGTTCTTCATCATATCCTTCACAAAGTCTTTCATAGCCATGAGGGCTTGTACTTGCGAGGTTCCTTCGTAAAGCAGGGGGCCAAACGAATCACGGTGGAACCTTTCGGCATCGTATTCCTGCATGTATCCATAGCCACCCAAGGCCTGAATCGCTTTTGTTGATAGGCTTGTATAGGCTTCGGTGCCCATATATTTGACCAGTGGGGTTCTTCTTCGTACGATGCGCGAAGCTTTCTTAAATAACTTCGTCTCGTTTTCTGTAAGATCGCCCGTGTGGCGTTTTTTGAGATCCAGGCGTTGAAAAATATCAAAACTAGAGATCGTATCCATCATCATGGCGCGAAAACCGTCTTGTTCTGTTTCCCAGTCCTGAAGATTGCGGCGATAAAGCGGGAGTTCAATCAAAGGTTTTCCGAACTGTTTGCGGCTCTCTCCATATTGGCGAGCATAGGAGACTGAAGCTTCGATCCCACCAATGCTTTGGAGGCCAACGGAAATGCGTGCTTCATTCATTAAGTGAAGCATGATTTTGAAGCCTTCATTTTCATTGCCAATGAGCTCAGCCACGGTGTTGTCGTAGACCATTTCGCAGGTAAAAGACCCGTGCATTCCCATCTTTTCTTCAATTTTAGCAATCTTGTAATTGTGGACCTTCTTGCCCGATTTAGGGTCTTCAAGCCACTCGCGCGCGAAGAACATCGAGATTCCGTCAAGTCCCTTAGGCGCGCCTTTGACTCTTGCAAGAATGAAAGCCAAGCCGCCGCCCGCGTTGGTGATGAAACACTTGGTGCCATTGAGCAAATATTTGCCATCACTTTGCTTCTCGGCCGACGTACGTAACGATCCGACATCGGAGCCTGCATCAGGCTCTGTCAAGCACATGCAGCCACTGATTTCTAGTGCCTTGATTCGAGGGATCAACTCATCGCCCACTTCTTTGGAGCAAAAACGATCGATCATCTCAGCAATGGTTGAGAAAAACCCAAGCTGAGTGCTGGTCGAGATGCAGGCTCGCGATACTTGAGCGAAGGCCGCCATCCCGGCAGTGATCGGGGCGCCAATGCCACCGTGTTTGGGGTCGATATGCATACCGAAAAGATCCATGTCGCGGGCTTCATTGTAAGTGGCTTGCAGGACTTCAGAGGGCACTGTAGCGCCATTCACAAGTTTTCCAGCTCCCATTTTATCCAATTGGCGAGCGCGCGGAGCCAGGGTTTCAGCAGTCCATTTTCCGGTGTTTGTGAGCAGCTCTTCAAGGAAGGATATGATCTCTTCTTTATTGTTGAAGCCATCAACCGTAGGGAAGGTGGGATAATAGAGGGGGATAATGGAATCCCAATCCACGGCGTTGCGAAACAGATATTGCCACTCTTTGGAGTCGGAATAGAAGTTCATGCTTGTTTCCCTTTCGAGTTGAGGAGGTTCATTAGGCGGTCTTGGAGCTGAGTCAGAGGTACTTTTTCGTTGATGCTGCCATCACGTGCTTTGAGTTCAGCCAGATTCTCAGCCAGATTCTTGGGCGAGAGGATCACGCGATACGGCACGCCGATGAGGTCGGCATCGTTAAAAGCAGAGCCTGCTTTTTCGTTGCGGTCGTCATAAAGGACTTCGACGCCCTTTCCAAGCAAAGCTTGGTAGAGGTTTTCGGCCGTTTCCTTGACGGCGCCCTCATTGAGATTAAGAGCGCAGATATGCACATGATACGGGGCAATTTCGAGTGGCCAGATCGGCCCATATTTATCATTTGACTGCTCAATGACGGCAGCCATCGATCGTCCGACGCCGATTCCGTAACAGCCCATGATCATCGGATGTGATTTTCCGTTTTGATCAAGGTACGTGCAGTTCATGGAGAGCGAGTATTTGGTGCCTAATTGAAAGATGTTTCCGACTTCAATCCCGCGCTCTTCTTTAAGAGGCTGACTGCAGACGGGGCAAGGATCGTCGTTTCGTGCCGCTGCGATGTCCACGACATCGATCATCTTGGATCCAGGCTGAAGGTCGCGCGCAAAGTTGAAGCCTTTATAGTGGTAATCAGCTTCGTTGGCGCCTACGACAAGATTCGAAGATTGCGTGACCGAAGGGTCCACGATGATTCGTACTTTGGCCGAATTCAATTGCAAGGGAGATGCGTAGCCCGGCACCGCGCCGATGCTTCGGATCTGTTCGTCATTGGCAAATTTGAGTTCCCGAAGCTTCAGGTGGTTTCGAAGTTTGGTTTCATTAACTTCAATATCGCCGCGAATCACGACGAAATAGAGTTTACCGTCCTCATCGGTATAGAATACGGCTTTGCCCGTTTCAGAAGTCTTAATGCCCAGGAACTTGGCAACCTCTTCGATCGTCTTTTGATTGGGTGTATGGACTTTTTCTAACGGATTTGCGGTATCAGAGGCAAAAGCGATTTTGGTTTTCGCGACTTCACGATTCGCTTTGTAATCGCAACCTGAACAAACGAAAATCGTGTCTTCGCCGCAATCAGAGACGGCCATGAATTCGTGGGAAACCGCGCCACCCATCATGCCGGTGTCGGATTCGATGGAGACAACATTCTTCATGCCTAATCGTTCAAAGATTCGGACATAGGCAGCGTGAGCCCGGTCATAATATTTCTTGAGACACTCATCTGAGGTGTGAAACGAGTAGGCGTCCTTCATCGTGAATTCGCGGACGCGGATGAGGCCGGCGCGGGGGCGGGCTTCGTCACGGTATTTCGTTTGAATTTGATAAAGCATGAAAGGCATCTGCTTATAAGAATTCACTTCGCTACGGGCCAGATGAACGACGGCTTCTTCGTGGGTCATGCCGAGAAGCATCTCTTTGCCATTGCGATCTTTGAAACGCAGCAGCTCGGGTCCTACGGATTGATAACGACCGCTTTCCTCCCAGAGTTCGCGCGGGAGCACGACAGGCATCAGAACTTCTTGGCCTTCGATGCGATTCATTTCTTCGCGAATGATTTTTTCTATTTTCTGCGTGATCCGTTTGGCTAGCGGCAAGAGCGAATAGATCCCTGTGGAGACAGGTCTGGCGTATCCACCACGGATCAAAAAGATGTGGCTCTGAGTTTGCGCATCTTTTGGGGTTTCTTTAGTTCGCTTTCCGACGAGTTGGCTCATTCGCATAGAGGTTATCTATACCTCGGAGCGGGCGTCGTGGCTAGAGCTGTTCGAGGTTAACGCCGGTGTAATAAAACCCAAGAATCTGCTCATGGGTCCAACTAAATTGCTGCACCAGTACTTTGGCGCCCGTTTGATTCATCCCGACGCCGTGGCCAAAGCCTTTTCCATTAAAAGTAAATGGGCCTGAGCCTGAGAGCTCAAAAAGGGTACTTCTAAGTTGCAGTGCGTGACGAAATAGTTCTCCAAACACGGAGACGCTCTGGCCATCGCTTGAGGTCAGCAGGACTTGAATTGCTCTCCCCGAAGCGGAACGCGCGTCGCTAGGTATCTCAATCTTTTGAATGACAAATCCCGCGGGAACCAAGCCGTTCTCCAAGAGACTTGCTTGAATCGAAACGCGCGAAATCTCCTTCTTCCAGCTCGTTGCGATAGAATGGGGGTCGTAAACTTCGGGCTTCGTTGGGGTATAAGGCAAATCATTGCCCCAAATGTTCATGGCTATTTCCGTATAGCCCCCGCTATCAGCACTAAAGTAGGCAATGATCGGGTTCTCTTGATAGGTTAACACTTGGCCCTTTGTCGAATCTACCGCCGCCGTTGCCGCCACAGCCTCAGCACCTTGCCCTCGATAGGCCTGATCTTCAACGGTGTCGATCACATCATAAAAAAGCCCAGGAGAATTCGTTCGGCGGTCGTTGACTTGATAGGCAGCATAGGTGCGCGCCGCAATCGCTTGTGCCTTCAAGGATTCGGCTGGCCATCCTGCCGGCATTTCAGAAGGAACGACGCCTTTAAGATAGGATTCAAAAGGTAAGATATTAATGACAGTCAGCGTAGGTTTGACCACCGACTCTTCAGAGCGCAGCTCGAAAGCTCCATTGTAGGTGTGGACTGAGAATCCAGCCTCTCGCACCACTTGGGTCAGTTTCTCGCACTTCAATCTGGAGACACCCTTTCCGATCATGACGGTGTCGAGTTGAAAGGTTTTCGCAGGCGCAAATTTTTTGATGACCCCGGAGCCGAGCTTAAGTTCGCAGCTGCCCGCGCTTTTGAAACGAACATGACCGACAAGTGCTTCGCGACCCTGGGGTTGAGAATAGGTGTCGTTGTGTGGAAAGACCTTCACGCGAATGAGATCAATCGGCTTTCGTAGGGATCCCGGGGGGGGGACTGTCGGGCTAAAAAATACTGAGGGCTGGAGGAAATCGAAATCAGAAATACTCATTCGCCCGGTGGCCCGAAAAACAGGATTAAATAAGGATTCCTGTTTTTCGTTAGCCCATGCTCCGGAGCAAGAAAATACGATGCCTGCGAGAGCGGGTGCCCACTTCAAAGTATTCACAAACCCTTAAAGACCGACTACCTTGAATGCGTCCTTGATGACGTCGCACTGAGCGGACGTCATCGTGGTTGAACACTCATCAAGAATCTGATCGCGGTAGTCGGCAAAGTCAGAGCCAGCGCGGAGACGATCGGTCATGACTTTGTAGTAAAGGTTTTGGACAGGTTCCCAACCCAGTTTTTGGACGGTGAGGCCAACCACGTGATTTGGGATTCCGCTCAGGATATGAACGCCGCAGTTATCGTTGTTGCCAGAAGGCTGGCAAGAGCCGTCATATTCTGCGGGGATTTCCGCCATGGTTGCAGGTTGTGGGCTGAGTCCATCGTGGGGCTTTAGCATGTCGCGAAGCGCGCGAAACTTAGCTTTGAACTCTCCTCTGAGAATAGTTTCGCCCATGAGCTGAAACTCAGAGCTTGGATCATAATAACTTTGAATCATAGCGCCAAAAACGTCGGCGACGTGCTCATTCAAAGCACCTGATTGTTTTTCATAAGTGAGGTTTGAGGTTGAGCTTACTACGGCGTGCGTGAATTCATGCCCAACGACATCGATTGCGGCCGTGAAGCCGGCTAGCTTATCGCCGCCTGCGCCAAACATGAACATTTTCCAGGGGCCCATCCAGGCGGCATTCTGTTTTTGCCCTAAAACATCAATGAGGGTGATGCGTTGAGAATTTACTGAAGCAACAATTGCTGCCGCCTTATTGTCGTAACTGTTTCGTTCAAAAACATTGGAGTAGAAGTCTCGAACATTTTCAAAAGATCTATTTGCGAAAGTCGCTTCATCGGTCATAAGCGCACGCCCCGCGAGGGTGGGTTTGCCGTTTTCCAACACGAGAACGCCTTTATAAAGAGGGTTGGGTATCACGAGAGAAACCGAAGCGTCGTAAATTGAAATCTTTGCATCCGCAACATCATTGCCGAGAGAGATCGATTTAAGCACTTTTCCGGCTTTTTTGCCCTGGGCGTAGATCTGAATCTGCATCGCCTTTGATCCATCGGCATGCTCACGCAAAGAGAACTGCCAAACGAGAGTAGGGGTACCTTTAGGGGTTACAATCAACAGACCGTCATGGACGTCTTGGCCTAATTCTGCATCAGTATAGTGTTGGGATTGGGTTGCGAGCGCGAGGGCTTTTTCGCGAGAAATCTCTGGCTGCACCGTAATCGAAGGTTCTGCCACAAGCGATGAGTTCAAAACATTGAGGTTTCCGTTGTTACTGATCAAGGCCACAAGTTCAGCGCCTTGAATGTGCACCCGAGAGTGGCGCTGATGGAAACGCAAGCTGTAGCCTTTGGCGTCCTGGTGAACACGACCCAGCTCCAAAACTTCGGCATCAACGTGGGAGAGACCGAAAATGTTTTTTTGTGATTCAATGAAGTGCAGCACTTCTTGGGCTGCGAGGCCTTTATTAAATTTCTGCGTTGAGAAAGAAGGGGTAGTGACCTTCACATCGTTTGAAAGAACAATCTGGGCTTTGCCCGCTTGAAACAATTTAACCGAAGCTTGGGTAGCAAGAGTTGGAAGAGTGAGCGTGAACGCAAGAACCAGAGCCGAAGTTCTGAAAAATGAAGTCATGTAAAGATCCCCCTTAATTTGTCCTAATGGCTTAGGACAACGTCCGGAGGATGTCATGCTATTTTTTCAATTCCCGTGATTAATGACGCTATAACCGTGCAAGGTCTTCATATAATTCGCACGTCCGAAGGCCGAAGGGTCTGGGCAGGTGCGTAAACTCATGCTGCCCCTGAGCTGATTGAGAGAGTCATATTCGTGTGCGATGAGCCATTCACTGAGCTCTTTTGTCAACTTAGCAAAATGGCTCGGACCATTCTTGATAATCGCAGAAACCATTTGGATTCCCGAAGCCCCAGCCATGCTTGCCTTGATCGCATCCGTCACGGTGTGGACGCCGCCCGAAACAATGAGGGAACCCTGATAATGAGGTTCTAGAATCGCTAGCCACCTTAATCTCAAAGCGAGCTCGGTAGAGCTTGAGAGATGCAAGACAGGCTTTACTTGGAGTTCCTCAATATCAATGTCAGATTGATAGAGACGATTGAAGAGCACGAGTCCATCAGCGCCCGCAGTCTTGAGTTGACTCACAAAGTTCGGGAGCGAAGAAAAGAACGGGGAGAGTTTGACGGCGAGCGGGATTTTTACCATCGCCCGAATGTGTTTGAAAATTTCGATGTAGCGGGCCTCAACATCCATGCACGTTTTGCCTGGATCGGTAGGCATGTCATAGAAATTCAATTCAAGAGCATCGGCGCCCGCTTCTTCCATCAAGCGAGAGTGTCGCTCCCATCCACCAGGCGTGATCCCATTAAGCGATCCAATAACGGGAATTTTAACGGTCTTTTTGATTTTTCGAATGTGCTCTAAATAATGT
>CAIRTR010000075.1 GCA_903881565.1 Oligoflexia bacterium | reverse complement strand
CATCACTTAGGTTAAGCAATCGACGGTCAATGAGTTTCACGAGACGCCCGGGAGTCGCGACCAGTACCTCAAAATGGCCTTCAATGTTTCGTTTGGCAATTTCTAAGGTGGTCCCGCCAAGTACGGTGCGAACTCTAAGACGTGTGTCGTGCGTAAACGTTTTGAACACGCGAGATACTTGTTCGCCCAATTCACGAGTAGGCACGACAACCACAGCGCGCGGTTGACGCTCGACGCTTACTGCCTTGGTATCGAATTCGAGGCGTTTGAGCATATGCAAAACCGGGAGTGCATAACTTAACGTCTTGCCGCTTCCTGTTTCAGCAACGCCAACGACCGTCTTGCCAGCGAGCAGTAGGGGGATCGTGCGGTCTTGGATTTCGGTAGGAGTAACGAGCTCCTTTTTGGCTAAAGTAGCTTGAAGGGAGGGCAGAAGGTCAAAATCTTTAAATAGGCTCATACCGGAGTCTCTTACCTTCGTTTGAGGGTCTTCGGATAGGAAAATCGGCCCTTTCTTTGTAATCCCCGTCGCGATAGGGTGGCCCGCATATGGATACCCCAATGAGAGAGATCGCACCCCGAGAGATCGCTGCCCGAGAAATTGCTGAAGGCTACCGTGAATTCGCTAAAGCCACCAAATCCTCTGAGTTTGACGCTGAAGACGTGGCCCTTTGGCATTTTCCCATGATGAATGATGGGGTTCGCAACGACGCCTACGACAAGGCATTGGGCGCGGCCATCAAGGCAAAAAGTACCGAAAAGAAGGCGGCATCCGTACTAGAAATCGGTACCGGTTCGGGCTTGCTGGCCCTCATGGCAGCCCGTCATGGAGCCTCAAGGGTTGTCACCTATGAGGGCGTTCCCGTTATCGCGCGCAAAGCGGTGAAGATCATTGAGCAAAATGGCTATGCAGATCGGATCCAAGTCGTCGAGGGGCTTTCAACGAACGTTAAAGTCGCCCTAGAGCTTGCGGAGCGTTTTGATGTGCTGGTCACCGAAATTTTTGACGATGGCTTGCTCGGTGAAGGGGCCTTCAAAGCAATCAAGCATGCAAAAGAGTACTTGTTAAAGCCCGCGGCGCAGATCATTCCGGCTCGCGTTCGCGTGATGATGATGGGAATCGAGTCCCAAGAGATTTACGACAATTATCGGGTCGGCACCATTTCGGGGTTTGATGTTCGGGCGTTTAACGAATTTGGCCTGCAGGATTATGTGGGCATTCATCTAGATAAAATGAAATATCGGGCGATTTCGAAGCCAACGCCGGTTTTTGATTTTGATTTCAGCAATCTGCCGGGCAAGCAATCCATCTCATTGGATTTGGATATTGTAGAGGGCGGCTTCCTTCATGCCATTGTCTATTGGTTTGAATTGTCGATGGACGAGAACACGGTGGTGAGCAGCGGCCCGGGCCTTGCGAAACTCTCGAGTTGGAAACAAGCGGTTCAAGTTGCTGAAAGTGCTGAATTGCGAAGCAAAGGCGAGAAGGTCGCTTTGACTGCCGATCATGATGAGAATGCGATTTGGTTCACGCCGCGTGAAAGCGTAAATAAGATAGAAGAAGAGGTCACTCGCAGCCAATGACCTTTGCCGAGATTCTACTAATCATTGTCGTCGGGGCAGGTCTCTATTTTCTGATGACGCCTTTGCAGCGCCGATTAGAGTGGCGGCTTACTAAATTCTTTCGAGCGAACTCCAGTTCTAATCAAAAACCCATTATCGATATTACGGACTACAAAAAAACCCAAAACCAAAACAAGGAAAAACCAAAATCATGAGTTATAGTTACGATTCCCCAGAGTTTATTGCAAAAGTTCTCAGTCGTGCGGTTCCCGCAGTCGTCGCCTTCGTCGCGTTGATCGCGCTTTTCAGCTCGTTTTCGATCATTTCGCCAGGCTACACGGGCGTTATTTTTAACATCTGGACTGGTTCACTGCGCTCCGTTCCTCAGGGGATTGCGTGGAGAATGCCATGGATCACGCAGGTTCAAAGTTATCCAACCGCTTTGAGAACCTACACGATGGTTCGCCGAAGTGCCGAAGGATCCTCTAATGTAGACGACAGCATCGATCTGCCTACGCGCGAAGGACAGCACATCACGCAGGATATTTCGGTGACTTATAATACGTCTGAGGAGCTGGCGGCTCAGGTGTTCAAGGCATTCAGGGGTGCGGATATTTCGGATATTGAAGCGACCTTCATTCGTCGAACGATTATCACGGTGGCGCAAAACGTCGCAGGTCAGATGTCGCTCTCTGAAGTGATCGCGGGCAAGCGAAACGAACTTCAAGACGCGATTCAAAAGAAACTCTCAAGCGAGATTGAAAAAATGGGTTTTAACCTGGATAAAGTTAACTTAGGCGCTAGTCACTTGCCGCAATCACTTGAAACCCAAATGCAGCAGAAGATGGCCGCTCAACAGCAGGCGCAGCAAGCGGAGTATGAGCTTCAGAAACAGCAAATGCTTGCCAAGGCCGAAGTGGCTAAAGCTGAAGGGGAGTCCCAAGCGATTTTAGTGCGTGCGAAGGCTCAGGCAGAAGCGAATCGACTTTTGCAATCGACGCTGTCTGCCAACCTGATTCAGAGCAAGGCGATCGACAAGTGGAACGGCGTGCTCCCTCAAGTCGCGGGAAGTTCGACACCTTTTATTGATTTAAGAGGGATGAAAGCTGCGGGCGCGAAAGAGTAGCAAGCCTAATATGCTGTCGTTGCAGAACCAAAAGGGCTTGCGCCGGCCTATCGTCGAATACAATAGTATCGAGTTTAAATTGGCAGTTTGAAAAGTCTGCCGTCGTAATAGAAGGATTGATTAAAGCGTGGGCGAGTTTTCTGAATTCCAATTCGGGGCCAAGCCCAGGGCTTTAGCTTCGTCGATTACTTGGATTGTGGAAAATTCGTTGTCATCGCCACCTTGAAGTGCCGTCGAATGCCTTATGATGGCAGCGAGCTCTTGCATGCTCAGTTCCGGATTCACTGCGATGAGCTTTTTGATGATGGAGCCGACGGACGGGGAATAAAGGGGTGACCTTGCCATTGAGAAAATACCTCAGGGATAGGAATGCCCTAGTTTGAAGAGAATTGCCAGGCTTTTCGGCGCGGCGGGTCAATAGGGGCTGAGGTGGCTCGCAACGGGGAGTGCGAGCTTACAGGCCCGATAACTTCTCAGAGTGCGAAGTTAGACCCCGACCCTACGCCAGGGTAGCCCCTTAACTTCGCGATCTGAGAAGATTGGAGACTCCTCTTTGAAAACCGGGCGAATTCTTCTGTGCCCTTAAGCGGCGCATCTATTCAGATAAGATTGAGAAATCTGCGGGATCAAGTTTCGATTAATGTGTCTAGTTATATGTTTTTAACCGTTTCTTTTATGTAACTTGTGTATTTACACTTGTTTGTGTTAAACTGAGAGCATGTCTGAAGCAGGCCGGCTACTCCAAGAGATTTTCAATGAACTAAGCTTGAAGATTGCGGCACTAGCCCACGAAAGACGCAGGGAGGGGCTGCTGCCAATAGCTAAGGCAAAGATGCAGCTCTTGGGTCAGATGAGTTTGCTCGCTAATGATAAAGTTTCGATGATCCTCTCGCTGACTCAGACCGGAGATATGGATGCGCTTCTTTCGATGGACGAGGCTGTAAAGTCCGAACTCAAAGTGATCTTGCGACGCCAAGGTTTGGTTTATGACGAAGACAGCTATCTTATCTGGATACCTCCCCAAGCTAAGTTTGAGAAGCTGTTTGAGGGCGATTATCTTTTAGTGGAATCAATTGACCCTGAATCGGCGCTGGTCAGTAAAGCGGTCAAAGCTCCCGAGAAAAACAAGCTGCTCATTCGTCAAGCCATCGCCTCAGACGAGTTCCCAACGCTTGTTGATCGAATATTAGAAAATGGCGGAAGATTGGAAGATTTTCTATGAACACAATTAATAGAGAAACTCTCATCAAGCAGATCAAAGACCAAGCGAAACTTGACGTGAGAAAACGGCGCGATCGTCGTTTTTTGGAAACCATGGGGTTTTTGGTCGCAAAGGGATTTTTGAAGACCAATATGAGAGTGCCATTCTTGCCAAGCCAGAAACTTCGAATAAAAGATGCGGTTTGGGCGGGATTGAATGTGGAGCCGCGAATTCTCGAGGTATTGCCTGCTGCCGTTTTGCGGTTAGAAAAACATTTTGATTTGGATCCCATCGAGCATCGAGAGCTTGCGCAAGTGGTGGAGCAGTTGCGCAAGCGAGACGAAAAAGGCGAGGATTTTTGTGGTGTCCCGTTTGAGAAGCTGAGGGTTTGGGCTGAACTTCCGCTCCGAGATAAGCGAGTAAAGGCTGTCACCGAAAAGAAGGTGATTAAGACATTTCGACTTGATCCACTAGCGATTGAGCGCTTACGAAAAATCGCCAAAGAAAAAGGGGTATGCGAGACCCAGGCACTTGAAAGCTTGATTTTGGGAGCTAAATTATCTATCATTATTTGACAGTTTTGAGACAAACAATTACACTATTTACATGCCTCATGTTCGGACTCGATTAGCCCTAAATCCTCTGCAACGCCTCTCAAAACTCTGGCCGGTGGTAGGCGTGGTAGGCCTTCGTCAGGTCGGTAAGTCCACATTGCTTCGTGAACTTCTAAAGATTCCTCATTTTGTGACTTTTGATGACGATGACGTGAGGACGGATGCGGACAATTCTCCTAAGGTCTTTTTGTCAAAATATGCGCGTCCTTTTGTGATCGACGAGGTCCAGAAGGTTCCAAAACTCTTTGATGCGATTAAGAGTGAGGTGGATCGCAAACGGATTCCGGGGACATTTTATATCACTGGCTCTCAGTCTTTTGGCTCCGGAGAAATGTCTCGTGAGTCTCTCACGGGCCGCATGGGAGGGCTGCGGTTGTATCCGATGACTTTGCGTGAAGGAGTGGGAGCAAGTTCTGCGCTTACGATCGATACCTTTACCAAAGCGATGAAACGGGGAGGATTGCCCGTTCCCATGTTTTTGCGAGATGAAGAGTCGCGAAGGCTTTATTGGGATGGATGGCTTGAAACAACACTGATTCGAGATTTGGCTCGGGCATATGGCAAAAAGTATGACTTGGATTTTGCACGCCTTATCCT
>CAIRTR010000074.1 GCA_903881565.1 Oligoflexia bacterium | reverse complement strand
GCAAAAGGAGATGTAATTCCAGGCCTCTCGGCGATTTCAACTCTTGAAGCAGTTCTATCCACCGAAAAAGTGTTCACGTATATCGACCCAAAAGACAAAATCGAAAGAGCGACGGTTTTGATTTCTCGCTGTCCAATCACCGACACGAGTATCTGCAACCCTTCACTCAAGATCATCAAACTTTCAGGCACTGAACTCGGAGGCGCAGACACTACCTTTGGCGAAGCCGACACCCCCGGTGAATTCGGCTACTTCGTCGGAGAAAAGAAGAATATTTCTGATGCAGTTAGAGATTCAAAGGGCAATTTCTGGATCGCTGGCACGTCCCAGGAGAGTAATCAACTTGGGGCTTTCACGCTAACCTCTCCTCACTTGCTAATCTCTCGCATTAAATCCACGGGCGAGCTTGATCCTGACTACGGTAAGGCAGGAATCATATTGGATCCCGAGTTATCGACTTCAGGCGCGCGCATGCTAGTCATGCCTGATGACCGAATCGTGACCTTTGGTGCACACGACGGCAATCTAATGGTCTTACGTTTTGAAAATCCTTAGGGAGGCTCATGATCGCTTTTGGGGGAGTTCGATCTCTATTTCTATTCAAAATGCGAATCGCCCAAAGCGTGATCGGCTTGTCGTTGCTCTTGCTGGGAGCCTGTATCAATAACGACGGCGGAATCATCACTCACTCCTCCGGCATCCCCGCAAACACTAATCTCGCAAATACCGCTTCAACACAAACCTCTCAGGATGCCACAGATAGCGGCAAAGGCTCCTGCGCTAACCTCCCAGTCGGTAGCCTGGACCGACAAATCTGCGTGGGCTGCTACAGTGATCTTCTCAACGCAAACTGCCCCGGCAAGAAGGATGTTTCCGAATGCTCCGACACCTCGCTTGCGGACCGTTTTTCAAATCTCGTTAACGCCTGCAGAGTTAAGGCTACAATCGCAGAAACCGGCTGTCAGACTGTTTGCACCAATATGTGGACGGTCTTGGATCCCAAGACATGCAAATGCGTCTCGGTGGTCGATGCAAACATTCCTCCTGCTGGTGGAGCAACTTCTGAATCGGGAGACGGCGGCGCAAGTCCGACGCCTTCGCAGACACCTGAAGCATCATCGCAAACACGACTCATCGCCGCTGGATATGGGCATACGTGCGCCTATGTAAACGGAGAGACTCGGTGCTGGGGGAGCAATAACACGGGTCAACTCGGTCGGGATACCGTAACATCGCAAGCTCATAAAGCCATTCTCGTCGATCCACAGCCCGGCTCTCTTTTGGCGCTTGCAGCAGGCAATGGCTTTACCTGCGCGATCTTAACCCAAGACCAAAGCGTGATCTGCTGGGGAACCAACGAAAGTGGACAAATCGGTAACCCAGCCGCAAATGGCACAAACCAAGGGCAATGGTTTCACGTACTCAACACAGACAATACGCCGCTCACAGGTGTGACCGAAATAGCACTTGGCGATACCCACGCCTGCGCACTCAAGAACGATAACACGGTTCTTTGTTGGGGGAAGACATTCAAACCAGGTACCGCAAAAGGACCGGCGCCTAATTCGAAAACAGCCACATCCATTGGATCCAAATTTTACAAGAAGATCGCAGCAGGAACCGACTTCAACTGCGCAATCAATATCAATAATCAAGTGGATTGCTGGTATGAAACGTTCCCAAATCCCACACCCGTGGAGAACGCCACCGACGGCGGAACTCTCTCCGGCGCCCAGGATATTGTTGCAAACGATGACGTCGTCTGCGCTCAAGTTTCCAACAATACTTACTGCTGGGGAAGTGACGGAACCAATGCTGCGACCCTGGGCTACCCCGTGGATCGCAAGGCAAGACTCTCAACGCTTGCTCAGGCAAACTTCCAGACTCCGTACGCCCTTTTTGCTAAGACCGACACATTGTGTGGGCTTACATTTAATACGCTGAGCTGTGCAGAAGCGAAGGACTCCATCACCAACACTTTCAAATTCGACAATCCCGTCATCGCCCTAGGCTATAACCACGGGTGCGCAATCAATCAAAACAGTGGGATAAAATGTTGGGGTGAAAATTCAAACGGACAACTGGGCGATGGAACAATTATTAATTCTGCGTCTACTCTTGTTAACGTTTTGCTTTGGAGTTCCCCAACCTATTTTACCGAATTCAACTATCCTTTTATGAGCATGGGGCCGAAAATCACCACCCCAATCAGCCCACTGCTTGCTGTCACAGATGCGAGCTCTCCTTGGGGACCGATTTCAGATGCGCTTGCCCCTGCAAAGATTCAGACTATCCTAAATTACGACAATTCGACCGCATATTTCCTGAGCGGAACCCATTATATAGAATGGGATATCGGAGGAAAAAAAATCAAATCTACCGGCAGAATCAGTGAAAAATGGAGTATCCCATTTAGCGGCGATATCGATGCGGCATTTAGAACCAAAAGTCTCGATGACAACAAAGATGTCATCTACTTCTTCAAAGGTGCGCAATACGTTCGCTTTGATATCCTGACCCAAAAAACAGTATCTTCTATCCCGTTAAGCATTGCCGCGTGGCCCGGACTCCCTCCCAACGGAGTGGACGAAGGCTTCATTAATCCTTCGAACCCCACTGTGATCTCATTTTTCAAAGGAGGGAAATACTATCGCTACCTCTGGGATAAAGCGAAAGAAGGAGTCGCACCGGGTTATCCGGTTAACATCCAGGACTCAGTTGAGTGGAAGGAAATTACGGGAATGCTCTTTCCCCACGCCCAAATCGTCTGGTCTGAAGGTATCGACGCAGCCCTCGTTTTTGGGGGGGGGATGTTCGATCCCACCTCCTACATCTTCTTCTCCTCCCACCTGACCTCAGGCACCCTTACTTCCGAATTTGACCTAGGTAACGGAAAGTCGATCACTTCATCCAATGGAAATTATCTTTTGGTAATGCAAGGAGACGGAAACCTCGTCCTTTACGAGAAAAATGGACCTCCGCTTTGGGCCACCAACCAAGAAGGCAGTGTACCTGTTTCAAATTCGATAGCGAAAATGCAAAACACGGGAAACCTCGAAAT
>CAIRTR010000073.1 GCA_903881565.1 Oligoflexia bacterium | reverse complement strand
TCTGCTTTTGCAGTTCTTCTTTATCTTTTTGAGCCTGAACCTTCTGAGTGATATCCGTATTCACTTCCAAAAATGAGATCACCTCTCCCTTTGAATTTTTGATAGGCGTCGCAATTTTTTCAAATATTCGTATGGTCCCATCTGGAAACTTCACTTCTTTGACTAAAGTGTGAGAGCCCCCATCTTTTTTGACCAATTCGACAGGACAACCCTCGCAAACCTCGTCGCGCCCCTCAAAAACCTTATGGCATTTTTTCCCGACACAGTTTCCAAACGTGCCCGAAACAAGATGATTGTGGTAGAGGATATTGTATTCATGATCACGAATGGTGATCCCACTTTCGATGTGATCGAGAATGGAAGTGAGCTTGAGATTAGCGTCTTTGATCTCGGCATGGCTTGCTTTAATTCGCGCCGACATCACTAAAAAGGCTCGATACAATTTTCCCACAACGTCGCTGCGCTCGACATAACTCGGAGGCAACAAGAATTCACCGTCTCCCGCGGCGCGAGTGGCTTCTGCCAATGCTTCGAGGGGTTTTATTACCGTTCGGCCTATCCAAAAGCTTAAAGCAAGAATCATCAAGAAAAACCAGAATGTGACAAGCGCTGCTGAAACAAGCACACTCTTTTCGATATGACGATCTTGTTCAGCCGAAATCTGCACGGTTTTCTCGTGATAACCATTCTGAAGATCAGCAACCTCATCCAAAGAATCAGAGATCAGATCGATTTGTATCAGTAGCGCACGAGACTCGGGAGTCTGTGTCTTGGGCAATGCAAGCAGTGCGAGAGAGAACGCCTCGATCTTCTGATGAGCCTCTTGAATTTTAGAGACCAGCCCTGCGACAAGAGTATCCGGAGAAGCGTTAAGAAACGCAATATGTCCCGAGATATGTCCCGAGATATGTCCCATGATTTTTTTCTCTCGGGCCACAAACTCATCACGACTCGTATATCCGTTTCCATATTCTTCAATTGAGCGAATCCACTGCAAAGTATGAGTGATGACTTCTTGTGAGACATCAATCGCCGGGATCACCACCGTATTGAGCCGCTGATTCTCTGCCGAAAACTGCAAAAATTTTCGCGTTTCAAAGGCTCCGAATCCAAGCGAAACGATGACAATCCCAACAAACCATAAAAGCAGTTTTGTTCGCAGTTTCATGAACGGACTCTCCCAGTTGTACTAAAATTGTACGCCCAGGAGGTTTAAAAGAGACTTAAAAAGCGTGAAGATCTTGGATTTTTTTACCTGAGCGTAACACTCGCGGAGTCTTGCGGCTCCCTAGCGGAGCGCGGATTGCGCCCTCAAGCGCCAGATCAAAGACCTCTTCAACGTGCTCCACAAATTTGAGCGTCAATCCTCGGGTGGCATATGCCGGAATGTCATGAAAATCCTTCTGATTGAGCTTCGGGAGGATAATCTCCGTGATGCCCGCGCGCTTGGCGGCTAAGATCTTTTCTTTGATTCCACCCACCGGCAATACCTTGCCCGTAAGCGAGAGCTCGCCGGTCATCGCAAGCCTATGCTTGATCTTGCGTCCCGAGAGCATCGAATACAAAACAGTGGCCATCGTTATTCCGGCAGAAGGACCATCTTTAGGGATCGCGCCTGCGGGTATATGAAGATGAATATCGTGCAGCTTAAAGAAGCTGCGCTCAATCTTAAACTCAGGCACCGCCTTTTTCTTGACGTAGCTCCAGGCAATCGCAGCACTCTCGGTCATCACTTCGCCCATCTGGCCCGTGAGTTTCAAGTTGCCCGAACCCGGAACATCTACTGCTTCGAGGAACAGGATATCGCCGCCCATCGCAGTCCAGGCCAAGCCAATACCCACGCCTGGCGCTTTGATGCGCTCGGATACTTCGTTATAGAAACGCTTGGGCCCTAACCAATCCACCAATGCCGCTTCGTTCACCACAATGGGAGCGACCGGCTTTGCTTTCCTTCGCGAGGTTTTCTTGATCAGCGCTTCGCGCGCGTCTCGGGTGACGATCTGGGCAGCGGCCTTGCGAGCGATCCGAGCCATGAGTTGTTGCAGGGTACGTAATCCCGGCTCGCGCGCGTAGTCCGTCATCATTTTTCGTAAGGCAGTACGCTCGATTTTGAGTTGGGAGCCTTTGAGCCCGTGTGCTTCAAGCTCCCTGGGGATCGTGTATTTGACGGCGATCCGCTCTTTTTCTTCAAGCGTGTAGCCGGGTAACTCAATAACTTCCATCCGATCCAAAAGAGGCGCCGGAATCGTGGACACCGAATTCGCGGTGGTAATAAACAGCACTTTTGAGAGATCAAAAGGCACATCAAGATAATGATCCACAAACCCGACATTTTGCTCAGGATCCAGAACTTCTAGCAGAGCGCTCGCGGGATCGCCCTGATAGCTCTGACCTAACTTATCGATCTCATCAAGCATCAGTACCGCGTTCTTGTGTCCCGCGCGCTTGAGCCCTTGAATGACTTTGCCGGGCATTGCCCCCACATAGGTGCGACGATGGCCTTTGATTTCCGCTTCGTCACGCATTCCACCTAAGGAAAATCGATAAAAAGATCGGCCCATGGTCTTGGCAATGGATTTTCCAACCGAGGTTTTACCCACGCCCGGAGGTCCGACCAGGCAGATGATTGAGCCTTTGGGATCGGACTTCAGTTTACGAACAGCAAGAAACTCAATAATCCGCTCTTTGACCTTCTCCAAACCATAATGTTCGTCATCCAAAATCCCACGTGCGTGATCAAGATCAAGATTGTCGGTGGATTCTTTGCTCCAGGGCAGCGAACACAGCATTTCGAGATAGGTGCGAGAAACATTGTATTCGGGAGACTGCTCCGAAACGGTTTCAAATTTTGAAACTTCTTCGAGCGCGATCTTTTTTACATCCTCAGGCATGCCGGCGGCTTCGATGCGCTCCCGAAAGGTGCGCACCATCTTCTCTTTGCCGTCTTCTTCCATCCCCAGTTCGCGCTTGATGCTTTTGACTTGTTCTTTTAAGAAAAACTCGCGCTGAAGCTTGTTGATTTTGCTATTCACTTCGTCATTGATTTTGCGCTGAATGTCCGCGACATCCTGCTCTTTTCGCAAGTGAATGAGCAGTTTTTCAAAACGCGCTTTGGCCGAAAGCGTTTCTAAAAACTCCTGGGCTTCGACCTTAGGTAACGAGAGCGCGAACGCCACGAGATCAGCTACCGTGCCTGGGCCTGGGGCATTGATCATCGCTAAGCGCATTTCGTCGGTAAAAAAGGGGTTCACTTCGGAGAGCTTCTTCACGTAACTGATCACGGAGCGCGTAAGCGCATCCATCTCAGTCGACTTCTCGACGATGTCATCGAGGTACTCCGTCTCCACGACAATGTAAGGCGAATCCGCCAGAACTCTGCGAGCCTTAAACCGCTTCATGCTATGAACCAGAAGATTCACCGAACCATCCGGCATGCGCAGGCGTTTTATGATCTTGACCACCACTCCGTAGTCATAAAGCTCTTCGGGAGTAATCTTTTCGTGAATATCGCCACCTCGCGTCATCACTAAGCCAATGGTCCTCTGGCGATTGATAGCTTCTTCGATCATGGCAACAAAACGCGGTTGAGAAACGAGCAAGGGAGCCAAAAGCGTGGGGAAAACGATCTGCCCGTTGATCGGCAGGATAAAAAGATTGGGAGGCAGCATCTGGTCCCCGGGGACGAGATTCGAAGCCTTTACAAGGGGTTGAATGTCGTTATGAGCTGAGCCATTGCCTGGGACAGAGTCGTTTTTTTCGTCGGCCATCGGGGAGTTACTCCTGGTAACATATTGGGCACCCGATGCCTTTTGGCAAGCTTAATAGCGCAAAATATTAGGTACCTAGCGGCGATCCCGTGCCTTTGCGGGTCTGAATGTCCATGATGATTCGAGCTGGTTTTGAGAGCTCAAACACCTCAATCGGCGCTTCACCCTTGGTTTCGAAAACAAAGGTCCAAGAATCCTCTTCTAGCTTTGGGAGCAACTCGACCGAGCGCACGACCGGACTTTTCTTAAACGCCGCAATCACCTTGCGGGCATTGAACCCCAGGCGGGGCTTACCCCAGATCGTGAGCACAATCCGCCGCTCTTCGGGCGAGACGGCGATTTGATAATACGGAGCACGCGAGATTGGGGACGACTCCCCATTTAGCGTTCCCTCCAAATCAATCACCACTCGCTCGTAGCCTGGATTTACCGCCCGACGAATGTCTTTAACCAAAACCCCGTCAATGGCGCGATCGCCCCCGGTGAACATCCCATCTTTGACATAGGCTTCGGTTTTTTTCGCGTCAGCCACATGCATTTTTTCGGGGCGAAGCTCGGCAAGTGCGTATGTACTGATCAACAAAGCCAGGAGTCCGGTAACAAGACTTTTTAAGTGAGAGGTTGGCATACCATCCATTTTAACCGTCGCCTCGCCAACAAGCAACTCTGGAACAAAGGAATCAACGCCATAAAGATCCACGGAGCAAACCAGCCCGCGATGGCCGAGGCAGACGCACCTGAATCTCCTCCCCCCGAGCCATCGCCGTCACTTGAAGCAATGGCAAGACTACCGCAAGTGCCAATTCCTTTGGTGGCTGAGGAATCCTGTGTGGGTGGGTTGCCCGAGGAGACATAAGCGGCAAAGTTCTCATCGCGTCTGCAGCGCGCATCAAAGGGGATGGTATCCGCCATTACGGGATCCGCTTCATTCACCGAGCCCACAACCAACATAAACGGCGTGGTATCGATTTGATAGGGGCCGGCAGGATAGGCATCCATCGACACGGCAGTCGTCATGATTTTCAGGGTATAATCGCCCAAGGGCAAATGCGCAACCGTGAGAGAATAATCCAAATTCATATAACCTGAATCGCCGGTATAAACGGGTGTTCTCTTGATGGTAGAAACTTCGTTTCCCTTCGAATCCACTAACGCCAAAACAGGTTGTACCGGAGAATAGAGGCTGTAGCTTAAGGCACGAATTTCAACACTCCCCGAAAGTGATTTGAGGCGATATTGCGCAACCGCATTTGCATCAAAAGCGTCAACCATCGCAAATCCATGAGAGTGAGAAGCGGCGTTGAAAATCTCAGGGGCGGTGGTGGCAACTCGCGCGGCAGAATTCTCTGTCACTGAAGCCCCACCGTCTGTCGTACATCTAAAGGCGACGTCAGGTGCCGCGGCACTTCCGCCAGCGGTCACTGCAACCCTCTGCGGAATTCCCGTTGTGGTGTCGACCAAGAAGGATCGGCCCAACTGGCCGCCCTTGCATGATCGTGAAGTCATCGAACTATAATACGCGGGAAGCGCGCTCGATCCCGCGAAAAACGGCTCAACCATCAAGACATACTCGCCCGGTTCAAGAGCTTCAATTCTGTATTTTCCTGACTTGTTACTCAACGCGCTGGCAAGCACCACGCCTCGGCGTCTGGAAATCGCAACGACCTGCGCGCCAAAGACCACCCCACCTCGGTCATCTTTCACGACACCTTCAATAGCTCCTCGCTCGGAGGCATCGCTGGCGGGATAGACGGCGCGTATGCCGATTTGATCGTCACAACCCAAATGAGATTGCTCGGGCGCTTCCATGAAAAGCATCGTGGATTGCAATCCTCCTGAATGCGACATACCCATCGCATGCCCTAGTTCGTGAGTCAGAACATTCTCGATATAGACGCTGTCACGGTAGGTCGCGCGCTGGTTGCCGATCGTTCCATAGCCTAAGGTCGCTTTTACATCCGTGGTGAACTTGAAGTCCTTATCGTTGAGCACGATATCGGTTTCCAGGATCTCACCGGTCTCGGTGTTGTACCAGACTTGCGTGAGGCCCAAGACGCTGGGAGACAGGCCCGTGTTTGCGCCACTTGCACTGGACGCGAAAAAGAAATTTGAAGTTCCGTTATACGTATTGTTGGAGACGTAAGATTTTGAATCCGCTCCCTGCCAGTAATCAAAACTCACTCTATTATCTGAAGCGTCTTTCCAACGCTGTAGACTTCGGGTTACCGCTTGCGACACTTCGCCATCACTTAAGCCCGAAGTGTTTGTCGGATTTCCCAAAAGTTGAAGTGCCGGGCCTGCTTTCCATTTTACAGGAATCCCCACGCTCGTAAGCGTGGGAGTATAAGCCATCGCAGCTTCAGCCATTAACAAGCCTGAAAATACAAGTATGCAAAGCGTTCGTCCCATCCGTGAGACTCTCCCTTTGTGTTGTGAAGTCGATTGTTTAAAACTGTCTTCGCGCTAACGTATCATCCTAAATAACGTCTAATTGCGAGAACGACGACTCCAGCTGCACCTACTAATGCTAACCCAAGCCAAACTGAAAATCGCTCGGAAGGTTTTGCCGAGGAGGTCGTCCCCTCACCCTCTTGAGTTTGCAATTGAGGTGCCGCACTATCGGAGGGAGAATTAGCGGGGTGTCCTAGCGTAACGGAGGGCTTAACTACGGGAGTTTGATCCGGATTTGGCGAGGGAGTTCCTGCCTCGCTTTGCGCGGCTTGGGTTTTGATCAGGTTCCGAAGTGAGGTTAAAGTCCACTTTGGCACCCCAGGGGTGCCACCAGGGGCTCCGTCATGAGCGTCCCCATGCCCGCCTGGGTGCATTAAGTCCTCATGTCCGCGCAGCTCAGGGCGAGTCAGGGCGCTGATTCCGGCGCCGACCAAGTACTCATTTCCTTCTTCATCTTTTTGAAGATTATATTTGCCCATCATCATACTGCGAAGGTCAAAAGAGTTATCCGCGTTTCGCTCGCCGAGAAACACAACAACGTCCTCTTCTTTGTTAAACTGCGCGGTTCCGGAGACGTGCATCCCCACCCCGTCTTTTTCCCCTCCCAGCTCTCTGATCTGAATCGTCGTCGCGCGCTCGATTTTGCCCTTGAAACTGTCGTCCACCACGAGCTCGTAATAGGTATAAATCCGCTTGGTCCCGTCATCACCCTTGACCCATTCTGCGCTGGTTGCCCCTATTTTTCCGCGTATGACGTTAGGGGCGTCTTGAACGGTATCGGGAAAGGGTCGCTCAAGAAAAGTGGTTGCAGGAGCGAGGGTGGGCAGTAGCACGAGGGCAAGGATAAGGGACTTGAGGGTGCGCATGCTTTAAGTGTAACGCAATTAGTGAAATTTCCTACCCTTCTTGCAACAGGAGCTTGAAACCGGCGTCGGTCGATGCTAAACCCCATGAAACGTGGATCGCTAGCTCAGTTGGTAGAGCAGCAGACTCTTAATCTGCGGGTCGACAGTTCGATCCTGTCGCGATCCACCAATAATTTCAATAGGTTGCCGACTCAGTCGGCAACCTATTTTTGTTTCGGGGTACCCCGTGTGGGGTTATCAGTGCTCCCCCAAATTCCATTCGTTAATTTTCGGGTTTGTTCGGAATTGAGATTTGAGGCGTAGCCCCCCCCCTACTTCTCCCCAACCTCGGGCCCTATCGACGCCTGCGTCTCGTTATCTTTGAGGGTCTGCCTCACGAGATTTCTCACCATTCGATTGCGATTTGCGCCGCCCATCAGGGCTTTGACGTCCTCATAAAGACTCGGGTCGTTCACGAACGCTCCAAGCGTTCCCGTCCCATTATCAATCTTTTCCAAGATCGCATCCAGATGCTCCACTGAACCCTTGAGGTTCCAATCCGAAAGTTGCTGATTAATTTTTCCCGAAGCCTGCGCAAGATTTTCGGCAGTCTTCGTTAGTCCCTGAAAAAAAAGTTTGCTTCGGCTCTCGGACTCAAAATCACTCAGCAATCGCTCCATGCTCGTCGCCACCTTATCCAAAGAGAGGATCAACTGATCCCCCTTGCTGATGAACTGTGTGATGGTCGTGGACGCGCGAGCGGGGATTTCAGCATTATCCGGCAAAAGCTTCTGATCACTGGCGCCCGCCGATATCGTAATATATTTGTCGCCCAAAACACCTTGGGTCGCGATTTCGGCCTGAGACTGCTCGCGAATCCATTGCGCGGCGTCCTTGCGCACCGAAAGTTCAACGCGAATCTGTTGCTGGCCCTTCTCGAACTTTACTGCATCGACGGTCCCTGCCTGCACCCCACCGACCACCACTTTGGCTCCCGGAATCAGCCCTTCAACGGATTTAAAGTGAACAACATAGGAACCTTTTTTCGTAAAAAGTTGCTGAACGCCGCCTAAAACCAAAATTGCAACCATGACAAGCACGACTCCGATGCTCACGAAAACTCCGACCTTCACTTCAATTTCGCGTTGTTTCGCCATGACCCCACTTAAGCATGCAAATCTGCGCCCTTAATGAAGGATTGAACCACAGCATCCTGATTCAACCGAATCCCCTCGGGCGTGTCAATTGCCAGAATCTTCCCCCCATCGAGAATTGCGATGCGATCCGCAATTTCAAACGCCGAAGGAATGTCGTGTGTCACGAATATTCCGGTAATCCCCTCTTTTTTCAACGCACGCACATTATCCAAGAGACGCTGCGTATTCATAGGATCAAGGCCTGCCGTGGGTTCGTCAAAAAGAATGATTCCCGGCTTCAAGATAATGGCCCGCGCAAGCCCGGCGCGTTTCTGCATCCCACCAGATAACTCTGCTGGCAAAAGCGGATTGGTTCCTTTTAGGTCAATTTTCTCGAGCATCTCATTAACCCGTGCAAGGATTTGCGCCTCATTCAAATCGGTATGCTCCCGCAAAGGATAAGCCAGATTCTCCTCGACGGTGAGAGAGTCAAAAAGCGCTCCATTTTGAAATACATAACCGATCTTCGTGCGAATTTTTAAAAGTGCACGCTCGCTTAACCGAGTTAAGTCTTGATCCTCAAAAATAATTTCGCCTTCATCCGGCCTCTCAAGGCCAATGATCGAACGCAGAATAATACTTTTACCGCTTCCCGAACCCCCAAACAAGCCCAAGACTTCTCCATCGAAAAGCTGAAAACTCACACCTTTGTGGACGATTTTCTCGCCGAAGGCTTTGTGAAGGTTGCGAACATCAAGTGCGATTTTTTTCATAATCTTCAATAACGGGGATAAATAGTCGCGATAAAAAATTTCGTCAAAAAGAAGTCACTGATCATGATGAAGATGCTTGCCGCCACGACCACCCAGGTCGTCGAGGATCCAACAGCTTGCGTTCCACCTTGAGTATTTAACCCCTTCCAACATGCCGTCACCGATATAAAAAAGGCGAAAACAACCGTCTTCGCCATCCCCGTTAAAAAATCATGCATCCGCAAGGTTTCAGTGGCCTTTGCAAAAAAGTATTCAGCATCAATTCCCAGATCTTTCATGCAGACAAACATCGCGCCCAGCAAACCGATGTAGTCCGCAAACAAAGTCAGGATCGGCAAAGCAATCATGGCTGCCAGCAATCGTGGAATCACAATGCGCTTGACCGGACTCGTCCCCAGCGCGCGAATGGCATCAATTTGCTGAGTCACATTCATCGAGGCCACTTCTGAGGCGATACCGGATCCGATACGACCGGCAACGAGTAAACTCGTAAAGACAGGACCCATCTCCCGAATGATCGCCAGGCCCACGATATTGGGAACGTAAAACTTGCCTCCAAATTTTGAAAGGCCATAACCAAACTGCAACGCCATGACGGAGCCCGTGGCAAGTCCTGTGACTAAAACAAGAACAAGAGATTCAACGCCAATCGTGTAAAGCTGCTGAATCGTCAGACGAATGTAAAAAGGCGGGCGAAACAGCTCAATTGCGATTTGAGAACAAAGAACCCCAAAGCCTCCAGCAAAGCAAAGCATGGAGAGAAAATTCTGTCCCACTCTAAAAAAGAAGCCATGCGATGTTTTTGTTTCGAGCGCGCCCGCCATAGTGGGCGGAGTTTACTCCTTGATTTTGAGTGAGGCAACGAAATGAGAAAATGCCGCTTCGCACTCCATAAAGTATTTGGGTTGCGCGATGAGCATCAAATCATAGATGCACCCACTCCGATGCAGGACGACAGCTCTCATGATCATTTCTTTTGCACCAAGATTTCCACGAATTGTCGTTTCAAAAGCGGGACCTTTCGCAATCGTCAGATCTTTTTCCTCACGAAGCGTCACGTCCGATACTCCGAAAAACAGAGGACGCGCAAGAGTTTTGAGCGCCACAGGGGTTTGTTCGACAGGTTGCGCTCGACACGCCGAATTTAGCGAGATAATCGATGCAGTCGCTTTAGACTGATAAGCCATATCAAAGACGCCCTTGGCATTTGCCTCTGAAGTTTTGTCTCCAGGCACGCGCAGCCAATCTGAATCTTCGCTGGAGAGATTGAGCACTTCATAGTTCTTTGATTTTTCTTCAACCGGCTTGACGTTGCCCAGGAGAATCCCACAGGCCGTGTGAATTACGAGAAGAAGTACAACCAAAACCCTTCTTGTTAAGGAGCTAACTGCAGCCATCAACACGCAGGTTACAACAGAACAAACTGCGACAACAAGGCGGAGAGCGGCTGAAAAAAGGACTCGCCGGGTCGACCCACTTGGTACGACTGCATTCCTTCGCGATCCGCTGCTTGGGTCTCAATGAGATCTTCACCTTGATAAAAGGCAGGACACGGCAATGCCTTTTGTATCGCGTCTTGAAAAAGAAACGGTGCGGGTTTCCGCTGTGCATCGGAAAGGGGCAGGAGAATCATTTCAAATAGTTCCCATTCAAACGCAGTGGGTTCGATCCAGGTCTTTGCGATGACGCCCTTGAGTGTTTGAAGTTTTGCATCATAGTCCGCGCCCCATGACTCAGGGACGTTTGTGATTAGCGCAAGACGTTCTCCGCGGGCTTTGAGCTGATGCAGATACTCTTGTGCTTCGTTCATGTATTTCAAATGATCCCAATCAGAAGTGTTGATGAGCACTTGACCTAAGTCGAAAAAATAGACGGGGCGGGTGCAAGCGGCTTGGACAACCACTGGCGCGAAAAAAAGCGCAATCGCCGCAATGAAATTCTTCGTCATAAATTATACCTATTGCACCAGATAGCTGTTTTCCAGATCTTTCCACTCACCTTGGGTAGCGAACCGCCTTTTCGAATGATTAACCTGAGATACCGGAGATATCGCAAAGTGTCAAATGGCATTGACGCCCCGCCAAAATAGCTTGTGAGCGAACACAAAATAGATAGCAAGATCATACACTAGCGGGCCATATACGTTGGGGCTATAAAACTTGCCAACCCCAGTCAAGTCGAGGTAAAATAGGATTTGGAGAGGGCGTTTTCAAATGGGGCTTTCAAATCGGTTCTTTAAGATTCTGGGGAGCGCACTGGTGAGTACGATTTTCGTCTCCACCCTGATCTTTGCTGGAAGCCCAACCGGCAAGAGTGTGTATAGAGGCGAAGGAGTCTGCAGCTTCCCCAACAGCACTTTCAAGACTTACGATTTTGTGATCGAAAAAAGGGGTCCGACCCATTTTGTGAGCTTTTTCGACAAACTGAAACCATCCCAAAAAGCCGATTCGGAAAAACCCGCCAGCGGTGAAATCTCAAACCATACGCTTATTCTAAATCACGGCACCTACACGCTCGAAGTCCGCGTGACATCTTCGACAGCCTCAGGCTCCATTGTCGGAAAATTCCCCATGGATCGAAACTGTGCGGGGACGTTTTCCGCCGTGCTGAGATGACGCAAACTTTAACAAAAAGGTGGGGAGCACCTTTTTACTCGAAATCCGGATTCAGCTGATCCAACCGCTCTTTGATCTGCTTCTCAAGCCCCGTCTCTTTGGGCACATAGTACCGCTTGCCAATAAGTGACTCCGGCAAGTGCGTCTGCCGCGCGCGCGCTTGCTTCTCCGAATGCGCATAACGATAGCCCTTGCCATAACCCTCACTCTTCATCAGCGACGTCACGGCGTTTCGCATATGCATCGGCACGGGAAGCCCGCCCGTGGCCCTCACTTCTTCAAGAGCCGCGCCAATCCCTTCGTAACTTGCGTTACTCTTGGGCGCCACCGCCAGATAAGTCACCGCTTGCGCCAAGTTGATGCGCGCTTCGGGCATTCCCACAAAATCCACGGCGTCTTTGACCGCGATGGCGACTTGAAGGGCGCGAGGATCGGCGTTGCCAATATCCTCTGACGCCAAAATCACCAACCTTCGCACGATAAACAGCGGATCTTCTCCGCCTTCGAGCATACGCGCGAGATAATACAAACCGGCGTGGGGATCGCTATCGCGAATGCTTTTGATAAACGCCGACACGACGTTGTGATGCTCTTCACCTGATTTATCATAAGGAATCGGTTGACGATCCAGCGCCGATTCAAGAGCTGCTTGCACTTGCTCGAGAGTTAATTCCGCAGTCCCCTGGGGTGTGAAAAGCCCCACCGTCTCAAGCGCCGTCAGCGCCCGGCGGGCATCGCCCTCCGCCGTTTCGGCAAGCCATTGCAGACCCTCAGGCGAAACTTTGAAAAAACCCGCCAAACCCCGCTCGGGATCTATCAACGCCTGCGTCAATACCCCGACCAACGCTGACGGCTCCAGGCGCTCCAACCGGATCACCCTCGCACGCGAAAGTAGTGCGGAATTCAGTTCGAACGACGGATTTTCGGTCGTCGCCCCCACGAGCGTTACGGTGCCATCTTCGACATGCGGGAGTAGCGCGTCTTGCTGGGATTTATTGAAACGATGAATCTCGTCAACAAAAAGAATCGTTTTTCGGCCGTACATTTTCCGGCCTTGCCGCGCGCGTTCAACGGCTTCTTTGATGTCTTTGACACCCGAAAGCACCGCGCTCATGGCTTCAAACTCAGAACGAGTTTGACCTGCAATTATGCGAGCTAATGTGGTTTTTCCCACTCCCGGAGGTCCCCAAAGGATGAGTGAAGGCACGCGATCACTCTCAATCCAGGAGCGAAGCGGTTTACCCCGCCCGAGCACCCGCTCCTGCCCGGCAAACTCATCCAAAGTCCGAGGACGCATCCGATGGGCAAGGGGTTCTGAGCCCGGAGCCTGGGTCTGAGAGTTTGCTCTTAAAAAATCGAAGAGATCCGGTGACAAGGGCCCATCCTTTGCTTATTCTGAGGTACGAGGTACTAGTACCGTGACTGCAAAAATTCCGCAATCCATTGGATTCGTCGTAAAACACCATCAACCTGAGGCCGATGCCTTAGGAATCGAGCTTGCCCGCTTCGCCCTTGCCGCCGGCTGCCGCGTGGTTTTTGCAGACGAAAGCACCGCTCTTGCCAAAAAACTCAAGGCACTACCTCACACCCCCCATCTCCCAGGCGCCACGCCGAAAAAGAAGAAACCAGCCCCTCAACAAATTCACATTGTTTCTAAAGACAAACTCGTCGCTAACACCGACCTCATTGTCGTTCTTGGCGGTGACGGAACGCTGCTGGGCGCCGCTCGCCTGATGCATTCACGCTCGATTCCGATTTTAGGAATCAACATGGGCCAGCTGGGTTTCCTCACCGAAATCAAACGCTCAGAAGCGCTGGAAACACTTGCGCACCTTTTACAGGGCCGAAAACCCATCATCAACAAGCGCGCGATGTTTGACGTGACTCTTTTGCGAGAAGGCAAAATCGTATGCAATGGACCGGTGATTAACGATGCGGTGATTTCCAAGGGCGCCATTGCGCGAATTATCGGATTACAAATCGGGGTCAATGGGAAATGGGTTCACGATGTCAGAGCCGATGGACTTATCATCGCCACTCCCACCGGATCCACGGCCTACTCGCTTGCAGCCGGCGGACCGATTATTGAACCCTCTTTGGACGCGATGGTACTGACTCCGATCTGCCCCCACAGCCTAACGCAGCGCCCTGTAGTCATCCCCGATTCATCCGAAATCCAAGTCTGCCTCAAAGTCAGACCCGGCCACGTGCTACTCACCTTGGATGGCCAAGACGCCGTGGACATGAAAGTCGATGATATTGTTATCATTCGACGGTTTCAAAAGCATTCCCTTCAGCTCATTGGATCGCCTTCGCGAGACTATTTTAGCCTCTTGCGCGAAAAGCTGAAGTTTGGGATGCGTGATTAGAACAATTCTTACTTTTTGAAGGAGTACCCATGCTCGAAACGATGACGATTCGAAACGTCGTGATTATTGATCGCGCCGAGATTAGTTTCAAAAAAGGACTCAATATTATCTCAGGCGAAACGGGCGCCGGGAAGTCCATTTTGATTGAAGCCATCAGTCTATTGCTCGGCGCGCGCGCGAACATCGAACTCATTCGAACCGGCGAAGATGAAGCGGTGGTCGAAGGGCTTTTCAATGTCGCCCAAATTGCCTGGATCAATGCGCGCCTTGAGGCGCATGGGATCGCCACGATGGGCGATGAATTGCTCATCAAACGCGTCGTCAATCGCAACGGCAAACATCGCATCACCATCAATGGCGAACTAGCCACCCTTTCGAATCTGCAAAACATCTGCGAAGGATTAGTGGATCTGTGCAGCCAGCACGAGCACCAGTCTTTACTGAAAGCCGCAACTCAGCTCGATCTTTTAGATCGCTATGGCAATCTTGAAGGGCAAACCAAAGCGTTTGGGGAAACCCACGGAAAACTCCACGACCTCGCTCGCGAATTGCGCGATCTTGAAGCAAAGGAAAACGAGCGCTCTCGAAGGTTTGATTTCTTGAAGTTTCAAATCGAAGAACTGCGCGGCGCGGCCCTTGAAGAAGGAGAAGATGAGAATCTTCAAACCGAAAAGCAGCTTCTGCAATCGGCCGAAGCGCGCGTGCAGATGGCTGAAGCCGTCAGACAGACTCTAGAAGCGGATGAAGAAGGCGCGCTCACAGGCCTTCGTTCGGCTTTATCAAAACTGCGCTCTCTTCAACCGTTGGATGAAAAGATCACGCCCTACTTAGAAGGTCTTGAGCGCGCCTTTGCCGAAACTGAAGAAGTGGCCATGGGACTCAACCGCTACCTGGGCTCCATTGATTTGAATCAAGAGCGCTTAGAGAGCGTGCAAGAGCGGCTCTCGCTCATTGCGGATCTCAAGCGCAAATACGGCTCAAACATTCAAGACATGATCACGACCCTTACGACACTAGAAGAAGAGTTCAACGGGATTTCGATGTCTGAGAATCGTAAAACCGAACTCAAGACCGAACTCGAGCTCACAGGCGAAGCCTTACGCAAACAGGCCAAGAAACTTTCGACGGCGCGCGCAAAAGTAGCCAAACTTCTCTCTGACTCGGTCAGTGGTGAACTTCGTGAACTGCGGATGTCCGAAGCTCAATTCGAAGTCGAGCTCTCGCTCAAAGAAGATCTTTGGCAATGGTCTTCGTCCGGCGCAGATGGAATCCAATTCAAAGTACGAACGAACGCAGGCGAAGAATTCAAAGCCCTTGGCAAGATCGCCTCCGGCGGTGAGCTCTCCCGCTTGATGCTTGCCGTACGCCACGTGATCTCCACCCAAGGCGGGATCGGGGTTTATCTCTTTGATGAAATCGACGCCGGAATCGGCGGACAAACCGCTTTTCAAGTCGGCAAAAAACTCAAATCGGTAGCTAAGCATAACCAAGTTTTGTGTATCACGCATCTTCCACAAGTGGCTTCTTTTGCCGATAAACATTGGGTTGTAAGCAAATCCACCACCGGAAAGCGAACCCTTGCTGCCGTGACCGAACTCACCGCACCTCAACGCAAAGAAGAGTTAGCCCGTATGCTGGGTGGCGAAGTATTGACCAAGAAAAGTTTGGAAAATGCCGCTGAACTCATGGCGATGGCGCGCGCTTAGCGCGCGAGACTCATGATGGAACCCGTCGTAACATCCGAAGAACTTCTTAAATGCACCGCCATTCTTGAAGCGATCGCAAATGACTCTATTTTGCTCGCGAAAATGAGCAAAGAAGATCGCGTCCGCTTGATGGTTGCGGCTGGGCGAATGATTCGCCCAGAGCGCAATGAAGTTACTCGGCGGCTAAAAGCTTTCCGACGTGAGAAACGAGAGAAGAAGCGCGCTTTGGATCGAACGGTACGCGCAGGGAGTGAAATCCGTCTTGCGCGCCTCGACGCTGTTTTCGTCCCTCCTCCCCGCAGAGCGGAACTCGAACTTCTTGAAGAAACACCCTCATCCGGCGAACTTCAAAGTGCACGAATCTGTTATGTCTGCAAAAAGGAGTTTCGCAGGCTCCACTTCTTTTACGATTCGATGTGCGCACCATGCGCTGCCTTTAACTATGAAAAACGTTTTCAATCGGCATCTCTCGCAGGTCGCACAGCCTTGATCACCGGGGCGCGGCTTAAGATCGGTTATCAAGCAGCGCTCATGATGCTCAGAGCGGGAGCGCGCGTAATTGTTACGACGCGCTTCCCCCAAGACGCGGCTTTGCGATACGCGCGTGAGCCTGATTTTTCCAAGTGGAAAGATCGCCTTGAGGTTTTTGGTCTCGATCTGAGACATTCTCCCAGTGTTGAGATTTTTACACGCTACATGACTCAAAACTGTGAGCGCCTGGATATTTTGATCAACAACGCCGCCCAAACCGTGCGACGCCCGCCGGGATTTTATGGGCATCTGATGGATGGAGAGGGGCAGAGCTTCGAGAGCCTTCCCGAGTCTGTTCGCCCCCTGCTTCTGGGGCATGAACGATGTAAATCGGCCCTTATCGGTGTGGCTAAAAGTGGCACAAGCGGTTGGCTAGCGGATTGGCACTTACAAGGGCACGGCATCGGCCAAGGAATCGGAATGACTTCTTCAGCCGCGCTCTCGCAGATCCCTTATCGCTGCGATGATTCAGAAACTGTGACTGAACATTTTCCTGCTGGGAAATTGGATTGCGATCTTCAGCAAGTGGATCTGCGCGGCGTGAACAGTTGGCGCCTGAAGCTAGCCGATGTTCCCACCGCCGAGATGCTCGAAGTGCAACTCGTGAACTCGATTGCGCCGTTTATTCTTTGCAGCAAACTCAAACCCCTGATGCTTCGTCACCCCACAGGCGAAAAGCATATCGTGAACGTTTCGGCAGTCGAAGGGCAATTTGCCCGCCATACGAAGACCGATAAACATCCCCATACGAATATGGCCAAGGCTGCGCTCAACATGATGACCTATACTTCATCACGCGATTACGCCAAAGATGGAATTTTCATGAACGCGGTCGACACGGGTTGGGTGACTGACGAAGATCCTGCGGCGCTATCGGCGCGCAAACAGGAGGATCATGACTTTCAGCCGCCCTTAGATATTGTGGATGGAGCCGCACGCGTTTGTGATCCGTTTTTTTCAGGGCTTGCGACAGGAAAGCATTCTTGGGGAAATTTTTTGAAGGATTACGTACCGACAGGTTGGTAAAGCGCGGGGGCACGAGCCATTCGTTAATTTTCGGGTTTGTTAGGGTTTCCCACCTCGCCGGAGAGGTAGGTTGGCAGGGTCCCAGACCCAGAGAATAACTCCCCAAGCCTGGGACGCACGAAACTAATTCCTAAATGCCATCACCTTTCATTTTGCATTCCCCCTTCACCTTTCCGTACACACTTGTCAGACATGCATGGTATTCGTTCGAATCGTGCGATTGGGTAACCACAAAACCTTCAACGAATAGCGAAGGAGGGTTCATGTTCTCAAGAGTTGTTATCCCTTGAAAAATGAAGTCATCCTTGTGATATCCCGTGGCAAACGCTCCCTCGTAAACAGTGACGCCCCCACAACTCACGTCAAAGTGCGGAACGCATTCACCGCCCCCATTTTCAGCCTGAGGGGGAGGCGTAACGCAGAAACTCACTTTTGCTGTACACTCAGTTCCGCTTTTTGCATCAAAGTCGAAATGGCACCTCAAGTCTTGTGACTGCGCCATTGCAAAATTAATCATCCCTGTAAACGCTAGAAGCCCTAGAATCGAGAATTTCATTTTCGCTCCATTTGTATTCATTATTGTTACGATACTTCACATGAAGCATCTGTGGAGCGGACATCTGCAAGCCTCGTGCACAGGGCTTTGACTAATTAGCGTCGCAACTTAATGCACAATCCTACCCTGCGCGTCGCTTTCCTGCACCAATGGCGAAAGGTCCGCCGCACATTGCAAAGTGGTATACAGGCAAAGAATGCAATCGGGATCTTCGACATCAAAACTCGGCAGGAGATGACCTTTTTTCCTGAGGTACTTTAGAGATTTTCTCGCTGTAGCTTCAACCACTGGATCTATAAGATCCGCTTCCAACAATAGCTGAATGAGACTGAAAGTATGAATTTCGAATTTGGAGAGACTTCTTTTCGAGGACACCGTTTTTGTTTTCATAACGATTCACCTCTGCGGATTTTGTGCCAAGAATATGCCTGGATTTTTGCGAATTCGCGCCGATTCTCGGACGAACCGACCGAAAACCAGACTCTAAGCCGGCACCCGCACAAACTTCCCCGCTCCCTCACTCCATCGTAAAACAGTTCCGTTTTCGGGCGGGTACCCGATATTGATATACTGACCCACACGATCACCGAGCTTATACTCGCATTCGTCGGGAACGTGGGTATGGCCCATGACAATGAAGTCGTAGCCTTCAGCGAATTTCACTCCCGCAAATTCGCGATAAATCGCGCGCTGATTGTCGCGCCTCGAATCCAACAGAGGATCAGGGGCGCGATTGACCTTCTTGCTCGCGCCGCTACAAGTTCGTCCAAAAGCATCGACCCAAGTCCCCGGCGCATGGCTCACAAAAAGTCGCATCGGCAGACTTCGAAAAACCGCCCGGAGAGCCCGATACCCGAAGTCTCGTGCGTTCACCAAATCTCCATGCGCGAGATAAAAGCGCTTGCCCGCCAAATCCAGGCGAGCGTGCTCCTTCTCCACTCGAACGCCTTTGCAGCCTTCAAAAACCTGGGAGAGCAGAAAGTCGTGATTGCCTTCAATATAGATAACGTGGGCGCCGCGCATTCCGGCCGTCCGCACCGCAAACAGAAATTCCGCAAAGCGCTCCTTGAAAATAGTGTTATTGCCCACGAAGAGATCAAAGATATCGCCACCTAAAACGAGCGTATCCCCCGGCTGAATCTGATCTTTGATCAGAGAGACGAGGGAGCGATAGAGCGGGCTTTGAGCGTCCGCGATATGAAGATCAGAAACAAAAGTAAGATTCATTGATCTCGATCATAACCTGTTAGAGTTTCTGATCCAAGATCTTCCCTCTCACTCGGCCCTCTTGGTGGGTGTCGGACCGAAGTTTAAGGAACTCTTCGCCGGTGAACTGGCGAACCACTTTTCCGGAGTTGTCGGTGAGGATTACTTTAAGTCCCGGGCCTTGTCCGTCGGTTTTTGCATTCAATCCGTTAGCCTTGGCTTGCTCATCGGTTTTGAAGGCTTCAACCGCTTTTTCTAACTCGGCCTGGCTGACTTCGAGTGACTCTTCGAAGTTGCTCTTCTTTTTGTCACTCCCGTAACCCTGTCTTTGCTGCCTTCGTTTATCGGGATTCCCCTTTTCGCGATCCTTGTCTTGGACCTGCCCGAAGAACTGAAGTGCATCATTTAGACCCTGAATTTTCACCGTCTAGCCCTCCCTCACTATCCCTTCGGAGTTTTCAAGATAAACTTGAATTCCGAATGAACCGAAGGCGGTAAAGACCCCCAGAGGCTCGGCACCTCTGGGGGGGGCTTATCGAACCCCCCACGGACCCAATGTCCGCGAGGGTTCAGGCGCACTTTACCGAAACCGCGCTACTGCTTAAGAATTACAGCAGTTTCAAAGCGCTAGACGGTGCTTGATTTGCTTGAGCAAGGACGGACACACCTGCCGACTGCAGAATGTTGCCGCGTACGAGCTCAGAAGTTTCCTGTGCAACGTCCGTATCAGCGATGCGTGAACGGGCTTGTTGCAAGTTCTCTTTGTTAATTGCCAAGTTGTTGACGGTCGAATGCAGTTTGTTCTGCATAGCGCCGAGTCGGGCACGAGCGGAGAACACAGAATCGATCGCGGAGTCAACTTTGTCCATCGCTTCTCGAGCTCCATCGATCGACGAGTAATTAAGACTGTCGACGCCCAAGCTAGCGGAGCGAACATCATTTTCTCCCGCTTTAAATTGAATGCGATCTGCTTCGTTGTTTCCAATCCCAACTTGAAACTCGAGAGTTTCCTTCTGTGATTGGCCGTTTAAAAGGTTTGTTCCGTTGAAAGACGTGGAGTTTGCGATACGATCCACTTCTTGCACAAGGCTCTGCACTTCTTGATGAATGAAGCCGCGCTCCTTGTCACCGACCGTATCAGAACTCGCCTGCACGGATAACTCACGCAACCGGATCATGGTATTGCCGATTTCGGTCAATCCCCCTTCAGCAACCTGCGTGAACGAAATACCGTCGTTAGCGTTTCTTTCGGCTTGGCCCATCGACCGAACCTGAGATCTCAAGTTCTCACTGATGGAAAGACCTGCAGCATCGTCCCCGGCTTGGGTGATACGTTGACCAGATGATAACCGAGCGTACGTTTTTGCCTGATCTTCACTCGTACGAGTAAGTTGGCGATTTGCACTCAAAGCAGCGATGTTTGTATTGATTCTTAAGCCCATATTACGTTCCCTTTCAAGTTTCGGACATAATCCCACCCTTCACTTGCCCCATAACAAGGCGCGTTATTGATAGAACCAAATCCGGTTACGTACTATCCATGACCGAAGTCACGAATAGACCGAGATTTATGAAGTTAAACGTCTGGGTGTGAACCACGCATGAAACTGCGGAAGGTTATCCAAGTCAAACACCGCTTGGACTTCCTTTTTTTTTCCGCCTCGTGCAACAGCAAGATACATTTGGCAGACGTTGTATGTCTTCCGGGAGGCCCATCCTTCCAGCTGACTTACAACATACCTATCGGCGCAGGGCGATAATACTTGAGCGTTTTGGTTTGTTTTTTTGCGCGACGCGCATTCTAGGGTGAAAACCCTATTAAGAATAGATACTTACGAGAAAAAATATTTTGATGCTGCTGACCATTTTTCTTAACAATTGACTCTTGGCAGCTAGTTTGGGGAGTGATTTGCTGTACCACGAACCCAAAAGTAACCCAGGACAGACCGAAAACAGGAACAAAGGAACAAAGAGAGTAAGGAGGATGAAGAAGGAGCTCACCTTTCACCTCACTCGAGGGCGTAGACCTATCCCTGAGAACTTAATCCCCGAAATAGATCCACGCCTCGAAGAGTTGGTGTGGTGAAGCAGTACTTAGCTATTACTAGCTATTACTAGCTATTAACCAAGGAGCTTCAGAGCGCTCTGGTTGTTTTGATTTGCTTGACTGAGGACCGAAGTGCCGGCAGCGACGAGGATGTTATTCTTCATCAGATCCGCGGACTCGGACGCTAAGTCAGCATCAGAGATGCGGCTTCTTGCAGCTGACAGGTTTTCATCATAGATCTGCAAGCTATTGATCCCTGACTGCAACCTGTTCTGCAAGGCACCGAGTTCAGCGCGATTCTCGCTGAGGTTTCGAATCGCATCATCGACTTTGGACAAGTTCCCCTGCGCCGCTTCTTTAGTAGCAACACTGATATCTGCAAGTCCCAACTTTTGCGAAGACACATTCGTTTTGCTCGAATCATACTGAAACCGATCCAATGTAGCGTCATTATTCAATCCGACTTGAATGTCCATCTTCTCGCCTTCACCACTTAAGAGTTTCTTACTATTAAACTCTGTCCCAAAGGCGATCCGATCAACTTCTTGTCTCATCTGCTGAACTTCTTTGTCGATAAATGTGCGCTCATGATCCGAAATCGTATCTGATGCAGCCTGAATCGACAACTCACGGAACCGAACTAGAATGTTACCGACTTCGTTCATGCCACCTTCAGCCGTTTGAATCATCGAAATCCCGTCGTTCGCGTTTCGAACGTCCTGGCGAACGGACCGAATCTGACTTTTCATTTTATCGGCAATGGCTAATCCAGCAGCATCATCTGCTGCACGATTGATTCGCGATCCAGAAGACATCTTCTCTAAAGACGACTTCTGCGCGGCACTGCTAGCGCCTAAGTTTCGTTGCGCAGCCAAAGATTGAACGTTTGTATTAATTCGTAGACCCATATACACCTCCACAAAAAACCTCTTGAGGCCTCTGAGCTGACGATGAGCGATGGCACAAGCCAGCTCAAGTCGACCCATTGGTCAAAAGGCGTAGTTTAGACAATAATGGCAGGTGAATTTGCTGTACCCCTGCCAAACACCCCTTCTCTGACCTATTCAGAGGAGCGGCGCTTGTTTCACTTACTTATTCGGTCAGGTATTCGAAAAACTTTAGACCTTTTTAGTCAGGCTTTGTCCGCGTTATATCTCCGAAAACAAGCCAAATTCACGTCGCCGCGCATTAGTGGACTGTAATAAATAGCTAAAACAAATCAGGACGCATTGCGAAATTTGATCAAAAAAGTCTGTTTTTTTCTTTTTTAAATCAGAAAAACCCTACTTATGACTCAGGCAAGCCCCACCAATCTCACCCCATAACGCCTTCCATCCCAGAGAAAAGAAGGCTCTGGAGCTGGAAAATCAAGCAATTCACGAATTCCCCTTGCTCAAGCCCCCCGGTGTGGCTAACTTGAGGCGTTCGCACACGCGGAGAGATGGCCGAGTGGCCGAAGGCACTCCCTTGCTAAGGGAACAGCGGGGAAACCCGCTCGAGAGTTCGAATCTCTCTCTCTCCGCCAGTTTTATTTTTAATAAGGGGAGTACATATGAAAACTATTGGATCCAAAAAACTATCAGTTCTTTTTATCTGCCTTGCGATTGCAAGCGCATCAATCCTATCCGGCTGCAAATACAAAAGCAGCATCGTCGAAAAGGCGACGTTTCAAGTTTCAGAAAATCTTGAAACCGTTCGCGTTTCTCTGATCTTCACCAGCAAGGTTCAATCAGACCTCGCTGGCGGCTTTACTCTCAAAGATTATGGCTACCTCTTTATCAATCCTTATACTCAAGCCCAACCTTTTGAAATCGGCTTCAATCTCAACACGTCGATCGTGAACGACCAAGATTACATCAGCCTCACACCGACGATGGTCCTTCCCAATGGTGTCCCCATCGGAATTCCCTACGGCCTTGTTGAAATCCGTAGCCCAAACCCCATCAGCCCCAAGTTTGACATCTTCGGATACCTCGACGTTCTCCATGCCAACTGGGTCGGCGTTGCCGCGATGTTTGGTTTCCTCAATAACGAATATTTTCCAGAAGGCCTCACCGTCTCCCAAGCCTTCTTGCCGAGCTCTACTGGCCAAGCCGGAATCATCGCCAGTGTTTACGGTCCAACACTTAAGCCTGATGGAACCATGCAACGCGCCGGCGGAATCGCCGTATTTGCTAACATCCGCCAACTCATTCAACACAGCACCCCTGGCAAAGAAGTCACTGTGAAACCTATTTCAACGATTTACCTTCAGGGTCCTAAAGCCTCTGAATATCAAGACAACGGCTTGAAACTCAATGAGCTTCAAAACAATCTGATCAAAGGCATGAATCTTAAATAATCAATTAGCAAAGCTAATTGCCAAAAAATGAAGTCTTACAGACCTCATGCTATCCTTCTTGTTTTCGGCGCTCTTGGGTTGATGGGGATTAACTCCTGCCAACCTGAGAGCGTCGAAATCAGTTTCTACCACACCAACGACATTCACTCCCGCCTCAGAGCCGCAAAAACCGATCCCTACGGACTCGGTGGCGTCGCACGAATAAGCACTCTCCTAAAAAGTTTACGTTCAAAAGCACAGGCGTCTCTCACGGTCGATGCCGGCGATTGGTCTGAAGGATCTTGGTACTACTCCGTCGACTCAGGAACTAACCTTCTCAATATCCTAGGCGCAATGAAGTATGATGTAACGGTCCTGGGAAACCACGATTTTCTTGCGGGCCCCGATCAGATGGTGACGACAGTTTCAAATGAGAAATATCCTCTACCGGTGCTCGCCGCCAATTTGGATGCGGGCGAATACTCTCAGAAGAATGCCTTTGAAAAAGCTTTTCCGCCTACATTCATCAAAACAATAGGCACGGGCAAAGCACAAGTTAAAGTCGGCTTCATCGGCCTCACCACTTACGAACTATTCTATGACTCGTACCTCAAGCCGGTTCACATTCTAGAACCCCTCGCTGTCGCTACAAAGCTTGCCAAGCAGCTTCGTCCTCAGGTCGATGTCTTGATTTTGATTTCACACAATGCCTTTGATTTAAATCTTGAGCTTGCGCGCTCTGTCCCTGGCATTGATGCTGTGATCAGCGGTCACTCCCACCGCAAAGTTCCTCAAGCGATTCTCGTTTCAAATGCGGGCAGACAAGTGCCCGTCGTGGAGACAAGCTGTTGGGGGAGATTCTTAGGTGAGCTTAAGCTCAAGTGGATCCCTAAAACAAAACAAGTAGTGTTCTCTGACTACGCCCTTCATCCGATCGATTCCACGATCGCAGAAGATCCGGAAATCGCTGCGCTCGTGGTCAATGAAGACAAGCGCCTTGCAGAGAAAATGGGAGATGATCCTTTTAGAATTGTCGCTTCTTCTGACCTCGAGCTCCGACAACAAGACGCGCTTGAATCCACCTTAGGAAATCTCACAGTCAAAGCTTATCGCGCCAAGACCGGAGCGGACCTCTCTCTTGAAGAGATCAGTCTCACCGGTCTGAGCACACCCCAGGGCCCCTTGAATTTGATGGACCTTCACGATGTCGTTCCCCACACCTATGATGCAAAAACAAACCGGGAGTGGCAGCTGAAGGTCTGGACGGTCAGGGGCAGTGATCTCTCTACTGCTTTTACGGTCTTCTACACGCTGAGTGGATTGATGCCCCTCTCCTCTCCCACGGGCTGGCTCTCTGCCGATAACGTGGACATCAGCTGGGTTCCGGGCGGATCGGCAATCCGATCGATTAAGATCGGCGGAGAACTCCTAGATCGAAACAAATCCTACCGAGTTGCGATTTCCGACGGACTGTGGCTTGCCATCACACTTGCGAATCAAAAGTTTCATCTGGGCATCGACCTCACTCAAGTTGAGACTTCGAACACCGAAGCATGGAAAGCCGTCTCTGATTATGCGCAGTCCCTTGGCACTATTCACAAATCCGACGTCCGCATTGGCCAAAACGTCCACGTTTTAGGCCCTGATTTGGCAGTTTTTTATTACGGGATGGAGTGGGACGGCAAAAACATTGAAATTGAAGTTGAGAACATTGGATCTTTAATGGCCGAAGGCGGAATCCTCACTTGCTATTCGGGCTTGACCGATGCGCCCACCCTTTATGAGACGGAACTTCAGAAGTGGCAACTCATTGGACGGATGGATGTACCGCCTCTGGCTGCGGGCGATAGCACCAATCTCACACTTCCCTGGGAAACTTCACTTGCAGCGAAGAGTCACCTGATCCCAGTTCAATGTCTCGTTGAGCTTACGGGCGCAAAAGAACTCTACACAGCCAATAACGAAGCCCACCGAGTTTTCAAAACACCCCCGGCTCCATGAACCTTTTCGATCGCAAGTTCGGCAAGAGCTTTTTAGATCAAGTCCCCTCAAAACCAGGTATTTATGAGTTCACCACTGAGGGCAAAACCATTTACGTGGGGCAATCGCGAAACCTTCATCGGCGATTGGGACAATATAAAAATGCGAAGCGCCGAAAAAAACACGCGAAGATGCGGGCGATTATCGCTGGTGCCACCTCTCTTCGGTTTGAGGTTTGCGAGTCTCATGAGCAAGCCTGCCTGCGAGAGACATCTGTTATTCAAGCGCTTCGCCCAAAATGGAATACCGCAGGCGCCTTCTTTTTTCTCTATCCGCAAATCGGAATCGCCCATGATGGTGATCGGCTGTGGCTATGCTATTCAACTCGTCCCGATGAATTAAGCACGGCCCTTGCCGGCAATGTCAGCCTTGATTTTCGCCTCGATTTTCATGGATCGTTTCGATCTCGAAGCACAACGCTCGCGGCGTTTTTTTCGCTATCAAAGCTTCTATCGTATTTAGGCTACCGCGTCCCTGCCCGCACGATTTTCGGAAAGCAATGGCGCGCGAAGATTCCGCGTTATGCCCTGATCACTTGTTTTCGGCAAATTGCGGATGAAGAGATGAAGTCTTGGACCGCGTTTTTTTCGGGTGAATCGCCCAAAGCCCTGGAGGCGCTCACACTTCAGTTACTTGAAAAAGCCAGCGCAAGAGCTCAAAGCCGCCTTGTAGAGGAACATCTCAAGACCCTTCGCACCTTTTGGCGGCATGAAGCGCGCCCCCTTTTAGCCGCTCGCGGTTCTTGTGGGTTTACGGAGTATCCGGTCCCGCAGAAAATGCGAGATCCTATTTTTATTCAGAGTCGTTTCCAAAAAGAGCGCGCTACTGTTTCTGTATCTGAATTGTAACTTTTACTCTTGTCTTAATCGGATTACCGCCGCCGTTAGCGACTGGATCAAACTTGGGCGCAGTAATCGGCGGTAATTGAGGGAGAGCAGCCTCGGGCCGCTCCGGCCGAGCCCCTTGCTCTGGCTTTTCAGGTCCTGCTCTCGGGGTGTTTTTCTCATGAACTTCTTCAGCGCTCTTAATCTCTTTCGGGGGAAGCGCAACCTGATCCACCATCTGCCTGATCGTAGAAGGGGGGAGCTGCGTAACTTGCACCTGCTTAAGATCAGCGCCCTCACTCGCCTGAAAAAACTCATTCTTCTTCAAAATAATCGTGCGAACAGCGGGCTCCTGAGCGACCGCAGCTGCCCCTGACGCGGCAGTTCCTGCTCCGGGTGCTTTAGGTTCATTTGTCTTGGTCGTCTTTGGCGCCGCAAAAGAGAGCTGAGCTGCACCTTCTACGGTCAAGAAACTCTGAGGTACTTTGAGATCCCTCGGACTGTCGATGTAAACATGGGTGCCACGAATTCCCATGACGGCATTTCGGGATTTGATGTTAAAACTTTTTTGCACGGGGCCCTTGTTTCGAAGAAGCGCACGAGTACGACCAAAGTCGAGTTCAACACCCGTTTTCTCTTTCGCGCCGCCCTCCTCGAGCATGTGCTCCGTAATTTTAAGGCGGCTATCGACATCAAGATGCATCACCGTTTCAGGCCCAAGAAGAAGCGTGCATTTTCCCTGTTTGGTCTCAACAACACTGCCCACGGCAAGTGCTTGGCCCTCTATCGCGGAAACGCGATTCAAGAGAACGACCCCTTTAATGTTTGTCACTCGACCGGCTGAATCAGCGGCGAACGCGGAGCCAGGACCCAGGATACACAACCCGGCAATTACGGCCGAAAATCTAGAACTCATAATTCACCATCAGCGACAACGAATGTTTATTGTAGCGCGCAGTCTCAACGTTCGAGATGTTTCGCGTATAGCCGTAGTCGAGCGAGCCTACTATTTTCTTCGACACTCGCCTGCCCAGAGAAGCGGATGCTTTTAGGTAGCGATCCGAACGAAGCGTCGAAGATTCAGGATATTTGACCTGCGCGCCCTCAAGTCCCAAGGTTCCAAACAGTCCCAGAAACACGTTGCGAGACCAGGTAAAAGGGACTGAGATCGTGCTGGATTTGTAATTAGCGCCCTTGGCAAAGAGTTTTTCAAAACGAGCCGAAATCGTGATGACCCCAAACGCAAAGTAACGGCGATGCAGCAACGAGGGGCGCAAACCAAGACCGCTTCGATCATTAGCGGGATCGTCGGTCGAGTCCAAAGCACTCTTTGTATAAAAGCCTGGAATCTCGATCTCGGTGTCCGAAGAAGCGCCGTGATGCAAGGCCCCTCGCCACTTCAAAGTGTTCGTCCAGCTGAAGAACTTATAACCACTCGAGTTCAACCAATTGATGTCAAACGTCTCACCCAGGGCCTGATCAAAAGACTTGAACTCTTCTTCGCCGTTTCCCCAGTCAAATCCCAGAGACGAGAAAATCGTATTATAGGTCTTCGCCGCAACCGCCGTATTCATGTTCGCCCCTGCACTGCCGCGCGACTGCAGCTGGCCTGAAGCAAGTGATTTGGTATGCGCGATCTGGCCGACGAATGTTCCAAATGGACTTGCGGTATCGGATCGCGAGATTGAGGCGATTGCCGAATCCGAAGTGAGCAAAACGTTGGTGTCGTAACCACCAATCAGGGTCAAACTCCCTTTCCAGTTGCCACGCTTAGCAAATCGAATGGGAGGCAGGGCTACGTTAGGTTTAAGATTCGCCAGCGCTTCTTTTACAACCTCTGAGACATCACTTTCCTTCAGGGCACGCTCTAAAACGGCTTTTGCTTTATTGATATCGCCTGATCGATTGAGTGCGTCTGCATAATAATACAAATAGAGCCCACGACCCAACTCAGAAGAAGTGGCCAAGGCTTGATAAAAAGCCTGACTCGCTTTCGTGTTTTCATGACTCTCAAGCAAGGTAAGCCCCAGGAGATGCCAGGCGCCTGTGTCTTTGGGGTCGGTTTTAAGATGCTCCATCAAGACCTTAATGGAAGCCGAAAGATCTTTTTGGCCGAGATAAAAAGAAGAATAAGTTCGAGCCACTTCACGATTTGTTTCTTCTTCGGGAGTGGCGATAGGGGGCTCAACAGCGTAGGAAAAGGGGGCGTGAATGCCAATGCCAAACAATGCCGCCAATACTGCGCTCCGCATCCCCTTCATAGCTTTAGAATCTAAAACGAATTGGACCATCTTGAAAGGTGTAAAGCTAATTTGCCTGAAATACCCGAAACAGCAGCAACATCACAACAACGACTAAAACCGGTCGCACAAGCACTGACGCCCTGCGAACCGCAAGCTTTGCTCCTAAAAATGCCCCCAGCGAGACACCTAAAACCATAGGGATGGCAGCCGACACATGAACAAATCCGCCTAGGCCGTACCCCAGCATCGCTGAGGCCGCTGATAATGTATTGGCAAACTTGGCCGCCGCTAAACCGGTAATGAGCGGGAGGTCCGCCACGAAAACGAGTGCAAGAAACATAAAAGTCCCGCCTCCCGGTCCCCAAACGCCATCGTAAAATCCACAGGCCAGTCCTGCAAACGCGATCTTAAAGCGTGAATGCCCCAAGTACTCCGCCGGCCGCTGGCGAACGAGCCATAAATCCTTACGCCAAACCACCCAAAGGACAAGCGGGCAGGAAATCAGCAGAAACCATCTGAAAATCCATAGAGGCAACAAGATGGCCGTTCGACTTCCGATAAAGGACCCCATCCCAACGAAAAGAGCGAAAAATAGACTTTTTTTGAAATCGAAATGCCCTGCTCGTCGATAAACCCACAAAGCGACTCCCGCCGCAATCGTGCCCACCAATTTATTGGTTCCAATTGCGTTGGGTCCGGGTCCCAGCATAAGCGTAAGAGC
Source organism: Oligoflexia bacterium (assembly GCA_903881565.1). GTDB lineage: Bacteria > Bdellovibrionota > UBA1018 > UBA1018 > UBA1018 > CAIRTR01. The sequence goes on along the minus strand of CAIRTR010000073.1, from coordinate 244 downwards.
CGGAAGCGTAATCAATCCGCCCCCCCCCGCAATCGAATCAATGACTCCCGCCAAGAGTCCTAAGAAAAACAAGAAGCCCATCTTGCCGCAAAAGATAGACTTCACGCACGCTCCATGGCAAACACAAAAAACGATGCGAGTTGTAATTCAAAGAGTAAAGAGCGCCTCAGTCACCGTGGATGGGGTCTGCGTGGGACAAATTGGTCCTGGACTCCTTACGCTCTTAGGGGTCGCTCGAGGGGAC
>CAIRTR010000072.1 GCA_903881565.1 Oligoflexia bacterium | reverse complement strand
TGGCGCCTTGCTCTTTAAAGAAATGGGCAAGAACCTTGATCAGTTCTCAATCTTCGTCGTGGGCTCTGTTCAAGAAGAAGATTGTGACGGCCTCGGGCTTCGTTACGCGCTTGAACACTCTATCAAGGATGTTCACTACGTTTGCATGGGTGAGTGCACGGACTTGCAGGTTTATCGTGGGCATCGCGGCCGCATGGAAATCAACGTCGTCGCCAAGGGCCGCTCTTGCCACGGTTCCGCTCCAGAGCGTGGTGACAATGCCATTTACAAAATGATGCGCCTAGTGAGCGATATCGAAAAACTCAATGAACGACTTGTGAATGATCCATTCTTGGGTAAGGGTACTTGCGCAGTGACGCACATCTCGTGTGAAACCCCAAGTCTTTGCGCGGTCCCAGATGGTTGCCGCATTCACATCGATCGCAGACTTACCAACGGCGAAGATAAACTGCTTGCTGTGAAACAAATCGAAGAATTGCCTAACTTTGATGCGAAATCCATGAAGGTCGAGATCCTCACTTACGATACACCTTCGTATAAGAAAAAAGTCTTGGTCACCGAAAAGTACTACCCCACTTGGGTTTTGGAAGAAAACCATCCACTCGTTCGCGCGGGCGCCATGGCGGCCACCCAAGTCTTGGGCAAGCCTGTGAAGGTTGATAAGTGGACCTTCTCGACCAACGGGATCGCAAGCATGGGACAGCTCGGGATTCCCTCGATTGGCTTCGGTCCTGCCCGCGAAGAAGACACTCACTCTGTTAAAGACAGCGTGAAGATTGACGATCTCGTGACCTCTGTGGCGTTCTACGCAGCCTTGCCTGCAGCTATTTTGGAGTGCGTGAAGAAGTAGATCGGCAAAGAGCGATGATTTTTGATCTATGCCGATCTAAGTTAATTTTTGCTAGATCGGCATAGAACTTTCAAAACTCCTGTATCGATACAGACTGAATAGTCGCCTACTTCTTCCCCAACAGCGTCTTCGCCTCACCCAAGGGCAGCGAATAGCGCTTCACTTTATCAAACTGATAAAGTGCATTTGCCACGGCGCCGGCTGTTGGCACTAAACCAATTTCTCCCACACCCTTAACGCCATACGGCCCGTTTGAGTCATTGACCTCAATGCCGATGACTTCAATGTTTGGGGTCTCTTTTGCCCTCAAAATGCCCAATTTATTGAGCTGCGTGTGAAGCGGCCGTCCACCTTCCATCGGGAAGTCTTCGGTGATCGCGTAACCCAAGCCCATGTGCACGGAGCCTTCGATTTGCCCTTCGAACAAAGTGGGGTTCATGATGCGACCGGCATCATGAGCTGCAATAACGGTCTTGATTCGACCGTTGTCATCAAGCTCCACCATTTGGGCTGCGTATCCATAAGAATAGTGGGTGCACGTTTCTTTGGTGCGGCCATCGGCATCAGGCTTTGCCTTTGCGCCGACCTTAGTTGTGAAATCACAAATCCACTCGCCGCGATAGACCTTACCCACCAGTGCGCTCAGGGGCTTTGATGCCAGATCTTTTTTAAATTCTTTGCACGCTTCAATCACTGCATGACCGATAAGTGAGGTACCGCGAGAGGAGGTTGTCATTCCGCACGCCGTTTCTTCTTTGGTCTCAACACGTACTTCAATCAGTTCGGGTGCAATCCCCGTCTCTTCAACAACCGAATGCACCGCCATCGTGTAGGCTCCTTGGCCCATCTCTGTCCATCCATGATGAACCACGACCTTGTTGGGCGCTTCGACGACGATTTTGGCGCGGCCAATGTCGGCCATTCCGCAGCCGATGCCGGTGTTCTTGATTCCCGTCGCGATGCCTGCGTATTTTGCCGCTTTGAAACGATCTCTCAGTGCCTCTAGGCAGCGGCGAATACCGACACCTTGTTTCATGATTTGTCCCGAAACAATCATGGAGCCTTCGGTAATCGCGTTATCCCATCTGAACTGCCAGCGATCGAATCCCCCTTTTTCGCAAAGCTCGTCCATGCAGGATTCCATCGCAAAAGCCGCTTGATTTACTCCGAATCCGCGCATCGCTCCGCACGGAATATTATTTGTGTAACAAGCCGTCCCTTTTACATAGACATTCGGAACGGTGTAACCTCCGGCAGCGTGCGAGACCGCGCGCTCAATCACCTTCATTCCCACAGACGCGTAGGCGCCAGAGTCGGAGAGCATCTCAGCTTTAATGGCCGTGAGTTTTCCCTTGGCATCGCAGCCGACACTGTATTGCATCTCGATGGGATGCCGCTTGGGATGCACGAGCATCGATTCGTCTCGAGTCAGCGCAATGCGAACAGGCTTACCCGAAAGATAAGCAAACAGGGCTGTTTGCCCCTGAATTGAGAGGTCTTCTTTGCCCCCAAATGCGCCTCCGTTTTGAACCTGGTGGACGTTAACCTGTGCTTCTTCAAAGCCCAAGATTTGCGCAATTTGTTTGCGATCTTCATACACGCCCTGGCTCTGAGAGTAAACTTCGACGCCGGGTTTGCCATTGGGTGCGGTCCAAGGCTTCGCTAAACATGTCTCAGGTTCCATAAACGCATGCTCAATGCGCTGGGTGGTGTAAAATCCGGTCGCCACATGTGCCGATTCGCTCAGCGCTTTGTCGGTGTCACCGTGTTTGATTTCACAATTCGCAAGCACGTTGCCCGATTTGTGAAGCAGAGGTGCGCCGGGCTTCATCGCCTCTTGAGCGCTCGTGATAGGTTTTAGAACTTCGTATTCAATTTTTATTGCCGCCGCCGCTTTTCGCGCGTTTTCTTCGGTGTCGGCCACGACTCCGCAAATCACATCGCCGACGTAGCGCGTCTCTTCGCCCACTGCGACCATGAGTGGCCAATCGCGAATGATGAGGCCGATCACGCGCTCGCCAGAGATGTCCTTGGAAGTAAACACGCGAACTACACCAGGGATTTTAAGAGCCTCAGTGGAATCAATACTCACCACGCGCGCGCGTGGGTGATCGCTCAAACGAAGTGCGCCGTGGAGCATTCCCGTGACTTTGAGGTCGGCCACAAAATGGCGAAATCCTAAAACAGTTTCTTTGCCTTGGTATTTTCCAAGGCGAGTGCCGACGCGACCCGTGGTTTTAGGCGGGGCAGGTACGTCGTCTCCGGCAATTCGCGCCGCAGCCAACTCAATGGAGTCGACCACTTTTTTGTAACCTGTGCAGCGGCAAATGTGCACGCCTAGGGATTTGGTAATCTCTTCGCGGGAGGGTTTGGCATTTTGATCAAGCAACGCTTTCGCCCGCATCACGATTCCAGGAGTGCAAAAGCCGCACTGAACGCCGCCTTTTTCGACGAAAGAATCCCCAAAAGCGTCTTGTTCTTTGGTGGTGAGTCCTTCAGTCGTGATGACGGATTTGGCCTCAACTTTACGAATCGGAGTCGTGCAACCTAGGAGTGCCTTGCCATCAACGACGACGGTGCAGCAGCCACAAGTGCCTTGGCCTGAGCAGCCATCTTTTGGGCTGATAAGGTTTGCAGTTTCTCGAAGGTAGGTCAGGAGCGGAAGCTCGATATTTCCTGAATACGAAACTAATTTCCCATTGAGTGTAAATTGCATAACCGATTACTCCTTTAGGGCGGCTAACTCTTCAGGGCTGCGATCCCGCATAAAGAGGGCTCCTGAGAAACACGCATTGGCGCACCAACTGCAACCCACGCACAGTGAGGGATCTGTGACAGGATGTTTGTGCTCATCGAGCTTGATCGCAAGATAGGGGCAATTGGTGCAGTTACCGCAACTTTGGCAGAAGTTAGGACGCACATGTGAGACTTGCTTGATAGGGGTGAGCTCCATGAAAGGCGTAATCGCCTTTGGGTGAGCCCGACCAATCAGTTCTTCAACAGACTTAATGCCCCGAGCGTGTAAGAGAAAACTTAATCCCTGGTTGAGCTCATTGATAATGCCGAGTCCATGTTTCATCACGACAGTGCAAAGCTGGACCGAGCGTGCGCCCAGTGCCAAGAAGTTTGCGGCCGCATGATAATCCATCACGCCGCCGTTGCCAGAGACCGTGATCCCAAACGAAGCGGCGTCAGCTAAAGTGAGATAACTGATGGGGAGAACGCCTTGGCCGGACATTCCGACGACCATGCCCTCTTCCCAGCGGGCGGAAGGATTTGTTGATGGGCGGAACGCCATGACCGGAAATGAGTTTGCGAGTGTGATCCCGCCTTTTTTCCCCGGGTATTTATCAAAAACAGATTTCACCGCGTTTAAGATCGGTTTAATTGATGTCACGGCACCTGAGAGTTTAAATAGTTTGGGTACGTCCGGCGAGCTGTTTTGCATAACCCAATCAATCACCTTGGCTGTAACGGCCGCGTTTTGCGAAACAATATCGCCTTCGGTGCCGTCGCCTCCCTGAGGACAGGACAAAGAGTACTCGACCGCGAGAGCGCCCGCGTTTTCAAGTTTACGCGTGTTGGATTGCCAGACTTTGCAGTCTTCAGAGTCGTTACCCGTTACAGGTCCGCCGGTTGAACCCATCGTGAGATGAGTGGGGAAAAGTTTGCGAAGTTTTTCGATCTCACCGCAAACGCGGTTCAGCGAATGCCCCGAAACATTGTCGGCGTTGCCGTAGGTCTTAGGATCAAACTGAACCATGTAACCTGCCGGAATATGAATCGGCAAATCGTCGAAAGCGGTTTTCATCACGCCACCAACCCAGCCGGCTTCGTACGCTTTTTTCATTTGCTCAAAGCCATCGGTATGAGGAGCCGCGGAGAGCAAGAAGGGGCTAGAGATTTTGCGTCCGAAGAAGTCGGTTGTGAGGTCTACGGGAAGTTTGTCGAGGCCTTGGAGTGGGGCGTAACTCTTGGCGATACTCCATTTGGTTTTTAGGGGGCGCGTTTCTTCTAGAGTTTTGCCCCCTAGAAAGCGATCTACAGCGTGAGCGGTATTTTTTCCCGAAGCCACAGACTCGACAACAGTGCTCGCGCCATGAGTGCAATCGCCGGCCAAGAAAACGCCTGCGGGGAGTGTAGCGCTACTGTAGGTGTTTCCCACTGCAGAAATAATAAGGTCATACCCCGGGCGCGAAATTTTCGTTCCAGTCTCGGCCTTGGTCGTCTCAAGCGTGAGCTTTCCGCCAGCTTCGCGAGTGATGCCTGCGGGCTTCGTGCGTGTCGTGACGTTGACTTGCGCTTCTAAGAGCATGCGCCGTTCTTCTGAGGTGAGGCGCATTTCAAAAAGTGTGCGGCGGATGAACATTTCGACTTCGGTGGCGCCTTGGTGGCGCGCGGTTGTCGCACAATCGGCCGCGACAGCGCCGCCTCCGATGACAGCGACGTTGCCAGTGAATGAAAATCTCTTCGGATTTCTGAGGTAATCCGTGGCTGTGACCGCGAGGTCCTCACCCGGGATTCCGAGTTTAATCGGATCAGGTTGTCCGGCTGCAATGATGACGGCGTTGAAACCTTTTTCGAGAAGTGCGGCTGGGTTTGTGACCTTCTCTCCAAAATGAGGCGTGATCGCGCCCAAACTCATCACATACGCCGCGTCCTCTTGGAGAGCATTCTTGGGAAGTCGTGGATCCGGAATCGTTAAGCACGCACCGCCTGCTACTCCATCCGCTTCAAAGAGTGAAATTTCATAGCCTAATCGCGCAAGAGCTCCGGTGGCGGCAAGGCCAGCGGGCCCCGCACCGATGATCGCGACTTTTTTACCATTGAGCGTGGGTTTTGAGGGCACAGGAATCGTTTTGTGTTTTCGCGCTTCAGAAATAATTGCGGCTTGAACTTTTGGAATTTCAATCGGTTTGTCAAACGTCGCGCGCGCGCAAGCGTCCATGCAGAAGGTGTCGGGACAGACGATGCCGCAAACTTCACCTAGGGGGTTGAATTGCAAAATCTCGGAGGCAGCGCGACCAAAGTCGTGCGGGGTGCCCCCTCGTGCGGCCATGATAAAGTCGGCGGGAGAGCAATTAGATGGGCAAGCTTGTTGGCAAGGTTTGTCGACACAGCTTTCGCATCGGTCAAGCTCGGCTTGGAGCTGCTTTAACGTCAAATGATGATGGGGTTTCACAGTGGATGTTTATATGTTTTGGGAAGGGGTTTTCCCAGAGGTTTTTGGCGAACACAGTGCATTATTTGAGTCGGTCGTTTTGGGCTATCAAAGACGGCCGTTTTGGAGGTAAAAAGTCGAAATGAGACTCATTCTTCTTGCCGCGTTCGTTCTCCTTGCCCCGTTTCTGGCCCATGCCAGGACTCTTGAAGACATTTTCGCCGCCCAAGGCTTCGTTCCACCAAAAACCCTCCGGGCAGTCGTTTTCCAAAGCAAGGGTGAGGAATTTGATGTTCTTCCCTACCTCAACACGGCAACTGATCGAGATACCTGGTGGCCTGCTTCGGAAATCAAGCTCTTTGCCGCGATTGCGGCTCTCGAGGCTGCTGAGCGGCGGGGATTCACGCCTGCCGTATTGATTGAGTTTACGGGCGAGACTTTGCCTCCGGGTTGGGGTCAGAAGAAGTCTTGGTCTAAAGCAACTTTGAAGCAAATCCTGGAAGCGGCTATCATTGAAAGTGATAACGTCGCTTTTGACCGGCTGATCCATTGGGTAGGGTTTGATGAGTTTTA
>CAIRTR010000071.1 GCA_903881565.1 Oligoflexia bacterium | reverse complement strand
GGGGGGGTAGACTCTTTAGTGGATTTTGAGAAGTGGGTGTAGTGCGGTCAGGGATTTTTACAGATTTAGGTTTTCTAATCATGACATACCCTCTCAGGCTTGGGCCACTTCTTTTCCGGTTCGGCGTTGCATTTTCTGCATAGCGGACAACTCTTTGTATACTTTAAGTATGAAGTTTAGCAAGTTTTGCACCGCTGACTAGCATATTTTCTCATTTATTCGCGTTAAGGATGCGGCGGGAGGTCATTTTGATTCTTTGTGTCTGTTTGGTGACTTAATGTAAGTGCAGCGGTCGGTTTCGACCGTGGGTTAAAGTGACCGTGCGTACAACACTCATTAAGTGGCTAAAGGAACACATAAATCAAAGACGGAGTTGGACGATCGTTATTGGAAGCTCATGCGCCGCGTGGCAAAGAATATCCGACGAGTACGCGAAGGCAAAGGCTTGACCCAAGAGGACATGATGGGGCTTGGGCTTGAAAGGCGTTGGTATCAGCGAATCGAAAGCGGCGAGTATAGCGTGAGCTTGCCCACTTTGGATAGGGTTGCAAGAGCGTTCAAATGCGATGTTGCCGACTTCTTTCGGTAACCGGCCGCCATACTTCTGACAAATAGGTGCTTTAGCGTTCGAGAAAAATAAAAAGCACCCACAACTGGTTCAATGAAAAAAAATCGACTACACTTATTTGTATGCCCACGGCACTTGTCTTGCAATTCCTTCCTTCCTTCCTTCCTGAAGGCCGCCAGTTAGGTGGTTTTGTAGAATGAGTGAGGTAGACACAAAGGATAACCGCAACGCAATTGGCGAAATATCGGACGTGCTGACTCATTTGAAATTGAGTGGTATTCATAGTGATATTCTTGACAGGCTCAATAGTGTAGTTCAACTTTTGGAAGCCCAAGCCCAAGCCCACGCCCAAGCCCAAGCCCAAGCCCAAGCCCAAGCCGAACTTACAAAGTTCAGTGACATCATTTTACAGAGCTTGCCGTTTCCAATAGATATTGTGGACACTGAGGGAACGATCTTGCTTGCCAATAAGCACATGCTGGATCTATTTGGCCAAAATATTCTTGGCCAGCCCTGCTGGAAAGTTTACAGGGATAATCGCCTGCAATGTGAGCACTGCCCGCTTCGTGGTCCCATCTCCTTTGGCCAAACTAAATCCATTGAGAGTAAGGGGGTGTTCGGAGGTCAGACTTTCGATATTTCGCATACCTGGATTGAGTTCCAAGGGAAGCCTGCGGTTCTTGAGGTTTTTCAAAATATCACTGCAAGCAAGCACTCAGAACAGGCGCTACGCGAGAGCGAAGGGCGGCTAAAAGATTTGCTCATGAGTTCGGCAGATTGGGTGTGGGAGACGGACGAGAGGGGTGTTTATACCTTCAGCTCGCAAAAGGGTTTAGATCTTTTGGGTGAGGTGATCGGCAAGACCCCTTTTGATTTCATGCCCCCGGACGAAGCAGCGAGAGTGGGCCCACTATTCTCCCAAATCGTAAAGAATAAGGCTCCCATCAGGGATTTGGAGAACTGGAATATCGCCAAAGATGGCAGCAAGGTCTACCTCCTTACCAATGGTGTGCCCATCTTAGACGAACAAGGTGTGCTCAAGGGTTACCGCGGTCTGGATAAGAACATCACCGAGCGCAAACACGCTGAACAGGCCTTGGTGGCAAGCGAATCTCGCTTTAGGACGATGTCCAATGCTGCCCCCGTGCTGATCTGGACGGCAGGAGTAGATAAACTTTGCACGTGGTTTAATCAGACGTGGCTTGATTTTACGGGTCGGACGATGGAGCAGGAGCTTGGGAACGGATGGGCCGAGGGCGTTCATCCCGAAGATTTTGATCGTTGTCTTGCAACCTACGTCACGGCCTTTGACAAGCGCGAAGCGTTCTCCATGAAATACCGGGTGCGCAAAGCCGATGGTCAATACGGTTGGCTCTTGGATAATGGCAGTCCTCTTTTTGAAGGGGAGACGTTCAAGGGTTATGTTGGCTCCTGCACTGACATTACCGACATGATCACTGCCAGGGCTGAGCTTGATCGAGTCGCTTCAGTCTCTCCTGATCTCATTTGCGTTGCCGACACGAACGGTTATTTTAAACGCGTGAACCCAAGTTTCACCCGAGCCTTAGGCTATACTCAAGAAGAGCTGACTTCGCAGGCTGTCCTGAATTTTGTTCACCCCGAGGACCTCGCTGCGACTATAAAAGAGATCGAAAAACTTGCGCAAGGTCAAGTCACGCTGCATTTTGAAAATCGCTACAGGGCAAAGTCGGGAGACTACCTGATCCTGAACTGGGTGACCCAGCCTGACTCGCAAACGGGCCTGCTCTATTCGATTGCCCGTGACGTCACGGATGCTCGAAAAAAGGAACGGCAAATCGAAAAATTATTGGCGAGCGTTCCGGTCATGATTGGTTACTGGGACAAGCATCTCCGAAACGTGACCGCAAACGATCGTTATTTAGAATATTTCGGAAAAACCCCCGGGCAATTGTTGGGGACCCATTTTCGTGACCTCATGGGTCCCGCTTTTGAAAACGTGAGACCGCATGTGAATGCCGCACTTGCTGGCACGACGGCAAGTTTTGAGAATGAGCTACCCATTGCCAATGGCTCGATTCGACGGTTTCAGGTGATTTATCACCCCGATCAGATTGAGGGCAGGGTCGAGGGCTTTTATTCGGTTGCGGTGGATGTCACCGAACAGCGCGAAGCAAGTTTGCGATTTGAGCAGATGGCAAACTCAATTGATGAAGTATTCTGGATGACCGATCTGGAAAAGAAGAGAATCGTTTATATCAGCCCAGCCTATGCGTCGATTTGGGGTCTGAGTTGTCAAAGTCTTTACGACAATCCCGCTTCATTCATAGAAGCAATTCACCCCGAAGATCGCGCCCGGGTGATCCAGGCCTTCGCGAGGCAAATCGATGGTACTTACGATGAAACCTACCGGATCATTCGTCCAGACGGCAGCGTTCGCTGGGTTCATGATCGATCGTATCCGCCGGTTTTAGCGGGCGGCAATGCATTGCGGGTCATTGGAGTTGCGCAAGACATCACCGCGCAAAAAAATAGTGAACGAGTACAGGCCGAGACGCAGGCCCAACTCATTCACTCCACTAGGATGGCGTCCATCGGAACACTTGCCACGGGAGTGGCGCATGAAATCAATAATCCCTTGGCCATCATGAGCCTTAATTGCGATCTGCTCTCTCGGCAGATCACAAAATTTGCCGCACACGAAGAAGTCGCCGAATATCTGAAAGCGCAGCGCACGGCGATCAAGCGCGCGGCAACCATCGTTAACCAGTTGCGATCTTTCGCGCGGACAGACACTGAAGCCATCCAGGTGTGGGATATCCACAAAGTGATCCGAGACTCTCTTGATTTTTGTGAACCCGTTTATGCCAAAGATGGGGTTACGATCAAAGAGCGCTTGAACGCTAAACAAACTTCTGTCTTGGCCAATGACGGGAAGCTTCAGCAAGTGATCGTCAATCTGCTTTCAAATGCCAAAGACGCCTGTGAGGGAAACCAAAAAGGAAATCAAGAAGGGGGGATCATCAGGATTGAGACCTCGGATGAGGGCGCGAGCGTTGTGATTCGGGTTTCGGACAATGGGGCGGGAATTTCAAAAGAGCACCTCCCCCGGATCTTTGATCCCTTTTTCACCACGAAAGCCCCCGGTAAAGGAACCGGTCTGGGGCTTTCGATTTCTCACACAATTATCCGATCCTTTGGCGGCACGATGGCGGTTACGAGCGAGCAAGGCGAGGGCACCGCAATTAGCATCACGATCCCGCTGTCTTCTTCTTCCGGCTTATCCTCCCCCGCTGTCTTGGGTAAGGAACATCAAGTGAACGCGCCCACAAAAGGAGAGCGCCAATTCTCTGGTCATGCCCTGATTGTGGATGACGAGGCGGATCTTCGTAAGGGTTTTGAGGCCATGCTTAAAAATCTCGGGCTATCCGTGAGCGTGGCTCCTGACGGGGCTGCGGCTCTTGAGATTTTGAAGGGCATGACTTTTGATTATGTCTTCGCCGATAAGAAGATGCCAGGAATGAACGGCTTTGCGCTCATTGATGAGGCACATAAATTTGCACATCTCGCCAAGACTCGATTTATCATGATGTCGGGGGATCTTGAGTTTTCCCCGCAATCGCCTGAAGAAAAAGTTAGAATATACGGCTACCTCACGAAGCCGTTTGACATGGAGGCGCTCGTCGCATTGTTATAATCGGAGCTACATAACGAACTTCGCACTATGCGGCCTTGGTTTGGATCCCTCGGGCATCTAACGGAATTTCAATCGTAAAGGTCGTGCCTTTTTCCGGGCTACTCTCAACTTTGACACTCCCCCCGTGGGCCTTGATCACGCCTTGGACCACTACTAAACCGATTCCCCAGCCCCGTTGGCCGACGGGTGTTTTTTTCATCATCGAAAGACCCGAAAACAGGTCGGCCTGCTCGCTCGGCGCAATGGGGTTCCCCTCATTATGAATCGTGATCCAGACCTGCTGTTCATCTTGTTTCAGGGTGAGCTCGATGAAGGTCTCTGGAGCGCCGTACTTGAGCGCATTATTCGCCAGGTTCCCCAACGCCCGGCTCCCGTCTTTGAGCGATTTCAGGAGGGTAGGGCTAAAAGGAGACCGCGTTTGATTGCCTTATCGTGCGTCAAGAAGTGTGAAAGGAGTTCGTGAGATGCAAAGATCACCGCCTTAAAGTCGAGCAGACAGAGGTAGAAGTCGCCATCCTATTGGTAAGGGGTAACCCTCCAATAGAGCGGGTGGAGGACAAGTGAACAGGCCGAATCGGTGAGATGAATGGGCATTCACCCCGAAAGGAATTGAAGTTGTGGCTGCCGACGCCTTTGATAGGTGGCGGAAGGCGAAAGAGAGACGAGCGTAATGCGAGTTCGTTCTCAGCCACCGGGGGCGCAGGCTCCGGCATGTTCATTAGAACACTTTCATAAACTTGAGAGGTCCTTGGATTCGCTGACAAGAAGTCAGCAGCTTCAAGCGAGAGCAAGAGGTCATGAATTCAAGGAATTCAGACTACATCATAAGAGCTGAGAACCGAGTAATGACCGGGGAGCAAAGGGTGTAGCAGAAAGGAAAAGCTGCCAGTGAAGAAAACGGGACCACACACAGCGGTGGGCAATTCATCTGAACACAGTGACAGATCGAAGTATGACCCGGAATCCAGGCGAGCAGCGATTGCAGCGAAAGCCCGGATGCATCCGAAAGAACAGTTCAACAATTTACTTCATCATTTAACCTACGAGCTAGTCGAGGAATGCTTAAACAAGATTCCAAAATCCAGTGCAGTAGGAATAGATGAAATGACGGTGGAACAAGCCAGAGAAAATCTCTCGTGGCTTCTCCCTCCCATTTTGAAGCAAATTCATGAGGGGCGGTATGAAGCGCCAGCGGTACGAAGGGTGTATATCCCAAAGGCCGATGGCAAGAAGCGACCCCTTGGGATTCCTTCGGTGATTGATCGCGCTATACAGGCAGCGATGGCTAAGGTTCTGAACGAAATCTATGAGCAAGATTTTCTAAAATGCTCATTTGGATTCCGTCCTAAACTGAGCTGTCATCATGCATTAGCGACAATCAATGAGATCCTTTACCGATGGGAAGTTGAACACGTTCTGGAGGTTGACATTCAGGATTTCTTTGGAAGCCTGAGCCACGATTGGCTTAAGAAATTCCTGAGACTTCGAATCGGAGATGAACGAGTGATAAAACTGATCGAGGCATGGCTCAGTGCGGGCATCATGGAGAACGGGCAATGGCGGGAGAGTGGAGAAAATGGAACGCCTCAAGGCGGCTCTATTTCACCCTTGCTAGCCAATGTTTACCTTCATTACGTACTGGACCTGTGGTTCGAGAAGAAGATTAAACCGAGACTTTACGGTAGAGGCAATTTAGTGCGTTACTGTGATGACTTCTCATTCTTCTTTACGAAACCGGCGGATGCTTCGAGTGTGCGAATTCTGCTTACGGCAAGACTCGCGGAGTTTGGACTCAGTATCTCAGAAAAGAAGACTCATCGAACGAACTTGAGTGAGCGGAAGAGTTCCGAAACTCATGAGCGGAGACGGATGACATTCCTGGGCTTCACGATTTATCGGACGAAGAACAGGAGCGGAACGGCAAGGAAAACGGTGTTTCAAACGGATTCAAAACGCTATGGTCGAGCAAAAGCCTCGATTAAGCAGAAAATTCGACTGATACAACATCGGCCCATCGACGAACAAGTCAATGTGATCAACGCGATATTGCGAGGGCACTTTAACTACTATGGGATTGCAGGCAATGGGAAGAAGATCCAAAGCTTTTGGCAGCAAGTGAAGAGAGATTGGAAGAACAGCCTCTCTCATCGAAGTCAGAAGGGGCGAGTCACTTGGGAAAAGTTCGATGAGATTCTGCAAAAGAATCCTCTAGCGATACCCAAAATCAAGATCGACTATCTTCAACTCAACGCCTTCGTCAGGCTGTAATAGGATTCCATTCTGAAGAGCGTAGTGCGGGAAATCCGCTCGCTACGTTCTGTGGCGGGGTCGATCTGGGCAACTGGGTCGGCCTACCCGATCGTCTATCAGTAGTCCTTCGGAATACTCGCAACAGGGAGAAACAAAGACATAGGATCGTCAACAAGAGGG